>NZ_JBKQOU010000152.1:0-3981 GCF_052145335.1 Rhodoblastus sp.
GATCAAAGCCAGCCGCTTTATCTTGCGCCGGAAGGCGATCTTGCTTTGGCTGTCAAAGCCGACGAGGTGGAAGACATCCTTGCCGATGTCGACGCCGATAACGGCTATGTCTTGCGCAGGACGCTGATGGGTCTGGGTCATTGAACTGCTCCGGCTTATGGTGGCCCCGCAGCTTACGCTGCTGGGGGTGCAGCCGGTCCATCCCATTAGCGGCCGGTCGCCAACCTAGCGGGCTTCGTCGAGAGTTGGCGCGAAGCGGAAATTCGATCTGTGGGTGGATCCCGATAACGGGCGATCAACAACCGCCCCGGCTCGCAAGCCGGGTCGAAACAATGGTCACTGTCCTCGGGAATACTGGATTGCGACCTTGGCCATCGCGCGCTTGCATGGAATGCCGACCTGCGCCAGCCGTGGCTTCATGCAGCTGATGGTCCCGGTCGCGTGCGCGGCTCCGCCGCACAACTTGCGAACGTCGGCCTGACATGCCCGGGCGGAGGAGGCGGCTTTCGTCAGCTTGCTCCTGCAGGGCTCCGAGAGTTTGTCGATGTTTGAGTCAAAACATGCCTGAATTCGCCCGCCGCCCGGTTTGACACTGCCACATATTGCCTTGAAGGACGCCGCACATGACTTCAGCGATGCGCCACCACCGGCGTGCGCTTCCGACGCCATGGCCAAGCCGGAGAGCGCGATGACCGCGCTCAAGACGACGGTATGCAACAACGCTTTCATCACGGCCATTCCCTTCTCGGCGGGTCTCTGGGCAAGCGGCGAATAACGATTCCCGCGCGGCTTTTCGACCTCATGATTCTCCGCGGCTACGAGCGAGTCAATGTCTCGCAGCCGTGTTCGTACCGAATTGGCGCGTGGCTCATGTCGGGCGCAACTCACTAACCGCAATCGCTGCTCAATAACTGCAAATTTCACTTAATGCATGGAATGGCGCCGAAGTTTGACGCCGGCGCCAAGCAATTGATCCAACAAGATGGCGCCACTGCCCTTGAGTGGAAATGTGCGCTCCTGCGAAGGCTTCAGCGCTATCTCGCAAAAAATTGCGGTCAATGAGCAGCGGTTGCGCTTGGTGAGTTGCCAACCAATCCGTGTTTCGTTCGATATGCTAAAGCGAGGCGAGGCAATAGCTGAATTTGGGAAAGCGACTTCGGATGGACAGGCGATGTCGCGCGTTGCGGTCGCAGCGCCCGGTCAGGCAGAGTTCAGCCCATTTTGCGCTTTCAGTCGGACGGCGGCGCCATAGCTGCCCAGAGGAGCATCCATTGGGGCATGTCGCGCGGAATATTTTTCGCCTAATCCTTGCAGCAATTATTCTCATCCTGACAGCTTGGGCGTCGCTCGCGCTGTGGTACCGGCTCCCCGCGCAGGAACTGACGAGAGCGTCCACAGGAAGTCTGTTTTGCCTGATTGGCCTTGCCGCGATCCTCGCCCTCTTCAGTCGGCGGCGCCAATTTGCGCTCGTGATTTTTTTTGCTGCTTTCACCGCGGTTGTGGCCTGGTGGACGACAATCAAACCAAAGGACCACGGCGATTGGGCGCCGGAAGTCGCACGACAAGTCACGGGAACGATTGACGGCGATGTGCTGACTTTGAGGAACGTTCGGGACTTTGATTGGCGTAGCGAGACGGACTTCACCGAGCGATGGACCACTCGAAAATATGATCTGACGAAACTCCGGACTTTGGACCTGTTCATGGATTATTGGGCCGCCCCGGAAATCGCTCATACGATCCTGAGCTTCAGCTTCGAAGGGAGCAATTATCTCGCCTGGTCGATCGAGGTGCGTCGTCTCAACGACGGCGAATATTCTCCCTTGGGCGATCTTTTCAAGAAAGATCCCCTCGTGATCATCGCAGCGGACGAACGCGATGTGATCCGCCTGAGGACCAAAATACGCCAAGAGGACATTCAGCTTTATCGCCTGAGGGCGTCGCCGGAAATTGCAGGCGCTCTCCTTCGCGAATATGTCGCCGACGCCAACGGGCTTGCCGATACACCGCAATTCTACAATTCGCTGACATCGAATTGCACGACCACAATATTCAAGATGATGCGGATCGTCGGCGATCCGACGCCCTTTAACTGGCGCTTCGTCATCAATGGCTATCTGCCGGATTACGCATACGCGCGAGGCGCCGTCGACACCAAGATTCCTCTACCGGAGCTGAAGGCGCTCGCGCACATCGACAAGCGGGCCGCCGAGGCGGACGGTTCTCTCGATTTTTCCCGGCTCATACGAGTTGGCGCTCCGTCGCCACATGAGCCGCCGACGCCATAGGATTCGCGGAGACATCGCGCTTACGCCAGCCGGCGTTGGCCAACATGATGACTTCGAACGTGTATTTCAACTTTTCGGGCTTGGAGCTGACGTGGCCGAGATTGCAAAAATCACTGCAGGAGCGCTCCTGATGTCCGCTCTGCGGCGGCCACGAGCCATCATCGCGGCGCTGGTTGTTTGCGCGCCTCTTGTCGCCTGCGCTTCGCGGCCGGAAACCGGTTTCATGAGCCCCATCGCTGTCGGCGCGCCCGGTGCGGTTGAGCATACGGTGCTCGTCGCGACGACGCGCGAACGGGACGCGCGGCCCGGAACGCTTTTCAATGGCGAGAGGGCCAGTTTCCTGAGCTACGCCAGGATCGACATGTCGATACCCCCGAACCACGTTCCCGGCCAAATCGAAATGCCGGACAGCCCGCCTGGGGATCCGGCGGCCAATTTCGTCGTGCGCGATGCTTCTTATCTCGACAACGACAAGGCGTTCGTCCAGGCGTTGAACGCTCAACTGCGGAAGCGTCCGAAGGGAAGCCGCAGGATGTTCGTCTTCGTTCATGGCTACAACACGCTGTTCGCCGAGGGCGTCTATCGCATTTCCCAGGTCACGCACGATGCAAAGTACGATGGCGTTCCGGTGCTCTTCACCTGGGCGTCGCGCGGAAAGCTCGGCGACTATGTCTACGACACCAATAGTGCGACGGCGGCGCGCGACAGTCTCGAACACGTCCTTCGTCTTTCGTTGGCGAGCGACGCCGATCGCGTCGATATCGTTGCGCATTCCATGGGCAACTGGGTCACCGTCGAGACACTTCGACAGATGAAGATATCGGGCGACATGCGCAATACCGACAAAATTGGCATCACCGTCCTTGCCTCGGCGGACATCGATCTCGACGTCTTCAAATCGCAGATGCGCCGCTTCGGCCAGCCCGCCAAACCTTTGTACATCGTCACTTCGAAGGACGATCAGGCGCTTCGGGCCTCGAAATTGCTCGCGGGCGAACAGTCCAGAGTCGGCGACGACGCCGACGCCGCCGAGCTGGCGGGGCTCGGCGCGCGGGTGATCGACCTGACGGACGTCAAGGCGGACGACCCCATGAACCATAGCAAATTCGCGCAGCTTGCCGAAGTGGCGCCTCAACTGCGCGAGGTGCTGGCAAAGGGGATCGCCCTGCGCCACGGCGTCCTGGCCGAGAGCGGGGCCTCGGCCGGCGGGGCAATCGGTTCGATCGTTGCGTTGCCGATCACCCTTGTCGGGGCGCCCATCAAAATCATCACTGGCCAGTAAGCTCCCCTCGCTCATCGAGCGGGGATTTCGCTGCGCCTGTTCTTCAATTTGGCTTCGGCGCTCTTCGCCGCGGTTATTGTCCGGTCGCCTGCCCGCCAGCAGGCGACGGCGATACAGGACCATTTGCCTTGCCAGCGGTCGGCGCGAGCGGTTTGCCACCTCAAGCGACGCACCGAAGCCCCAACGAAGACGCGATCACCCGCCTGATCGGCGCCATCCTGCTGGAGCAAAACGATGAATGGGCCGTGCAGCGAAGCCGCTACATGACGCTTGAGACAATGGCTCCACTGAGCGATGATCCGCTTGTCAGTCTGCCCATCGCGTCAGCCTGACACAATCCCGGCTCGGCCTGGAAAACGACGGCGCCAACCGTCAGCTACACCACGCCATGGGACACGATCCTCGCATTCG
>NZ_JBKQOU010000153.1:0-24539 GCF_052145335.1 Rhodoblastus sp.
CGGCCTCGACCTGCTCGCCCTGCGACAGTGGATCGGCGAAATGCCGTTCGACCATGCAATCGGGCGGCGGGCGGAGGGGTTTGATCCGCACATCCTCGCGGCCGAACAGCCGCTCGATTTTTCGCGAAAAATCGGCGCCGAAACGCGAGGCGAAGGCGCGCGAGGACCGCGCCGCGACATCGCCGAGGGTTTTGAGTCCGGCCCGGCTCAAAGCCAGCAGGATTTCGTCCTCCATTTCCAGCGCCGCCAGAGGCGCGCGCGTGATGGCAGCGGCTTCCGCCTCGGGCGTAAAAACCCCGCCGGCGGAAAAACGCGCCAGCGCCCGAGCGGCGTCCGGTGTCGTCGCCAGAGCCGCGCGGACGCAAAAACCGAGCGCTTCCATGTCCTGGAGCACACGCGCGAAAAGACCGGCCTCACCGCCGAACAGATGGGCGCAGCCGGTGACGTCGAGGACCAGCCCATGCGGTTCGTCCAACGCCGTCAACGGCGTATGGCGTTCGCAGCGCGCCGCCAGAAGCGCCAGGATTTTTGCATCCGCCGGATGATCGGCTTCTGCGACGGCGAGTTGCGGCAGGCGGGCGCGTGCATCGGCCAGCGACAGGCCAGGCGCAAGCCCCTGGCGCAAAGCGGCGGGAGTCAGCGCATAAAGTCGTTGCGCGCCGTTCTGCTTTTCGACAAGAGCGAAAGGCGTGTCTTCATCCTGCGGCGCGCCGTTCCCGCACCGCGCCAGACGCAGCCTGTCCGTCGGCAGGAAGGGCAGCCACAGAGCCAGATAGCGTCGCGCTGAGAGAATCGGCGGCTTCATGAAACAGGCCTCGGTCACGCAACCACTCCAAACGCCAGGAACGATCCGCCGCGCCGCCGCGATGACGCAGCAGCGTAACGGCAAAACAGGGAGGCCCCGGCGCATTGGCGGCAAGGGCGCGCGAATTTTGCGTCCGCGCCCGCCAGCGCGAAGTGGCGGCGCTGGGCGGCCCGGTCTTGGCCAGCGTTCCAGTCTCTTGTCCGGCGCAAATATGCATCAGAAAAACGGTCACGCCCGAAGCCTCCGCCGCGCGCGCCAGACGCAAGGTCGCGGTGAGATCAAGCGCGCGCGGCGCGCCGAAAATTTCGATCAGCGCAGCCCCGAGACTTTTGCAGCGCGCCGCTTCGACGCCGGCGCGCAGCACCGCCTCGGCGTCCCTGCCGCGCACCAGTGACAAGGCGGCGGGATCGACGCCGAATTCGGCAAGTCCCAGGCCATTCAGCCGCCCGGCCTCGCTTTCCAGAAAATCCTGCCGCGCCCAGAACAACGGGCGGCCCGGTGCGACGCGACGGGCCAAAGCGAGGCCGAAACCGACGGCGGCGGACCAATCGGCGCTCCATGGCGCATGGACCTCATGCAGGCAGGCGCGGCTTAGCCCGCCGCCGAGAAAGTCGTCGACGCCGGGCGCGCCCAAGGCGAAACGCGCGGCGCGACCCGGCGCCGCTACGTCGTTGTGGCTGGCCTTGGCGAGGAGACGCCGCAAGACAGCCAAAGTTTTCGCCCGCGATGGCGAAATTCCTCTCTGCGCATCGATCCAATGCATGGCTGCTTTCGCACGTATGTTCATGATATGTTCCATCCAGAAAACACCCAAAGCCGATAGGAGTCAAGCCGGGTTCCTCGCTTCATCCGCCGCAAGGTTAATTTGATCGATTAGCGAGGCATTGCACAAAATCGTCAGGCTAGGCCCCAAACGCAAAAAAGCCCCGCCCGGCTGACGCCGGACGGGGCAAAAGGAAGATGACTGACTACCGCAAGCTAACTACTCGCGGCAAAAAATCAGATCGAAGTCAGGCGCCGAAACCGTTTGGATAATGCGCTTCGGCCAGAGCGCGACGCAGATTGACGACCTCATCGCGTAAACAATGCACTTCCAGCATCAGATCGTCGACGCGCCTTTCATAGCCATCGATCAAAGTCCGCAGCCGCCCATCGACGGCGGATTGCATTGCTGGACCGCGATTGACCAAAGCCAGAAAAAAGCCGCCGACCGCCGTCACGGCGCTGGCGCCCAAAGTGATCAGCCAGTTCGGCAATTCGCCGCCGCTCAAATCCGCCGCCATTTGTTCCGAATTCCGTTTAATGAGAAAACTTTTCCGTGCGCTTCAGTTGGATGAAGCCGGAGATGACAGCGTCTGGGCGATGCCGCCCATCTGCTGGCAAACATCCAGGCTGGCCGCCTGAACCGTCGTCGTCGTCCCGCTGTGGACGAGCTGGTTCGCCTTGCCCTGATTGACGGCGTCCTCGACTGAAAGCGCGACGCTCGCGCCATCCGCGATGATGCAGGCGACGGCCGCCGCTGTCCTGGAGGCGTTCGCCGCATTGGTCGAGGCCGATTGGCCTGTGAAATAGGACATGGCGTGGCCTTGGACAGGCAGGATGAAGGCGAGCAGGAGCGCGCCGCAGAGCAGCTTTTTCATAGATGTTCCTTTCAGGGATTTCAGATAAATGGGGCGTGATCGTAGGCAAGACTGTCCTCGCCGAAGATAGGTTTCGTCGGACCGTGTTCGGTCTTGATGATTTGCCAATCCGCCGGTAGCAGGCCGCCGATCTGCAGAATTGCGGAGACAATTGTCGCCGCGTCAGCGACATACATCGCGTCAGGCAGAAATGGCGCGATGGCTTTGGCCACATCCTCGACGGTCGAAAGATCGTCCTGAGCATTGGCAAAGTGCTCAGCCAGCACTTTTTCGATGCCTACAAAATTCAGTGAGGACGCCGCTTTTACTGCGGCCAGCACTTGCGTCGCGGAAACGGACCTGGCGAGCGCCGGATCGATTTTTTCCGCGACCACTACGATCGGCGGGACAGCGCCGAGCAGTTTCTGGAACGCGCCGATAACGGCGTTGAAAATGCTCAAGGCGCATTCTTCGCGCTGCCGAAATTGCAGGCCAGCAAATCGATGACGCCACGTAACACAGAATACCATGTGCCAGGCGCGGGTTTGGGCAGTACGGCGGCTGCGGCGGCGGCGCAGGCGACGGCCGCCGGGCCATAATGCGCGATAGCCGTCCAAATTTGAGTGCTTGTCATAAACATTTCCTTTTACGAATGCGGTCGGCGAACAAAGCTTCGCGCGCGCTTCGCCGGTCCGCTTTCGCGCGCAGTTCTTGATTTCAAATCAGGTGTCTGGAGAAAAAGACCGCCCATTTTTCAGCGATGGCGCCGCGCTTGCCATATTGAGCGGTCGAGGCCGGCCGTTCCCAGAAACGGCACGCCGCGTAGCCAGCGTCATAGGCAGTGCTGGTCGCTTTGATCTGCGTGAGAGCGTGTTTTTCCGTGTGCTGCAATTCCCATAGAGCCGCCCTGAGTTGATCGGCCAGGGGCGGCAATTGGGTTAGATCGACGCCGCAACCATTGCGCATGGCGTCGATCCGCGAGGCGTGCCACTGCTCGAGGCCGAAAGCCTCGTGGTGATCGCCGACGGCCTTCGGATCGAGCGAGGATTCGGCGTCGGCTTGGGCAAGAAGGCCGCAGGATTGCGCCGGGGTGAACCCATGCGCCAACCAGAATTTATAGATCGCCGAGGCGCTGTCGTTATAGGAGACCGGCGCGTTCGCGGCAGCGACAGACTCCACATATTGCGCGAGCGCCGGTGTGGTTGGGACGGGCTCGGAGACGGACGCCGACACGCCAGACCACGCCTTCACGCGGGCGATCATATCCGCCTTGTCCACGTTTTTGCCGGGACACTCGTGATGATCGCGGAGGCATTCCTTGTGGAAATGCAGGGTTTCGGGATCGATCTTGAGCGCTTTATGCAGCGCCGCCAGACAGGCCACAGCGTTGTCGCGGACCTGGGCGCCCTCGCCCTCGTTGAAAGATTCGATCGAATAATCACCGACCATTTCGACGCCGATCGACAAACTATTATAGCAAGAGGCGTGGACGCCGTCGGCGGCCAGGTCGCACGCGATCCATATCAAATCCGGCGCAACGAAGATGTGAGGACCGGAATGCCAGCCCTCGTCGCTCTGATAATAATGGTTGAGGTTTTGCACGCGGCGCGCGCCTGCGGTTTTGCCGAGGCCGAAATGAGTCCACTGGGCCACATTCGGCTCGGCTGTGTTGTGAAGAACGACGAATGACGGACGCCAATGCGTCCAGTTCAGCTTTTCGGCATAGGCTTTGAATTCCTCCGGCGTTAAGCCGAGAGGATTGGCCAGGAAAGTCACGGGGATTCCTTTCAGTTTTTACGCTCGCGCATCGCGTGAAGCGCGCATTCGGCGGGCGTGTAAGCGCCCGCCATGCAAAATTCTCTCGGATCGGAAGGCTTTTAGTTAGCGAAACACGATATGGAGATCACGTCCGAAGCAACCCACGCCGACAAGACCCCCGAAAGCGTGTAGGGCGCAAACGTCGCCGACGCCGTGCCAAAACCGGTTTGATGCACAGCAATCGTTGTCGGGTTGTTCTTTGAATTGGCGAAACAGTTCCATGCTGTTGTCGCGGTCGGCAGGCCGACGACGCCACTCGTGCCGCCGACGTTGGTGTTCACGTCGAAATGCCAAGTGCCATTGACAGTCCCGATAGAGCCTGTGGAAGAGCCGAAGCCGCTCGTGACCGTCGGCGCTGTCCCTGACGCGGCTAGATGGCCGGTGACGCCGTTGACTTCAGAACTAGCCTGCACAGCGCCCGCGGGCGCCGTGCCCGTTCCGCCGACCGTCAAGCCGGCGCCGTTGTTGATATAGCTTCCAGTTCCGGTATTGCCAGAAAGTAGCGTCTTTAGCGCGCCGCCAGTTTGGAGTGAGAGCGTTCCGCCATCGTTTCCGACTCCATAGCCGTCCAGGATCGCCGAGAAATTTGACCCGGTAGAAAGCGTCAGGCCGCTGTATATTGAGCCGGACGTAACGCTGACAGGCCCAGATGAAAGCGACCCAGTGACTGTAGGAGATGTAATACTTGGATTGTTCAATGTCTTGTTGGTGAGCGTCTGCGCTCCCGTCAGGGTGACGATGCTTGATGCAACAATGCCGCTGTCCTGCAAGGGACCATTGGCGCTGCTGAATGAGGGAAGGTTTCCACTCGTTGTTGCTCCTGTAACAGAAGCTAGGCCACCAGCTGCATTCTGCCCCACACCATTGACCTGGAACCCGCCAGTTGCATTGACCACGCCAGCAGCAGCAGTACCTGTGCCACCGACCGTCAAACCAGCAGCATTGTTGATGTAACTTCCAGTGCCGGTATTGCCTGAGAGCAGGGTTTTTATCGTGCCGCCCGTCAGTAGTTCGAGCGTTCCACCATCGCCGCCAGTTCCAAACCCGGCCAGGACACCAGTGAAGTTCGAGCCGGTTGACAGCGTTATGCCACCATACTGCACTGTATTAGTTACAGAAAGCGGGCCTTCCGTCACCGTGCCAACTATGTTGGTGGCCCCCCCGGCGCCTGGGGTGATCTGGAGATTGCCATTCGGGTCCGCGCCAATGGTGGATGTGAGCAATGTGCTGGAGGAGTTATAGGAGTTGAACGCGATCGACTGCGATGGAAGGCTGGTTGTACCCGCGCCTTTGGCCCCAATCTGAATGGCGGTTGTATTAGGCGCTCCATCAATAACGATGGCCGAGTCCCACCAGATTGTGTTGCCAAATGACCCTTGACCAAACGGACCAACCTCAATGCCGTACGCACCGCCGCTCGGATGGACTTCCGAACCGCTAAAGATGGCCAATCCACGAACCGTGCCGGTCGGTGTCCCCCCGCCAGGAAGCTTCATAATATTAAGGTCGGCTTCGATAGAATAGGCTGTGACGCCGTTGAGGCCGGTCTGTGTCGCTGGGACGATCTGAGTGGTGTTGGTGGCGATAGTGTTGAGGCCCCAAGTACTTGCCCCTGCGACATTCGCCATAGCGCCGCCAAAAACGCCGACAGCCGCCGCCGCTGGCGTGGCAGAGCGCGAGTAGCCTGCAACACCAGCATTGATGAAGGTCGCATTCACGGCGCCTACGGGAACATCAACTGCGCCAACTAGCGCCTCCGTCATCGCCACGGCGCCGGCATTGTGCGCATCCATGCTGCCAGCGGGAAGACCACCAAGATTATAGAGATCGCCCTGGTAAAGCGTCGTAAATGTTGTCCACGGCGGAACCGGGGGCGACCAAGAGTTCTGCGTATTGAACAGCCCCAGGCTCGCGCCGCTGGTTCCGACGGCATAATTCGCCGCGCTGCCAAGTCCCGTCGCGCTTGTATAACCGGACTGAAGCGGCCCAATGCCGAGGTTTGTTCTCGCCGAGGCGCTATTCGTCACCTCGGAAAGGTTATTTGCGGGATTGAGGGGCGTGAAACCGAGGTTCGCAGCCGCCGCGCCAGAGGCAAGGAGCGTCCCGGTTACGCTGCTTTGTGTCGCGAGCAATCCCAGATCAAGATTTGCCCTCGCCGTCGCCGCATTTGACAGCTCGGAAAAGTTATTGGCCGGGTTAAGAGGCGCGTAGCCGAGGTTAGCTGCTGTTGCGCCACTGGCGAGCATTGACGCTGTGACGCCTCCAGGCCCGAGGGTATTGGCGAGAGTCCGGCCAAGCACAGTCAACCCGTCAACCGCTCCAGTTGCGTTACCCAGGCCGCCACTGGTGACTGCGAGCGGTGTGCCCAGCGTCAAGGAACTAAAATTTGGGGCGCTATAATTTTGGGCCAAAGCACCGCTCGAAAGCATCGTTCCTGCAAATATCGCCGCAATAAGGGTTTTCATCTCGATGCCTTTAAGAACGTTCAAGGAGGCCGCTGTTGCTCCACAGAGTCGCGCCGCCGGAAACTGGCGCAGTCGGAAGCGTCGGAATCATCTCGGATATGGCGGCGGCGAGGGCGGAAGGCGGCAGCGCTGCGATCAGCGCCTCGGCCAAGGCGGCGAGACTGGTGGCAGGTTGGGCAGCCATTTGCGTCGCCAACTCTTCCGGGGTGACGCTGGCGGCGGAACTGGCGGCTGAACTGGCGGCGGCAGATGCGCTGGACGCCGCATTTTCACAGACGACAAGGAGAGAGGAAAGCGACAAGGGCAGCGGCACTGGCGAAGTCCCGGTCTCCCCTTCCACGCTTACAGTATCGCCGAGGCCGGAAACGTCGGTAGCCGCAGCGTCGGTTGGCGTGCGGGTGACGCCTCGTGAAAAACGGATGCGGCCTCCGAAAATCACGATCGTCGCGCCGCCGGAAAATTCCAGCCGGCAATCGTAGACGTAATCGCCCTGCATCCGCGCCATGTCGGCTTCGGGCGCGACGAAGGCACACAGATTGGAAGTCGCGTTAAAGACGATCTGGCCGCCCGCCAAAGCCGTCGAAAGCCATTGGTAGGCGGGCGGATCGGGCGCGTAGGGCGACGTTCGAACCTGCATCCTGATGGTCGCCGCGGCGATATTGTAGAGAGAAGCAAATTGCGTCAGATCGCGCGTCCACTGGAAGGTCGCATTGTTCGACGCACGAAGATTAAAATTTGTCGGCATTTGCGGCCTTTGGAAACATTCGACGACTATTGCGGCGCAATCGAGAATATTGAACTCCGACCAAGGTCGGAGTCTTGGTTTAGTCGGAGTGGACCGTCGCAACTACAGTGGAAGCCGCCGCCAGCGCCGTGGTATCGTTCACAGCGGCGCCTGCCGTTATTGAATAAGCGATGCCGGTTCCGAGCGGAAAGCCGAGGTCGCCAAATGAAACGGTCCGGGAGCCGCCAGGCGCCATTCCATATTGAGCCGCGACCGTGGTAGTGCCAACGGTGGGCGCCGAAGCATTATTATATAGCCGGAAATAAGCCCAGGTCGCCGCATTATTGCTAAGATCGATCGCGTAGACCTGTCCGGCCGAAGCCTTGACGTATCCGGCGTTGGTCGTGGCTGCGCCGATGATGACGGTTGCAGTGGGGATGCCACCCGACGTGGCCGCCTTAGACTGCACCAGCCATGGTGACGAGGAATTGGCCGCGCCTTGGTCCACGACGGTATGAAAGCAGCCGCCAGCTTTGAGGCACCAAGAAAACGTCGCAGACGTGGTGAAGGCAGTGCAATAAACTTGGACCAGCGCGTGAGAGCACGGGATTTCCCAGATATAACCGGCTGTCGGATTTACATAGGCCGTTGTAGTCCCCGTAGCTGAAGCGTCGAGTCGGCTCGCAAGGAGGGGTTCCCATGTCGTTCCGCCGTCATTCGAGCCGCGCCATGTGACAGTGCACGATCCAGACGCCGTGCAAGTCAAAATCAACTTCGCAAAGCCAGCGGTGCTCAGCGCGGATAGTCCGCTAAAAGCCGTATTCACCGCCGAAACAGTTGAGCCGGAGCCAGACGAGGCGTCAGGGATAGAGGTTACGCCGACAGTGCCTATGGCGTTTGCGCCAGCGGGGATTGCTGGGAGCGAAGAAACGCCGACACTCTGGCCCGACCAGCTTACCGAAAGCGTGCCGGTCAGCTTGGAATAAATCCCCGACAACCAGCCGCGAATGCCAACGCCGCCGCTCAGCTGCGTCACGCCAGTCGCGTCGGTTCCGTCCGCTGCCGCGCCAGACGGCAAAGGGAGGGACGCGGCGGAGATCGCCTGCGTCGAAGGAAGATTGGAGACGCTGACCGCCCCGATGGCGTTAGCGCCTGCTGGTATGGCCGAGGATAAGGCAACCCCCCAGGCCCCAGACTGCACCGCCGCTATGCTGCCAGCGGAAACGTCAACTTTAAGGTTTCCAGAAGTGTCCAGTTGTAGCGGAGAATATTGCCCATTGGAAAGCGTTGGCGGAGACGTATTGTACACGCCATCGACATTTACCGTGCCGGACGAAACACTAACTGAAAGGGTTCCGGTCAGTTTCGAATAGATGCCTGAAAGCCAGCCGCTCAGTCCGGATCCGCCCGGCGGTTGCGAAATGCCCGTGGCCGAGGCGCCGGTGTCCGAAATCGGCAGGCCAGCAGAGGCCGTAGGAATCGCGAGATTGCCGGAGGCGTTCTGATAGCCGATGGCGGTGGCGTCGAGGGGAGCCGCCGAACCCAAGATGCCGACGCTGGCGTTGGCCCCCCCGCCTCCGCCTGAGCCGCCAGTTACGTTGAGCGGATTGGCCGCCGTGCCGAGCTTGTTGCCGGCGCCATCTTCAATGACGACGCCGCCAGTCAGTGACCCGTCAGGGTTTTTCCATTCCATGTCAATCTCCAGAAATTCTCTAGCTTAGGGGAAGCGCGGAGGCGCGTTTCAGGGCGTGGCCACGCGCGCCGGCAAGCGAAGCCCAAGCAAAATTCTTGGTTTCGCCGTCACGAAGTCGAGACAGGCAGAAGTATTATTTTCAGCGACAGGCGCAGCGTCCCCCCGGTGAAAGAACCGCTTGTCGCGGTCACGATAAGGCTGGTCGCCGAATAGCAGCCATAGGGGCCTACGATCCCATAGTTGGTCGCGCCCGCCGAGATCGAGAGCGCGCTACCGAATTGGGACGCGCTTCCGGAGACGCCGATCCCGAAGGACGGCGCGCCAGTCACTGCAGATAACACCCGCATTCCGCAGGCAAGGACGATGCAATTGCCTGGAATGGGAACGCTCGCCGTTGTCGAGGCGCCGGACAGCGTGACCGTCTGCTCAATCACCTGAAACTGGATCGCCGCACCATTGTCGCCCTGGGCGACCTGTTGCTGCGCGCCAGCGCCGAACGCTTGGTCGATGATCGTCCATTTTCCCGCTCCATTGCTTTGAAGCGCGATGAATCCGGAAGGCGTAGCGACCGCAGCCGTCGAGGCGCCGTTGATCTTGTCCGAACCATTCGCCGTGATGGTGAGGGCGTTGGCCGTCGAGCAATTTCCGCTCTCGTCGAATATCGTCAGCGGCGTCCCCGTCGGAAACGACGCCGCCGACGGGAGAGCGATGGCGCGAGCCGCGGTCAGCGCCGTATAGACGACACTGCGATCCGTGGCGAGGACCGTATAGGCCACGTCGGAAACAGGAGTACGGCCATTGGTGATGACTTCGGAAAGTTTCGCGGCGGCGAAGCCGCCGGCCGTGGCGCCGTCGTGAACCGTGAGGCGATCGTTGGTTGTATCGACAATCAATTCGCCCTGGGCGCCGGTGTAAGCGGCGACGTTCGCCGCGCTGTCGCGGCGTCGTTTGACCTGAACGGACATGGAAAATAATCCTCGAAATTGGAGTATTTGGCGAAGGCAGATCCGTCATAGGGCGGCGAAAGACGTCTTTCGTCTGGCTATGGCGCGCCCGTCAGGAGATGCAGGAGCCGAGGTCGATGACCGAAATCACCGCGGCCGATACCGTCCCGAAATCGTCGGTTTCGCAAACGCGTTGACTGGCGAGACCATAATCCATCGCTGTCCCCACCGCCAAAGCGGAGGCGACAGGGCCGAGAACACCCGTTCCCTGAATCAGGTATGGGTAAGGGGCGCAAGTCGACAGATCTTGCGCCGCGGCGCCGAAGATATTGAAGCTCTGGAATTTCAGATAGATTGTCTGGCCAATCTCGGCGTTCGGGATGTCAAAATCGAGGATAGCGGAATCGAGCAGGCAGAAGACGGCGCCACTTGCATGAGCGCCAGGCGTCGAACCGTTCAATCCCCGGTAAAGGCCCATGAGATTATATTCGCTCATCGCCGTCAGCGTTGCGGTCGTATAGGCGAGATATTCGCCGTCGACATAGCAAAGCGTGACTCCCGCCGCCGCACTGGCGGCCGACGTCGAAGAAAGCAAGCCACCGCTCTCAGTCAGGTCGACGCCCAGCATATCGGACGAGTCAGGATTAGCTCCGGAAAAAGCAGGAAGCGCTGCGGAAAGCACGCCCTGCCGCGCTGGCGACCCGAGGCGCGCGACCTGCGCATAGGAATTGCCGTCGAGCGAGGCCCACACCACGCAGCCACCCCAATTGGGATCGCCATTCTCGCCGCTCGCGCCAATCCACAATTGCGCGATATTTCCGGTCAGACTCGGCGGCGGTTCGAGGATCAATGGCGTATTGACCGGCTGCGGCGCGACCGAGCTGTTGGGCGCGCCGTTCGATTTGACCTGGGTCGAGTAGAGCGCCGAGGTCGCCACGCCCTGCGGAAACTCTTCTGCCGTCACGGTCAGAGCACCATCGGCGTCTTCCTCGATGTCGACAATGCGCACGACCGTATTGTTCAACCCGAGCGCCACATCGGTAAGCGCCACCAGATCCATTGGATCGAGCAGACAGAATTCCATCGAGAGTTTGAACACGAAGGTGTTGCGGATATAAAGGCCGCGTTGCAAGATCAATTGCACCGACGTCTGCGCGACCTGAAGGTCGCAGATTTCATGCGCCGTGACGGTCGAGCCGATGCGCAGGCCGAAACGGTTGATCGCCGACTGGTCGAAGGCGACGATCGGCCCGGTGTTATAGGCATCGGATCGCGACTGTATCTCGATGGCCTGCTGGTTATAGGCCGAATAGGGATCGGAACGCGTGATCTTGACCGGATCCTCGCCCTGCGTGTGCAAGAAATCCTCGTCGGTAAGACTATAAACCGGCGTGACATTCGGCGTCCAGGTCTTCTGCGAGGAGCCCGAACCGCCCGTGACTACGCTGTCGCCATAGGGAATGATTTTCAACAGACCGCCGGACCAGACGGCGGTCGAGTTGGTAAGTTGCAGCCAACGGGTAAGGATCGAGGAGGCAGTCTCCTGCATGTTCAGCACCGGGCTGATCGCCAGGTAATTGGCCCAACAATAAGTCTGATAAGAAGAATCGCCGGAGTTGGCGAACAGCGACGCAGCGTCGATGGAGGCGCCCGGAAATCCGACGCCATATTGCGGATTGGTAAGGAAGTCCGAAATCACCTGCGCCGGATCGCCGTCGACGCCATTGACTCCCGATCCATGAAGAATGCCGAAAACCTCGAAATTACTGTCCCCGACGCTGGCGGATGCGCCAAGGTCGTAATTCGAGTTGCTGACGTAGGCCACGCCCGGATAAGTGAGCGCCTGCGCAGGAAAAGCTGCGGTCAGATAGGGCCAGACGCTCTGCGGCGACGAGCCGGCGAACAGGCTCAGGCCGAGAGAGGCGAGATTGACGGCGGCGGTCGAGGTTTGCCAGATATTACCTATACCGGCGATCGGCCCTTCGCCGATCCCCATCATGATGGCGCAGCTATAGGTGTAGCTCGAGGGCGTGCCGCCGCGACCTCCGCCTTTGCCGCCGCCTTTGCCGCCGGAAGTTTGCGGGTGCGCCTGAAAATTCTGATACCAGAAACAGTTCGGCGCGAGGATGTTGGCGCCATACGAGATCGGCACCGGAACGCTGCTCGAGGTCGTCTGGACCTGCAATCCGGAATATTTTGTGATCTGGGTGTTGCTGTTCCCAGCGCGCAAAAAACCCATTACGCCACCGCCTTCTGCGTCCAGATCGAAAAGAAAGCCAATTTGCGTTTCGGGTCGGTGAGCGCCGGATTTTGCGCGAGGCTTTCCTCGATGACGCAACCGGCGTCGTGATAGGCGTGGACGATGGAGACAGGGTCGACGCCGGTCACGATGCCGCCATGCGAATAGCTGCGGCCATAACGAAACAGGGCCAAGTCGCCCAACTGCGGCTTGACGACGCGGGCGCAACGTTCGGTGAAAAATGAGAGATATTTTTCATCGTCGCGATGAAGCATCCAGTCCGGATCGTAAGGACGCGGATCGAATGTAGGGACCAGGCCGAGATCGACGAAGACCCGCACGATCAACATGCCGCAATCGACGCCGGCGCCACGCACATCGGCGCAATTATGATAGGGCGTCAGAATCCATTTGCGCACTTCCGTCACAACGCGATTTCGCTCATCTCGCTGACGCTTTTCGGCTTCGGTCATGGCCAACTCCTATTTGCCGCCCTTGACGCTGTCGGAGACCACAGATGAAAGCGGTCCGGTCATGATCTGCGGCGGCGGCACGAAGGGAAAACCGCGAAACTGGCTGAGATTGTTGAAACGGCTCTGGCAGGTCGCCATGGTGCGGTCGCAACCGTAAGACGCCGAAAAAGCGTCGCCGACGGCCGGCGCGTTGGGCAATGGATAAGCAAGTTGCAGCCAGCCGCTTCCCGCCGTCTTGATCGTCGCCGTCGCGCCGGTATTGGCGCCAGAGGTGAAAATGACGGTCCCCTGCTGATAGGCCGATGTCGCGCCCGTCCATTCAATTTGCGTCTGTGTCGAGCCCGCGCCGACAGATCCCGCTGTGGAATAGGTTCCGGCAATGACGCTGCAATTGGCGTCGTAGAGGACATGCTGGCAATTAGCCTGGTAGACATTGCGCGGCATGTCGATGTCGAGCAGCACGAGATCGGAGGCGACGGTTACTTGCGCGCTGGTCCGGCCGATGGAGTCGATCTGCGCGACCCGCCCCTTGAACAGCACGACCGAACCGATGGGCGGCGTTCCCCAGGCAGTGAAAAAGGCCTTTTCGCGCTGAATTTCCGCGCCGTCGAGAAGGCCCTGCTGCAAGGACTGCAGAAAGGGAACGCCGCCGATCGTGTCGGTGGTGCGGGCGAAAATCGTTACCTGCTGGCTGTCGACATTGACACCACAGGAGGCGCGATATTTGAGGCCGGAGATCAGCACCGAATTGGCGAGATAAGTGTATCCGTTGAGTGCGACCGGAATGTCGAGATCGGTATAGGTCAGCACCGCGCCACTGGCGAGCCAGATGGTGAAACATTCGGCTGTCAGCAAAGGCGCGTCGGAGGTCGGGCGCAATGCATTGAGGTAAGCGACGAGGGCGGGAGGAGCGGATTTCATTCAGCGTACCTGGCGGAATTTGAGGCTCTTGGCGCGCCAAAGGCCGGACATGAAATTTTCGAATTCGGCCTGGTCTTCGAGAAAGCGGCACTGAAAGGCGTAAGCGAAGCTGGCCGCGACGGCCGCGCCGCTCGCCGGCGCCGTGGCGAAGACAATCGTATTGGGCGCGCTCAGAGTGTAGGCTGTCGTGGCGATGCCGTTGACCGTCACACTCGATACTGACGTAACGTAAGAAACAGGCTCGAAATAGCCGCCGATGGCGCGTCCGAAAGTGAAAACCATGGTCGATCCGTCGCCGGTAGCGATGACCTGATTGGCGGCGGCGCCATCCGTTGGATCGGCATAGAGGAAGGTTCCGAGCTGACCGCCGCACGACAGCCAGAAGCCCATCAGCGTCTGCAGCGACTGCGCTTGCAAGCCGGCGTTGGCGCCTGAGGAATCGAGTCCGTCGAAGGTCAATTCGAATCCATAGAGCGCGTGAGCGTAAAACCCGAGACGCGCTTCGCGACCGGAAGAATGCGAAGCGACGCGTGTCGAGAAGATTGGTGTTTTTACGACGCTCCATCCTTGTCCAGGCAAGGTTGGAAAGGTTACGATACTCACGCGCGCACCGCCTCAAGTTTGAGAGTTTTCGAAGCCCAAAAGTCACTCATGAACTGCTCCAGGTCTTCGCTGTCGTCAGCGAAGCGCACAAGGTGCGCGGCGGTGAAATTGGCCGTGAGTATGGCGCCCGAAGGCGGCGCGACTGAGAAAGTCACCGTCGTGGGCAGGATCGACACGCTATAGGCGCTCGGGGCCAAAGCCACGCCATTGAGACAGACGGTCGGAGCGCCGATCAGCGCCTGGACGTTCTCAACGAATCCGCCGATTTCACGCTCGACCAGGAATGCTCGGGTCGCGCCGTCTCCCAGCCCGAGCGTCGCATCGAAATAAGCGCTCAAGTCGGACGGTGGCGCGAACAGGAAGGGCTGCGCCTGACCGGCGTGAAGGCCAATGAAGCCGATCACCTGCTGCAATTCGCCGTCGAGAAGATCGTCGCGCAAAAGATCGAAGCTCAGCTCGATGTCGTAAAGCGGACTGGTCATGCATGCGGACCGCACTTCGCGCCCCGACACATGGGCAAGCGCGCGGGTCGAAAACCGCGGCGCATATTTGACGCTCCAGCCCTGTCCGATCAGGATCGGGAAAGCAGCAAAGATACCGGGTCCCGGCGGCGCGTCGACCGCTGGCGGATCAATCGCCGGCCCCTTGCCGCCGATCCAGTTGCCGGTCGGCCAATTGCCGCCGTCGCTCCACACGCCGGCGTCGAGAGGAAAGACCGGAAACGGCCTTGCATCCCAGTTCCAGGCGCAACAAAAGGGCGTAAAAATCATCGGAACGCCCGAACCGGAGGTCTCGTTATTTGCCCCGGCGTTCCAATAGTCATGCACCGCCTGCAGGGCGATGTCGGCAAGGAGATCGTCGCGTTTCGGCAACCAGGCGCCGCCGTAAGGCCCTTGCCAAAGCGACCAGAACGGCGTGCCGCTCTCAGTCGATTTCACGTCGAAAAAGACGTTCGGTTGATTGGTGCAACGATCGACGCTGGCGAAACCATATTCGACGAAGACGAGCGGCTTGGATTGCGGCGTCCATTGCGTCGTCGGGCCATGCGGCGCCCAGCCAAGCCCGTCTCCGGCGTCGTAGATCGCCTGATGCGAATTGTTCCACCACCAGCGCAGCGCCTTGCGCGCCAGCAATTGCTGATTGGCCGAAAAAGCGTTGCGCGCCTGCGCCAGACGGTCGCCTTGCGGCAAGGAGCAGCGCTGGTCCGTGCCGAAGGGATCGAATCCCATGCCGCCATTATTGCTGTCGTTGTAATACCAACTGAAGCCCTCGCCGCCCTCGATATTGGCCTGAAGATAGGCGGCGCTGTAAATCGTCGGCTGACCCGAAAGGTTGAGACCGTTCATGGTCTCGCTCGACGGCGGCCAGGAGGCCGGTGCGGGCGCGTCCCAATTGGCGCAATCGAGGCCGCCGCCGTTGAGCGTCCAATCGGACAATGGAAGATAATTATCGAAGGAAACCACATCGATATTCGGCGAGGCGAACAGAGAGTCGAGATGCGGCCATTGGCCGTTGGCGTTGGCATGCTGCCAGCCGTTCCAACTCGACCAGTCCGGCGAATAAGCGATCAGATTTTTGTAGGTCGATAAGTTTTTCGTTAGGCCAGCGCTGTCGAACGTGCCGCGCACATCGGCGGCCAGCTGCATCAATCCGTCGACGAAGGGATAATCCCAGACGGCATGCCCATTGAAATCCGTGGTTCCGGCAGGAGTCCAGGCAGGACCGCGCAAGATTTCGAGGCCGCGCATTTCGGAGCCAAGCAGAAACAGATCGACCCCGCCGGCCAGCACGCAAAGGTTGGCGTAATGCAGGATGAAACGCCGAAAGGTGTAATCGGTCGGAGAACCTGAATAGTTGACGGTCAGATTGACCGTGTCGAGGGAGAATTGCGCTTGCTCCGCCGAGCCAAGGAACGCATTGACCGCCGTTGTCGTCGCCGCGCTGAGGTCGCTGCCGAGGGTGATGCGCCCGCGCCAGGGTTCGCCGGGCGCATCCATCAGGATGAAGGGATAAAAGATGACGCGCAAACCTCGCGCGCGCAGATCCTGGATACAACGGACGATGCTCTGGTCCGAGGGCGTGCCGCCGTAGGTCGCCGAACCACCCGACGTCGAAATCGGAATAAGTCCGGGGGAAGCTTGCGTCAGGCCGGAGACCTGCCAGTTCGACGCCGCCCAGCCGCTGGCGGAAAAAGTCTTGAACGCGCCGCCGATGTAATTGGTCGAGGGGTAGATATTGCAGCTTGCCGCGTTGGCCGAATTGCCGAACCAGGCGCAGACCAGAGCCACCGTCGTGCATTCGGGATGTTCCGCCTGCAATTGGTCGAGCGCATAGGAATAATCGGTCGTGGTTCCATCCGGCGCGTAAAAGCAATTCATCGGCGCAAAAGCGCCAAGCACGCTGTTGCTCACTTGCCATTGCGCGCCTTGAGCGGGCAATGTGTCGTAGACAAATTCGCCGGAGGCCGGCAGGAGACAGACGCCGAAAAGTTGCGCCATGGTCTTACGACGTCGCCAGACGACGCAGGCCGAGATGATCGCCGTTCTTCACCGCCTGGTTCATCGCCTTCATGATCTGCCGCGAATTATTGCCGAGCCAATTTTTCACCGAACCAGCGTCGAGCGCGTTGACGTTCAGATGCACATGTGTATCGCCGCCGCTTTGCGCGCCAGCGCCCGCGCCAACGCTGGCCTGCTGGCTCAACAGCGAGCGAAAGGCGCCGGCCTCGGCGGCGGGCATGACGAGTTCGTTGCGGTGAACCATCGCTAGCTGATCCTGCGGGATCGACCAGGCGCCAATGTCGAAAGCCGCCACCGACATGACCGCGCCCTGAGCCGCCGCCGCGGGACCGGCTGCCGCCGGCCCCATGACAGGCGCAAGAAAGCCGAACACGCCAGCAAAAGTCTCGGAAGCCGAGGCAGTGATGCTCTTGAGCATGGACACCACGATCGACGCCTGCCCCGCCGCCGCTTCGCCCGCCGAAACACCCTCTCGCGCCGCGGCGCCAACTGTCGCCGCCGCGGTTTTCTGGCTTTCGCCGGCCACGGAAAGGGCGGCCAGCGCCAATTGTTTCTTGGCCCAATCGGCGACGACATCGACGCCCATTTTAACAAATTGCGAAACCACCGATTGCGCCAGCGATTGCAGAACCTGCTGGAAATTCTTTGTCCCGGTGATCATTCCCGTCAGCCCTGTCGAAAGCGAGGACGACATCGAATCCACCATCTTGTTCATCGGCGCGACCATTTGCTCGACCGATTGCAGCATGACCCGCTGACTGTCCTGCGCGTATTTGGCGTCAAGCATCAGCATTTTGTTGAGGACCATCTGCCGCTGCTGCAGCTTCAGGCCATCGAGCTGCAATTCCTTTTCCAGCAGCGAGCGCTCGGAAGCGTATTCGCCGTCGAGAGCGGCTTGCGTTGCCGCCAGCCTTTCGCCCGCGCTCAAAATCTTGAGCTTGGTCAATTCGTCGTAAAGCGACTTTTTCTCTGCCAGGGCGGCGCGTTCGGCGGAGATTTCTCCGTTGATCGCCATCATGCTGGCGCGCGTGACGTCCTGTTGTGACGCGCCCGTTTCCCGAGCCGCCGCCGCGATTTTCGCCAGGGCGCTGGTCGCGCCCACGCCGAAGGAGGCGAAGCTTTGCGATGACTTGTCGATGCCCTGCGCAATCTGGTTGACGCCCGTCGGCAGGGTTTGCAACGCCGCCGAAACGCGGGCGACGCCTTCGAGAAAATCGGAGGCGTCGGCGCCGAAGGAGATCGAAACATTGGAATCGGCCATGCTCATCCTTTCGGCCGGCGCAAGCGTCCGGCATTTTTAGGGCGATCAGAAACGTCCGGCGGGAAAGAGACCGCGCAAAGCGCCGACGGCGTCATCGGTCGCGCGAGCTTTCGGCTCCCAAACGCCGAAGCCGACGGCCAAAGCCGTCAGAAGCACCGACGAGGGCGGATTCTCGCGCCAGTAGTCATGCCGCGCGAAGATTCGCGAAAAAGTCAGTTCCGTTTCCAGCGCATCGTTCCATGCCTCGCCCGACATCTGGCAATAATGCGCGACGATCCGGTCGAAATCCGGACCGCCGTCGCCTACTCCCCCAGGGATGGGTTTTCCGTCGGCGCAAACAGCCCGGTCTGCCGCGCGATCACCGCCAGAGCGGCAATCAAGTCGGCGAAGCCCGCCTGAAGATCCAGAACTTCGTCGCGAGAAATATCGGGATAGGCGCGGCTGAGGCCGGAGTGAACGACGTCGATCATAAGTTCGACATCGTTCTGTTCGAGCAGCGCCGCGCCAAGCGGGTCGCCGGCGCCGATCCGCGTCTGAATGGCGTTCAGGCGCGGCATCAGTTTCAGCAGGCCCGGCACTATTATGCGCGCCTGGCGCAGAGCCAGCAGCGGAACGAAAAACTCCCTTCCGCCAAGCTCGATAACTGGCGCGCCCGCGCAATTCATTTTCGGATCAAGTTTCATTTCACACCGCCGTGTTGATTTCGCCAATGGAATTGGCGGCGTTGGCGAAGGCTTCGAAATCCATTTCCGGAACGACGAAATCCTGGTTCTTCGAGGCGACGCTCAATTTGGTCGAGACGCAATTGTAGAGGCGCAGCGACCATTGCGCGCCGCCGAGGTTGGGATTGGTCTGATAGAAATCAATCTGGAAAGTCGGCGCGGTTCCCATCACCTTATTGGCGAGCAGCATGTGCGAACCGCTGCCGGAAGCCAATTGGGTATAGGAATAGGAAACCAGCAGCGCCCTGCCGGCGTCGCCCGAACTGAAACCATAGACGCCGGCGGCAACGGTGTATTGCCCGACGGCCGGCGTCGTCGCCACCTTCGTCAAGGCGAGGCCGCTCGACGCGTAAACGACGCCGAGATCCTCGTCGAAATTAGCGGCGTTGGCGCATGTATAATTATAGGGCGAAGATGCCGAAACCGCGCCGGCCTCGTTGTAGGACCAGAGTTTCTGGCCGGTCGTCTGCGTCTGGCCGAAGAAGCAATTATTGTAGAGCGGGCCGTCGATATTGGCGAATTTCGCCTTGCCGCTGATCTTGCCCTCGCCACGGGCAAAGGCGATCGGGAACTGATACTGGCCGAACAATTGTTTCGACGCGAAACTGAAATCGAGCGAGACGTCCTGCAAGGCGCCGAACTGGACGGGCGTCGCATTGGCGCCGGATGGCGTGGCGATGAGAACGCCCGAGCCGAAAGCGACGGAAGTGGTGTTCGACATGGATCAGAGCTCCTGCAAAAGGGCGGCAAGTCTTTGCTTCAAGGCGTCGACCGAAGCGCGCACATGGTTGAAAATTTCGGTGGTCCGCGAGAACGGAGAATGGTGCATGGTCTCGACAAACCATTTTTCGATCTGCGCTTCGATTTCGTGAAGGTGACGATCCGGCGTCGCCGGATCGTTATTCATGTTTTGTTCCATCGCGCGTTTTCCCTTTATTGGACCAGGGCTCAGGGAGCCAGAATCTTGATGGGAACGAGCGCCAGTCCCTGGCCATCGAGATCGCCGGGATCTTTCACGATCCGCCCCTCGATGCGACAGTGGGTGACAAGGCCGCCAAGCGTCTGCCTGCCGATGGTGGGATCGGGCGCGAGACATGCGGCGATGGCGTCGAGCGCGATATTGAGATCGCGCGCCGGAATGCTATCCGGGTCCTTGCCCGCCGCGATATAGACGAAAAGATCGACATTCAGTGTAGTCTTGCCAGGCAAGGCTTCGGCGGCATAGGCGAGGTTTTCGCCATGCTCGGTTATGAAAAGCGCCGGCTGGTCGGCGCTGGCGACATCGCTCCACAATTTCAGCCGGCGCGACAGCAGAGCCCAGCTATCGCATCCGTTGATCGGCGTTGAAAATTGCGCACTCGCCAGGCGCGCGGCCAGCGCCGCCATGATGGACTCGCGGGAATTCATCATTCGGTGTCCTTCAGATCCTCAGCGAGTGCCGTAACAATTTCGGTCAAGTCCTGCAGGATATCGTCGCTCTGCTCCTCGAGCGCCGAACGCAAGTAGGACCGCGCTGGAATTTGCGAACCCGGATGCTGGACGCGGCGCGCAAAGACCTGTTTGCCGTTGGCGACAAAGGCGAGAACCTTCGCCTTGTCCGGCAGGATTTCATGCGCCGCCGTCTTGCCGCCAAATTCCTGGATCGCGGCGTAGGGAACGTCGCCGTCGGAAAAAATTTCGGCGCCGATCCGGTCGTCCTGCTGAGACGCTTTCATCTGGATGGAATCGCGCAAAGCGCCGCTGCGCGCATTCAGCACGCCGCCGCTCAAATTGACTCCAACCACCTCCGAAAGGAGACTCTGCGCCAACGCATCGACTTTGTCCGCCAAGGCTGCGCGCAACCGGTCGGGCAGGACCGCGAGCCGCTCGGCGAGCGCCTCCTGTCCTTCGAGACTGATCTGCAGCATGGATCAGTTCGCGATGATGCGCGCAAAACTGCGCAAGGTCATCATGACGTATTCGGGCATGGCGGCGATGCGAAAGGCGGTAGTTTCCTGGCCGCCCAGGCTTTTCGACGTCATGGCGATCCTTTCGCGATAGCGATAGCGGTCAGCGGCCCATTCCAGGGCGCAACTGGCGAGATCCATCGGTACATAGCCATAATTCAGCAGCAGGTTCTGTCCCCCATCCGCGACGGAAAACAAATATCCGCCCGCGCCGTCGAGCACATATTGTCCCTGCGCCGGACTGGCGACGACGTTGGTCAACGACTGGCCGTTGGCGTAGGTGACGCCGCAATCGCAGGCGTAGCCGCCATAAGGCTGCGCCGCGATGACGAAACTCGACGCCGCGCCTGGCGCGACGCAGGTTTCGTTGCTGATCTGATACCCGGCGCGATAAGCGATGCTGACATTCTGCCAGCCGCGCGAAAAACTGCCGCCCCGCAGCATCAGCATCTGCATCGCGCCGGGCGGCTCGTCGTCGCCCGCCTCAACGGTCCAGCCGCCGCCAAATTCTGACGTCGCCTGAGGCACAAGGCGTCCGTCGATCGACACCGAACTGACGGAGACGACGGGCCAGTGACGCAATTGTATCTTCGGACGTCCATTACCGTCGAACATGTCGAGGACGTCGCGCGGCCAAACGAAAGGCCGATTGAGGTAGGTGCAGATCGCGCGGCTGATCTGACTGATCATGCTGGCGAGCAGAATGTCGTCGCCGCTCGACTGGACGCCGAGATGCGCCTTGAGCTGCGCCAGGGAAACGAGATCGCCTTGCGCCATGCTCAATTCGCCTTTTCAGCGCGGGTGCGGGCGCGCGGACGCATCTCGCCACTTTTTTCCGTCAACTTCGCCTCGGACGGGGCGGCGAAAACGCATCCATGCGCCGCGAGTTCGCCAAGGAGAAGTTCGGCTGCTTCGAAGCGGCCGTCCTCGTCGGGCGTAATGACTTCGCCCGCGCAAAAGATCGCGGTCACGCCGACAGGAGCCTGATATTTCATGTCTAGATCCTGTTCCAAGGAAGAAATCGCGCCGACGCGTTTGCGCGATTCATCGGAATCGCGACGCTTCAGCGACGGGGCGCCGCCCCGGAAAAAAGCCGGGGCGACCGTCTTCAGCGGAGCCGATCAGCCGTTGCCGATATTGGTGATGACCGACATGCTCGGCGGGAAATAGTGCTGAAGCACTTCATCGGCATAGACGCCATATTCATAGCGGCGGGCGCGCAGCGGCCATTCGATCTGGTAATAGTCCTGCCGCGTGCGGACCTGCATGACATTGCCGACATTGGCGAGCGGATAGGGCAGCTTCCGCGTCAGGAACAGCATGGTTCCGGGCGGCATGTTGGGATGGATCTTGATGTCGAGCGATTTGGCGCCGGCCAGCGAATATTTGTTCTTGTAGGTCGTGACCATCACGCCGCCGCCGATGGCGTCCTGCTGGGAGTCGAAGATGAATCGCTGCGCGCTGTTGGCGCTTCCAGCGAGAATTTTCTTCGAGATGTTGCCGGCTTCCTGCGACGACACCCAGACCTCATCGGGCGAAAGGCGATAGAGATCCCAATTGGACTTGAGAATGGCCTCGATCTCGACAATGCCGCCGGCGCCGTCAGCGGTAAGCGGCGTGCCGACGCCGGCTGCGCCAGTCGGCTGGAAGGTGATATTTGCGCCCGAACTCGGCTGCAGCGCCTGGGTCAGCAAGCCGTCGAAAACTAGGGCGTTGGACGAATTGTCGGCGCTCGGCAGCGAGGCGGCGGCCTGCGTTCCAGCCGCATTGGCGGTGATCGCCAAGCTGTTGATGGTGGTGATGGCCCCGAGCGTTTCCGAGCCGACGGCGCCCCAATACCAGGCGTAGCCGAAAGAGCCGCGCGTGGTGGCGACCGAAGCGGTGACGCTGCCTGACGGGCCGGTGATGGCGACCGTGGCGTTGGCGGATTTCTGCGCCGCCCCGCCGCCGAAAGTGTCGATGGAGGAATCGGCGTTGGTTCGCGTAATCGACGCCTGCACGCCGGAAGCGACCGTGGAATTGATCAGGCCGTCGAGTGTGAGCGCCACGCAGATGACGGACAGGGTTCCGGTAGCCAGCGCGCCGCCCGAGTTCGAGGCGACGAGGGTCGGCGTGTTGGTGGCCCCCAGCGAAAGCGAGGTATTGCCGCCGAGGATCAAAGCTTCTTCGCCGATCATCAGCGCTTCCAAACCCGTCTGGGCGGCAAGGGCGCGGATGTCGTCGAAATTCTGGCCGGCATACTGGGCTTCAAAATCGACGTTGGTTTCGATGCCGATGCCCTTGTAGGTCGCGATGTAATCCTTGGTCGTCATGGCCGCGACGCCGCCGCGATTGCCGCCGGAGACGCCGACGCGCAGGCCAGAGGAGTTGATCGCGGTGATGGCGCGCCAGGCGGCCTGGACGCCGCCCTTGCCGGAGACGCGCGGAATGGAATTGCGCAGCGGCGTCAGCACCGGATAGAGCAGCTTGGCGCCGGTCTCCAGGTCATAATAAGTGAGACCCGAGGTCGCGGAGGCGCTCTGCGAAAAAGTCGATTTTTCCAGGCTGGCGAAACGCGGATCGAACAAGGGCGCGGTTTGCGCCTTGCGGATCGCCTGATTCAGCTCCAGCGCGTTCTGTTGTGCGGTCATTGGCATGCTTTCTCTGTTGCGATAGTGGAGAGGTGACGGCTGCTCAGCCGAACCTTTTCGGTTGGGTCTGGGAGGCCTTGATCAGCACCAGCGAGGCTTTTTCGGGCGAAAGCCGCGCCAATTCGACGGCGAGATCGTCGATGCTCAAATCGGCCGATTTCGACACCGGGGCGAAGCCCGGCATCAGCGGCGGCGGCGCCGGGCTATGTTCCAGGGCGCTGACGCGCTCCGCCAGTTCCGCCAGTCGCGGCGCGAAATCCGCCGCCATTTTTCTTGCCGCCTCGGTCTCGGCGGCGAGCTTTTCCAGCCGCGCGTCGCTGGGTTCGGACTTTTGCGCCGGTCGCGGCTGAACCACGGCGACGCATTGGCTTTTCAGCCGCGCCAACAGCGCGGACAAAGCTTCGGTGTGGATGGGCTCGGCGTTAAGGTCGCTTTCGATCGCCGCGAAAAAATTCGCGATGGTCTCGGCGGCGCTTACTTCGCTCTCGACATTGCCCGCCAGCCATTCGCGCAGGAACGGTCCGAGGCCGGCGGAAGAAGCCTGCGCCGCGACTGGCCGCTCCTTGCTCATTGGCTCGGCGAAGGCGCGTTTTTCGCTGGCGCCGTCGGCTTTCACCAGTTCGAATGTCGCTTCCGGCAGGCAAGGCAGATCGACCAGCGAGATTTCGCTGGGGGACGCGGTGTAGCGGACGAAATCGGGGTTTTCCGGATCGGCCCAGCGCTTGACATAGGCGCCGCCCTGGCTGAAGCCGGTGTAGACGCCTTCCTCGATCTTGCGCCATTCCTCGTCGTCGATGATTTTCGCCGCGATTTCGATTCGCTTGTCATCGTCGTTGAAGACGATGGCGGAAATTTTGCCAGCGGCGACCTTGCCGTGCATGGAACGCAGATTGCCGAAACTCCGGCCGCCGGAGGCCTTGGCGAAATCCGCCGACCACTGCTCGTAATAGGGCTTCGTCGTGGCGTAGTCGCAGATTTCGCCGGACCTGTCCGGCAGTTCCGCCGTTGCGTAACCGTAGACGAGGCGCTGGGCGGCGTCCGCCTTGCGTAGGGGTATGAATAAATCCAGTTGTTTCGACACGCGCGGCGCTCCTTGAATTGCTGCGCCAGCACCGTGTGTTCACGGGACTGGCTTTTTGGACGGAATTTTCCTAAAG
>NZ_JBKQOU010000154.1:0-2589 GCF_052145335.1 Rhodoblastus sp.
GCGCGGCCGCGCCGGCGTGGCTTGCCGAAGGACGAAGGGCAGAGGCTCGTCAATGCTGTGGCGCCGAATGTTCTCGATCGCCAGTTTGTCGCCGAACGGCCGAACCAGAAGTGGATCGCCGACTTCACCTACATCTGGACAGCCGAGGGCTGGCTTTATGTCGCCGCCGTAATCGACCTGTGCTCACGGCGTGTCGTCGGCTGGTCGATGAAGGCGGAAATGACGGCTCAACTCGTCGTCGATGCCCTGATCATGGCGATCTGGCGGCGCGGCAAGCCCGACGCCTTACTGCATCATTCCGATCAGGGCAGCCAATATACCAGCGATCAGTTTCAGCGCCTGATGGCCGACAATGGCGTCAGCTGTTCTATGAGCCGATCCGGCAATGTCTGGGACAATGCGGCGATGGAGTCGTTCTTCTCGTCCCTGAAAACCGAGCGCATTGGCAGACGCGTCTACCGGACGCGCGACGAGGCCAGGGCCGATGTGTTCGATTATATCGAGCGCTTCTACAATACAGTCCGTCGCCACTCGACCATCGGCTATCTCAGCCCGGTTGAGTTCGAACGGAAGGTGGGATTACCTTAACCAGGTGTCTGCAGAACCGGCAGCAGCTCAGACTGTGGGATTTGGGCTGTCCAAACCCGAATTCCGGCAAGTGGCGCATCCTCGTCCTTCATGGTCGCTAGGGATTGCCTCCTTTCAGCCGAAACGCGGCCATTCATGGGCGCTTTATCCACCTCGCTGCCTTGGTGCGAACTCGACGTCGTGAAGGCGTTTCTTCTTGCCGAGCGGAAGCCGAAGTTGGGGCTGCCGGTCTCCTGGGAGCCGCCGTCGTAGCTTGGATCGACTTCCCGGACGGTTCGATCTTTTCCGCGACCGCGCGACCGCTACCGCTTTTCGTCGTCCCGGCTTTTGAGGACGACTTTTTGCGCGCGGCCGCGGAAGAAACGATCGTGGAGCCTTTCGTCGTCGAAGTTTTCGTTGCCGTCTGCGCAGACGCACTAGCCTGACCGGTCGGTGGAACCTTTGAAGACGCCGCGTTCTTCGCCGGGCGTACATCCTTTTTAGCGGCGCAGGTTTTTGGCGCCGCGGGCGCTGGCGCCATTTCGACGCCGAACAGAACTGCGAGGTTGTCATCGGCGAGAATGCGCGTTCCCGAGCCGCCGCTGTGCGTGATCGGAAGATCAGCGCCCGCATTGGCGATCAATTCGGAACTTTCGACACCACGCAAGGCGAAGATTAGGTCCGGCATCGCATCCAGCCGCGCGCCCGCGCCGTAAAGCGCGGCCGCCAGATGTTTGCACATGCGCGCCCCGTCAGGGCAGGAGCAGGACATTTTGATTTCGCTCGGCGCCGGAAACAGCCCGTCGCCTTTGCGGCAGACGCGCTCCATGACGTTTTTCGACAATTTGCCGGATAATAACTCCACGAGCGAACCTATCGAGCCCGCGCAATCCTTACGGATGGACCGCCAACGCGCCGCCGGTACAGAGCCGATTTCTATTTTCACCTTATAGAGGCAGGAGCCCATGACCAATGCGCGGACTTGTCCGCGTTTGACCTGGAGATCGACGACCGAACCGTTTCGCACATAGGTTTGACCACGCGGCAGACGGTTTTCGAAATCGGAATAACGCTCCAGATTTTCGCACCAGGCTTTACCCCAGAAATTCCTAACGATGGTCCGCCCCTCAATGACTACGGGAGCGACGGTCCGACCCTTCTTTCGGAGTTTTTCGATTTCGCGCGCCGCTTGCGCCCGTCTCTGGGCGACCGGAACATAGGCCGGAAAGCCATAATAGCTCATGCCGTCGCGCCTTCTGTCGATGCGGCGTTGAGATCGAGGGCGACCAGGGACAGCAATTCGCGATCGCTCATTTCCGTCAAGTTTACCTCGCCGCCGGCCTCAAGGAAATCCGCCGCCAATTGCCGTTTAGACTCGATCAGTTGGTCGATTCGATCCTCAATTGTGCCCCGGCAGATGAATTTATGCACCAGAACATTGCGCTTTTGCCCAATGCGAAATGCCCGATCTGTCGCCTGGTTCTCGACTGCCGGATTCCACCAGCGGTCGAAATGCACGACATGTGAAGCGGCGGTGAGATTGAGCCCGGCGCCGCCCGCCTTGATAGACAGCACGAAGAACGGCGTGCGTTCGTCTTCCTGGAATTTCTTGACCAGCTCCTTGCGCCTGGCCACGGGCGTCTCGCCATGCAGCACCAGGCCGGGGCGTCCGAACGTCTCGCCGAGCAGGCGTTCGAGCGCCGGGATGATCTCCTTGAACTGGGTGAACACCAGCAGCTTTTCCTGACGGCTGGCGATGGTCTCGGCGATTTCGCGCAGGCGGAAGAACTTGCCGCTGTCGTCTTCGTCATAAGCGCCGTCGCCCAACCATTGAGTCGGATGATTGCAAATCTGCTTGAGGCGCATCAGAAAGGACAGAACCAAGCCACGCCGCGCGATCCCGTCGCCGGAGTCATTCAGCCTTTCTTGCAGTTCGCCGACAGAGGCTTGATAAAGCGCAGCCTGTTTGCGCGATAAATGGCAGAAAGCCTTGACCTCGGTCTTGTCGGGCAGGTCGGCGAT
>NZ_JBKQOU010000155.1:0-2745 GCF_052145335.1 Rhodoblastus sp.
AACCGACCGCCTCATCGCGTCCCTTGCCGAGGACGAAAACCGCGCCGCCGCACAAGCGATCATGCTGCTGCTGCTCATGGACTGGACGAGGCGAGCGTTGCTGGTGTCTGTCTCGAAATCGGGCAAGCCCAGGACAATCGCCCTCAATACCGCGGCGATGGCGGTGCTGAAGTCGATCCCGCGTCATCCGGCGTGCCCTTTTATCTTCCCGACGCGCCTCATCGGCGTCTTCTACCCGTGGGACCGAATCCGACGCCGCGCAGGACTGGGCGACGTCCGCTTGCATGACCTGCGCCACTCGTTTGCGAGCTTGCTCGTCAACCAGGGCGTCTCGCTCTACGTGGTGCAGGGGCTGCTCGGGCATGCGACGCCCCGGATGACGCAAAGGTACGCGCACTTGGCTCCGCAGACCCTCCTGGACGCAGCCGAAGTGGCGGTCACCCACGCTATAACTCCAGACTGGAGCCCGATCTTCGCCGGCTTGCATTCCGGCTGACCTGCCGTTTCGGCGACCAATCAGCGGCTTAGTCGAGCGAAGATCGATAGAGGCCACCTACGCCACCCCTACGGCGCATCACACCACAGCTTCCATCTGCTTCTGCATCAGAATCAGGCGCGCCAGTCCATGCACCTGCACCATGGAAAGCAGCTGCCCATAGGCAATGACCAAGGACGATGCCTTTCGTAACTTGAGAAAGGTCGCGTCATCGAGCGCGTTCAGCGCCGCCTCATCAACGGAATGAAGACCACTGACGGATATCTGTTGATCGCCGACCTGCATCGTCAACGGCCAGGGCTTGATCACACCAGCATCGGCAAGAGCCGAAACCGCCCGCGCAGTCGTGAGTTGATCGCGCTCCGAGAAATGAATCAATTCCGCGATCGCTTTGGTGGTAGGCGCGAGCGTTCCATCCGCCGCGAAAAACTCTTCCACACTCTCGCCTTCGCCATTGTCAACGACCAGCCCGCTGTCCTCGTCAATGCCCAATACTCCCTCATCGACGCCGTCGGTGCGGACTAGCGAAAACGGGTAACTACGCAAGACAGCAGGTATGTAACCACCAAGCCAATGTCCCCCCGGCCCCACAAACAGATTGCCGCCCTTCGACAACGCCAAGACCGCCACCGGCATATAGCTTCCGGGCGATCTCTCGACAAACCCGATCGGGAACGTCGCGATCGCTTGGGAGAATTCCGAACCGCCAAGCGGCGCCACGTTGAGATTGCCGGCAAATCCATAGCCATTCGGCCGCCGCCAACGCTTGCGCCCATGGCGATCGTGATCTACGGCAACGATCTTCACCATCACTTACTCCCTGCAAGGACACGTAACGCGGCTGCGTCCAGTGAATCGGACCTTCCATATCGTCCGCAGGAATGACTGGCGGTCTTGCCTGCTGTGCTCATTGCCACCGGTCCGCTGAGACGGGAATTTGCGTAGCGCCGCCGACACATAGTGTCAATTGGCCCATTAATTTCGGGGGAGACCCAAGCTCCCTCCTGTCGGCCTCGAAGGTCGATCCGCGCGCGCGGGAGCGAGGCTGCGTAGTTCGCGCTTCAGAACCTCCAATGAGCAAGCCGGAGAGCGTGTACAACGTACTGTCCAGCGCCGGGGTCACGGTCCTTTCCGAGGTCGCTTAAGCGCCTCATGATAATTTTCGGGGCGGGTGCCCTAAAGTGCGCAACGAAGTGCGGCGAAACCGCCTTCAGCCGATTGACCAAGGTCACCCAACCACCACCGTCCCGGCGGGGACATCGCCGGCGACGTCGTGCGCCGGAGATTGCGCTAATTTAAGGAAATCAGGCCGCCTTCGGTTGGCCCCAGTCGAACGCCGTTTCGTCGACCCAGATGCACTGGAGGATGACGGCGATCTTGCGCGCGATCGCGACCTTCGCTTTCTTCATGCCGATGCGTTTGATCAGCCGCACGCCCCACGCCTTCAAGGTCGATCACTTCTTGGTCCGATGCACGAGCTGCGCAGGTACCTGTTCGAGGCGGCCAGCGCTCGCGCCCCGCGCCACTTCCTGGACAGGCAAGCGGTCGGCCGAACAAAGGACAACGTGCGCCCGCCGCACATGTTTGAGCGGGCGATTGCGATCCGCGACGATGGGCCAGCAGACGCCCGCGATCTTCGGCCGGAGGAAGCGGTTTGAGCCATGCCCACAGACTCGCACATCCGCCAGTCCGGTAGCTGAGTGGCAGCAAGAATCCACGCGCGCGCCGGCGGCTTGGCACCTGCATTTCGGACTGGGGGGGCAGGAGTGTCGGCGGCGATCAAGATCCGCGCATAAGCGGCGCGTTTGCGGCCGAGCCGCCTGAGGTGGAGGGTGCGGGCGGGGCTTTACGGCAGTTCCCCGCGCGGACAAAATCGCTCAAGGACCCGATGGGTTGGCCGCGGAATCCAGTCGTTGCATCCATAACTGTAGCCGAAGGTCGACGTCACCCTCGCGGAGCGACCAATCTTGCTGTAATTTACCGACGCAGAGGTTCTGAATCCGGAACGTCTAACTTGCCATGACGCATGTCTTGATGAAGTTTCGTGCCGGATTTTCCTTTGCGTATCTATCTTGCCGTCGTCAGGTGCTTGTCTGTCGACGGTGCGACCGAGGCCAGATTTACTGCACAGGAACCTGTGCGCAAGTAGCCCGTCGCGAGAGGCAAAGGAACGCGCGCCGGCGCTATCAGGCAACGCCGCGCGGCCGCGCCATGCACGCCGAGCGAAATCGCCGTTACCGAGCCCGAGT
>NZ_JBKQOU010000156.1:0-6213 GCF_052145335.1 Rhodoblastus sp.
AGTTAAAAGAGCAGGGCGTTGGCCATATATTTGACGCGGACGAAATTGGTAAAGTCTTTCCCGATGCGCCAGCCTACTTCGACTGTCTGCACGCGGCTCATATGGCCGCGAAAGATTTGGGACTGACCTGGGCGCTGGTCAGGGCCTATGACGCCTTGCGCTGCGGCTCCGACTTCATTTTTGAGCGGCTCCAGGAAGCCAAGCTTCCAGACGCGAAAATCAAGCAACTGGAAAAGCGCGTCGTCAGCTGCCTCATCTATTATTTGGATGATGCATTGACCGCGTTGCAGGCTGAATTAGCCGTGCGGAAGGCTATCATTCAATGATCGCGGAAGATCGCGCCGGCAGTGGCGCGGCTCCCCGCGCCAAATGTAAAGCTCTCACCCTTGCCGGGTGGCGGAAAAAATCACATATCATCTCTATTGAAGATATTTGCACGTTCACAATTACCTAAATTCGACTTCACCTCGTCAATCAATTTGTAGAATTTTTCTGAACTATAGCTCGTATTTTCCGGATTCAGGATCACTTTTGTAGCTACGATCAAAACCCTATCGAAACTTCCGTCTTTGCCAACCTCGACGGTCATCCAGCTGTCTTTGATTAAAGATTTCGATTTGGACATCAAGGCCTCCCCTATTTTTGATGGATTTTTATACGGAAAGAACGACGATCCGGTGTCAGTGGCATTACGTGTTTAACCGGATGCGACGCGATCTACCAAATGGGCCTGCCCGTGCGGTCGACGGTCGTCCGATTGCCGCGGCTCGAACCGAAAAAAGCCATGCTTTGCAGCGGTCAAGCCGCGTTCTGATGATCCGGCGCCGCCGATCCGGGCGAATGCGGCAGGAAAACTGCAAGCGTCAAGCCAATGCATGCCGCAACCGCCGCAATGGTCAGGCCGGGGATCTCGGTGAGGCCCGTCAGCCTTTGCAGGGTCTGGACGACATAGGGCGCAGCTCCGCCGAACAGGGCGGTCGCCGTGGTGGCGCCCAGGGCCAGACCGCTCAGGCGCACCCCCTCGGAAAACTGTTCGGCGGTCGCTGTCGCTCCCACCGCGCTGACGCCGCCGCCGAGAGCCGCCAGAATGGCGACGCCGGCGATGGCGGCCTCGGTGGAGCCGCTGGCGATGAGTTGAAACAGCGCGACCGGAAGAACGACGCCGGCGAGACAAAGGCCCAGCAAGACAGGTTTGCGCCCGGCGAGATCGGAAAGCCAGCCAAAGCAGGGCGTCACCATGATGACCACCAGCGCCGCGATGCTGGAAAACTCCAGCGCCTGAGCCTCATTGCCGCGTCCGGCCGTCGCGAGGAAAGAAGGGACGTAGGTGATGCCGATGTAATAAGTGACCGATCCCAGAGCCGAGATGGCAAAGCCCAGCGCGACGCCTCGCGCCTCGAAGCGCAGGACATGGACGAGAGGCCCGAGCGCGCCGGTCGCGCCGGCCGGCTGTCCGACAAAAAGCGGCGTTTCCACGATGATGTTGCGCGCGACCCAGACCGCGCCCGCCAGCGCGCCGCCAAACAGGAACGGAATCCGCCAACCCCATGCGTCAAGCCGCGCGACATCGAGGTTGCGCGCCAGAACGGCGCAGAAGCCGACCGCCAGCAAGCCGCCAATCTCGCTCGTCGCCGCCGCAAACGAGGTGACAAGACCTCTTCGGTGAGAGGGCGCGCTTTCGTAAAGATAAGCGACCACGGCGGTATATTCCCCCCCGACGCTGAATCCCATGATGCATCGCATCAGGATCAGCCCCGCCCCCGCTATGGAGCCGACCTGGGCCTGGGTTGGAAGCAAGGCGACGCACAGCATCGCCAGCGTCATCGCCGCCATCGACATCAGCAGCGCCGGCCGCCGGCCGTAGCGGTCGCCGAACAGGCCAAACAGGATGGCGCCAAGCGGCCGCATCAGATAGGCGATGGCGAAACCGGCGAGAGTCTTGCCCAGAGCCATGTCGTCCTGGCCAAAGAACACGCGCGACAAGGTTGGCGCGAAATAGAGGCAGAGCGTAAAATCATACCACTCGACCACCGTGGACAGGCCCACCGCCAACATGGAAACGGCGCGGCGCGGGCCGCTTCCGCGAGGAACAAACTGCCCGCTCATTGCCCCCCGCCTTCCACTTCCCCGTCGCTCCTGGCGGGATCCGAAAGCCAGGATAGACCATATCGGCATGTCGGCGTTATTGCAGACAACATTCCTCTGACCTGGAACGTCCCGAAATGTCCGACTACGTCCTCTACTACTGGTCCGTGCCGTTTCGCGGCCAGTTCGTGCGCGCCGTCCTCGCCTATGCCGGAAAGGCCTGGACCGAAGGCGGCGACGACGCAATCCTGAAGTTGATGAACGGGCCGGTGAAGGATATGCCGGTCCCTTTCATGGGGCCGCCCCTGCTCATCGACAAGAAGGCGGACGTCGCCATCGCCCAGATGCCGGCCATCGTTCTTTATCTGGGCGAGACGCTCGACCTCCTGCCGGCCACCCCGGCGTTGCGCGCCAAAACCATGAAGATCGTCAACGACGCCAATGACGTGATCGACGAGATCACCTTGGACGGCGGCCGCGAGATGTGGACGAAAAAGCGCTGGCGGGATTTCATTCCCCGCCTGAAGAAGTGGATGTCGTTGTGGGAAGAGACCGGCCGCCGCCACGGCCTCAAGGCGCACTCCGGCTTCCTGCTTGGCGGCAAGGCGCCGGGCGTCGCCGACATCGTGACATCGACCCTTTGGGCGACCATGACCGACCGCTTCAGCGAGATCGAGACGATTCTTGGAGAAACCGCGCCGATGACGGCCGCGCTGACGCGCCGGATCGCCGACCTGCCGCCGCTGGCCAAGCTGGCCGCCAAGGCGCGGCAAGATTATGGCGACGCTTATTGCGGCGGCCAGATCGAGGCTTCGCTGCGCAAGGTTTTGGACGCTTGAAGGGGGACGAAGTCAAACCACCGCGGCGCCGACCGCCGCCGAAGTCGGAAAGCCGCCCATGCGAAGTATTTTCCGCGCGATTTCGACCAGTTCGTCCTGGGAGTTCGGCTTGGCGAAAACCGCATCGGCGCCGGAAGCCAAGGCCTTGGCGTGCACCGGCTTTTCCGTGGAGGTGGTCAGCACCGCCGCGGGCACGTCTCCCAGCCGCAAATCGGTGCGCAAAAGGTGGAGAAACCGGTCGCCGTCGACCAGCGGCATGTTCAAATCGACGACGATCACGTCCGGCAGGCGGTTCATCAGGTCGTCGCGCGCCATTGTACCCAGCGCATCCAGACCGTTGATTCTATGCGTCACCGCCAGAGTGACGTTCTTTTCGGCAGCGACTTTGTTCAGGGCGCGTTTCAGCAGATAAGCATCGTCGATATCGTCCTCGATAATGAGGACGTCAAAGGCGGCTTTCAGCTCTTTTGAACTTGCAGCCATCGTAAGGCCTTCCGGGTCCCGGCGCTCCAATTATTGCCAGAGCCGTCGAGTTCAAGCATTGCCAAGATACACGGCTAAGTGATTGAACAAAAAAACAATGTACATTGACCGGCCGGCCAATACAATGGTTTCGTGGCGGCTTGGACGTCTCCTTCGGGCGCCCTTTTTTGGAACCGGGCGCCTGCGCGGAGCGGTCGATGGCGAATCCGAGCGAGACTTCCAACGAAATGCTGAGGCTGGCCTTCGAAGCCTCTCCCGCCGCCATGTTCATGGTCGATCAGGACGGCCGCATCGAACTGGTCAATGCGCAATGCGAGGGGACCTTCGGCTATGCGCGCGGAGAAATGATCGGAATGAGCGTCGAGACGCTGGCGCCAGCGGGCTTGCGTTCGCGGCACCGCCATTTGCGCGCGGATTTCGCCGCCAATCCAAGCAAGAGGCTGATGGGCGTCGGCCGCGACTTGCGCGCCGTGCGCCGCGACGGCAGCGAATTTCCGGTCGAGATCGGCCTGACGCCGGTCGCCACGCCGCTCGGACCGCGCGTCGTCGCCTTCGCCGTCGACATCACCGCGCGCCTGCTGGTGGAGGAATCGCTGCGCAATTCCCTGGCCGAGCTGGAGCGGGCCAATGAGAGCCTGTCGCGTTTCGCCTATGTCGCCTCGCACGACATTCAGGAGCCGTTGCGCAAAATCTCGGCCTTCGCCGACATATTGAACACCGCCATGGCCGAGGGCGACGCCGAGGAATCGCGCTACGCGGCCGAAGTCATGGCCGCCTCGGCCCAGCACGCCCGCCACATCGTCGCGGATGTCCTGGCGCTGGCCCGCTCGCTGAACAGCGCCTATGCGCTCGAGACTTTCGCTTTGCGCGAGACCATCCGGACCGTGCTCGACAGCCTGTCGCAGACGATCCTCGAAGAACGGGCCGATGTCGCCGTCATCGGCGAGGATTTTTCGCTGCAGGGCGACCGGTCGCAGGCGACGCAGATGGTGCAGAACCTTGTCTCCAACGCGCTGAAATACCATAAGCCGGGAACCCCGCCGCGTGTCCGCATCGTGTTGAAGGGCGGCGAGGGCGAGCATTCGCTGGCGATCGAGGACGAGGGCATCGGCTTCGCCGCCACGCATCGCGACGAGATTTTCGAACCCTTCCGCCGCCTCAACGACCGCGGCGATTTTCCCGGCACCGGCATCGGCCTGGCGATCTGCAAGACCATAGCCAGCCGCCACGGCTGGCGCCTGTCCGCGACCTCGACCCCCACCGTCGGCTCGACCTTCGAGATCGTCTTCCCCAAAGCCTTTTCCGGCCAGAATGAATCGGCGCGGAAAAGGCTGTAGTGCTCGAAACCCGACACTTTGTTCCCACCATTAAAGGACGCAAAACGGCGGGAAGCCGTCATCCGCCGACGCCCGCAGCAAGGACAGGATGGCGCCGGGAGCGGTCATTGCCCTCCACAAAAATACCGCCACCTTTGAAGTGGCGGCAGTCGTAGGGGAGGAAACGATTCCAGCTAAACTGATGTTACGCCGCAATTGGTGCAACGCAATAGCTGCATTGCGGGACGGCGATCACTATATTGTGTTCAGACGCTGCGGATTTTGTGGACTTTAGAGCAATGAAAGCGGCGAATGCTGAGGCGTCACAGTGGATTATAATACCTACCGCGCATCCGAATTTAGTTATTGAAATCAATAAAAAGTGAACAAGCTTTGACTTAAGTAGCTGTATCAACAGTTATTTAATTAATTCAAATTGCTGGCTTGCACTCATGATGTTTGCGCTAATCAGATCGCTTCGATAACTTAGAAAAAGCATCTCGACTAGGGCGCATTTTTGTCGTTAATCAACTTCGTCGTGAGTTTTTCCAATTTTTTGGAAAATTAGGAGGATTCAATGCATATTGGCATCAAGTCTTCATCATTCGCGGCGCTCAGCTTCGCGCTCCTCTCAAGCGGCATCGCCTATGCGGCGTCGCCCATTTCGGGCTTCGGCCCGACAGTCAGCGGCGACAAATCGCTCAACGAAAACCTCGGCGTATTGACACAGATTGTCGCCTGGCAGAATTCCCCGTTGGGTGATGTTTACCAGCTCGCGCTCGCAACCCCCGCGCCGGAAATGCCCTTTGAAAATGTGGCGATGGAGACCGGCACGCAGGACGCCTTGCCGACCGGCCCCCAAATCAGGAATGACCGTACTTTGAACGGTAATCTGCAACATCTTGCGACCGTCATCGCCTGGCAGAAATCCCCGGAGGGCGACGCCTTCCAATATGCGTTGGAAGAACATTTGAAGGCTCCAGACTTCAAACAAGTCGCACTGGCTTCAATTCCGACAGGCGGCTTCGATAGACGCCGCTAGAAATGATCTTCCTTTGCGGGAAGGTCACCCCGTTAACCCCGGCGACACGACTTTCTTCGCATAGAGACATTTGCTGCGGGGGGCGCGGCTCGACGGACCGCCGCGCCCACGCGGTAACGAATGGCCTTCGATGAAGTCGCGCCGCTTTGCTCGCATTCGGAGCGTTGCGAGATGATCCCTCTTTGTTGCGACCCCGAAATCTCAATTGCGATGAGCCAGCAAGGGCGGGTTGGCGCTAAATTGCGGACGTTGGGAAATATTTGCACCTGATTTCTGCACCGTCCAACTCATTGATCGGACTGGTTGGATCATGGCCAGAAGCAGCGCCTCCAAAGCCAAACAAATCACCGCGCGAGAGGCCGCGTCTTTTGTCCGATCCGGCATGTGGATTGATTACGGGGCCATGCTGAGCCAGCCCGATGCCTTTGACGCCGCCCTGGCCTTGCGC
>NZ_JBKQOU010000157.1:0-2752 GCF_052145335.1 Rhodoblastus sp.
GCCTGGGCCCGAGCCTGCCATTTCCGAGTCCGTTTCTTGCGATTCCAAGGGGTTGCGGCGCCATTTTCGATTCGTCCGCGGGCGGCCGGCCTGGCCGCCCCGGCCCCCCGTCCCGCGGCGATGCGCCCGAAGAGACGCGGCCTCACTGCCGGCCCGGCGTTGGACGCCATCCGCCACAATACCGCGAATCGCATGGATGACGGATGTTCACAGCCCCCTGATTCGCCACTCACATCGAGCCTACGTTCTCCGTATGTTCTTGTCAAGGTTCTGCACGCGCTGAAATTTGGCGGGGTCTCCAGTGGCTCCTGTGTCGTGGTAGCGGCGTCCTTGTCGCCTTCAGTGCAGCGGCGTCCTGAGCCCTTTGTCGATCTCGTACAGATCCGCGACGGGCGATGAAGAGACCAGCCGCAAAACCTTCGGAAGCCCTGTCGGCGTGCTTCCGTAATGCATCACTAGGACATAGTCGAAATGACGTTCCCAGCCCATCCAGTAGACCCGGCCCCCATTGCCGCTGGGGAGATCGCCCGTCGGGTCGCTCACTCCGTAACCATCGATCAAGTCAGCCAAAACTGGATAGGGGTAACCATCGGGAGTGCTCGACAGTTTGAATTCCGGTTTTGGCTTGACTGTCATGATGCCGGTGAAAAGGGTCGGCGAGAACGCGTCGCGATCGATGACCGCCACCAAGGGCGCGTGAAACGTCACGCGCTTCGACGGGGGAAGCGCCTCATGTCCGGCCTGGGAAGTGTCGACGGTCAGGAGGCGCATTCCCTTCGGCATGGCGCGCAGCACTCCGCGCAATTCGGCGATCTGATGGTCGACTTGTTGCATCTCGCCCACGATCAGCGCAGAGCGAACCGCTGTCGTCAATATGATGAAGCAGAGGATTGACGTCTTGAAAACTTCGCTCGCCCGCTCCGTTGAAGAAATCGCCGACAACAACAGGATCGCCGCCAGCAACGGCAAACGGAAATCCATGCCGAAGACGCCCAGCAGCCGAAGCGGTACGCAAAGCGACATCACGGCGACAACGAGAAAAATCGAAAATAGTTCAGGCGCGAGCCTCAAGCGGCCAGTCAGACGGCCGAACATCAGTATGACAAGGGCGAAAAGTCCAAATATTGCCTCCGTCCTCGTCAGCAAGAAAAATATAGGTGAAAGAATTGCTAAGATTTTCTCCGCTATCGTGCCGTAATCGGTTTCCACCGGACCGATGAACGGGCGCTCGACCTTCGTGCTAAGCGCCAGGATGATCGCCGGAGCCGCCTGCAAGGCGGCGAAGCTCCAATCGACCACGATTGCACGCCATGACTGAATGCCTAGCTTCAAAGCTCGAAATACTTCGAAACAGAGAACGAGCAGGCAATAAGCGCCGAACGCCACCAAATGGCCTAAATACAAAAGAAGCGTCAGAGCGGAAAAGATGATTAGCCTGCGCCAACGCGGCCAATTAGTGGTCGCGATCCAGCCGGCGAAAAGGATGACCGCCAGGCAAAGAACCGGGAGGTAATTGAGAAACCCCCAAAGCAGGAGGGCATTGTAACTGAGCAGGAAAGCGGCCGCCGGGACAAGGCTCGCCCGCCGGTGAACCGCAAAATGAAGAGCAGCGACGCTCGCGACGGGCAGAACGACGCACAAGCCGATAAACAGCCGGCCGGCGTCATAAATGGGGGCGATTCGGCTCAGAACGATGAAGGCCGCATCCATGGCGAGATAGGGAATCGGCCGCCAATGAACCTCATAAAAACGCTGAAAAGCGGGAGACTGGTCGTAATGCGACAATACATACATACGCGCCAAATGGTTCGGATAATCCTCCAAACCTGGAACTGTCACCATCGCGATTGGGTACAAAACGATTGCTGTGAGCAACGCGTACACGCCGAAGTAGGCTGAGGCGCGTCGGCGCAAAAACGGCTGCGCCAGCGGTGTGCCGGCGGTAATCGTTTGTTCCCCCTCCGCCCGGCGAAGGCGAAGCCGCTTGATGCCAGCCATCGGCGCCTAGGCCGTATTTTGCGCTAGGGCCATCAGCTCGCTGTGAGCTCCGTTTTTTGCCTTTCGAGACTTGCGACGCCGGTAAAAATCGATCACACGGCTTGCAATCCGGTCCACGTCATCGTCGCTCAGATCATAATACATAGGCAACCGGACCAGACGCGAGCTGACATGGTCGGTGATCGGCAGGTTCCCTTGGTTCACGCCGATGGACTGCGCAAATGGCGAGGAATGGAGCGGCACATAGTGGAACACCGCGAGGATGCCGGCCTCCCGCAGATGCGCGATCAACGCCGTCCGCTCCTCGAGGTCGGCCGCCAGAATATAGAACATGTGGTGATTCGTCGTGCAGTGCAGCGGCGAGTAGGGGACGCCGATGCGTCTGTCGACCGCCAGCGCGGCAAACGCCTCGGCGTAGCGCTCGTAAATCGCGCGCCTGCGCGAGGTGATCAACTCCATGTTCTCGAGTTGGCCGAGCAGGTAGGCGGCCAACATGTCCGACAGCACGTATGAGGAGCCGACGTCGACCCAGGTATATTTGTCGACTTGACCGCGAAGGAACTGGCTGCGGTTGGTGCCCTTGTCGCGCAGGACTTCAGCGCGTTTTTCGAGCCCGGGGTCGTTGATGACAAGCGCGCCCCCCTCGCCGCATGAGAAATTCTTGGTTTCGTGGAAGCTGTAACACCCGAGGTGACCGATCGCTCCGAGCCAGCGGTCCTTGTATTTCGCGAACACTCCTTGCGCCGCGTCCTCG
>NZ_JBKQOU010000158.1:0-19460 GCF_052145335.1 Rhodoblastus sp.
TTTATCAAACCGCATCTTGTTCCCCGAAGCTTCCCGCTGCGCATTAAGGCGTAGTCGCGGCATCCAATGTCAAGACACGGCCATAAACTGCTTCGGGCCTGATGCAAATTGATGACAGTTCTTTTAGAAAACTTCTAAACTAATGCTTCGAACCCGGCGGTGGGGCGCCGCCGGGTTTTATTGTTTTCATCTGCGATCAACGACGATGGCCGTGTCCGCCGTGACGCGTGACCATGCGGGCGTCTACGGAAGCGAGGTCCATCATTTGCCGATCTCGCGGCTGACGCCGTTTTCCTGCTGGTTCAGCGAGCGTTGCTCGGCATGGGTGATGTGGCCGTGATTTTGCGCCGCCATGAAACGCTCCTCGTGTCGGATCGTGCGATCCTGACGGCGCAGCGCATGGGCCTTTCCGCGGGAAATCTCGCCCTGGCGCACTTCGCTGTCAATGCGATGGTTCTGGTTGGCGAGGCGATGGTTGATTTCCGCGCGGCGCGGATGGCTTTCCGTCCAGGTGGACGCCGACGCCGCTCCCGCCAGGCCGAAAACAGCGACGAAGGCGGCGGCGGCGCCCATGCGGAGGGATTTGCTGGAAAGGTTCATTTTGGTCTCCATCAACGAGGCGTCAGGTTCGCGCCTGTGAGGGGAGATTGCCGCCGGCGGCCTGAACCGGATCAAAACGACCTGTTCATCAAAGGTTTAGCTTCGCCGCTCACCAAAGGCCGGGAACGAGCCGCCAGGTCCGGGCGCAAAAGGCTCGGTATTGGGCGCCGAATTCGTCGAGCAGCAGGCGCTCTTCCGATTTGATGCGGGCGACCAGCGGCGGGATCAGCAGCGCCGTCACGAGGAGGCCGAGCCCGGACCGGAAGGCCAGCGACCAGCCGAGCGAATTGAGCAGCAATCCGAGATAGGAGGGGTTGCGGATGGTGTTGTAAATGCCGTCGGTAACGAGCTTGTGTCCTGGCTGGATCGCGACGAGGCCGCTGAACCTCTCGCCGAGCACGACCACCGGCCACAGCCGCAGCCAGCCGCCGAAGACGAAAAGCGCGACGCCGAACCAGCGCAGGGCGTCGCCGTCGAGCGTCCAGAAATCCCTGCGGTCGCTCCACGCCGGCAGAAAAGCGTTGATCAGGCCTAGGATCGCGAAAACCGGCAGCACCCAGCGATTGCCGCGGTCCTCGCGCAGGCCCGGAGAGAGATTGCCGCCGCAAAACAACGAGGCGAAGGCCATGACGAAAAACGCCAAAGTCAAAGTCGAAAGCGCCGGGTGCGTAAAATAGGGCTCTATGCCGCCCCAACCCCAGATCGCCAGCGCCAGATAAAAGGCGGAGCCTGCCATCACGGACAGAGCGCGCGACAGAGACAGGCGCGCGCTTGCGGTCATGGCGGTATACTCCGATCTAGCCGAACATCGAGGCGCCGGGGCAGGCGGCGCAGGCAGGTCCGGCGCCGGCGTTGGAACAGGCCGGCGCGTCGCTGTCGCCGCCCTTGGCCGGCGAGGCGATCAGCGACAATTGCTGCTCAAGCTCGGCGCTGTTGCAGGACGGGCAGGTCGGCTGCTCGCCGGAACGCACCAGAGTCTCAAAGGTTTCGCTGCATTTTTTGCACTGATAGCCGTAGATCGGCATGTTCAAACCTCGCCTGAACGAAGGAGCTTAAAATTGTCGGAAGTTGGAGCGGGCGATAAGAAAGAAACTCACGACGCGCGGCCGCTGTCGCTCCATCAGACGCCGGCCATTTATTACCAAATAGCTGGCCAATCAAGGGGTTTCGCTCGAGCGCGACTTTGCTTGCCGCACGCGTGAGCTCAGCCGGCTGCGCCGGCGGGTTGCTGCTCCAGATCCCACTGGCAGATGCGGTAACCGCCCTTTCGCAGCTTGAGATCCACATGAACATGGGCTTCGTGGTAGCCGTCCGACCCCGGCCCAAGCACCGTGGTGAAGCGCGCACAAGCGCTTTCGCGAATTTGCGTCATGAAATCGAGAGCTTTGTTCCCGTGCTCGATGGAGAGCGTTTTGCCGTCACGCAGTCCGAAGCCGATCAGATCAAAAGCATTGCCGATGCTGTGTTCACTGGCGATAGCGCCGCTCACGCGGTTGCGGCCACGGCACTCATAACCGCCGCCTCCGTAGATCTTGACAAGGCCGCCGCCGACCGTCCTGGCGAGCGGCGCGATGTCCTCTCGCACCCAATCTGCGATGGCTTCGGCCAAGTCGCATCGCACGAGAGGTTGCGAGTCCAGGGGAACTCGCGCGCCGTCGGTAAGAACGATGGCCTCGAGCTTCAAAGGCGAAGCGATGCCGCATTGATCCTGCCCGCGCACCGGTTCGGTCAATACGGCGACGAGGCGCCCGGCCGTCATTACGCGTGTGCAGGCCGGATCAGGCGCAGGCGGCGGCACAGGCGCCGCCGTTTCGGGAGGCTGGTGAGGCGTCAAGTCTTTCGGGCGCGGAGGGGGCGTTGGAACTTCGGCGCCCGGCCTTGTCGATAGACGCGGCGATGAAAACGCGCCGCCTGAACAGACAAGCAAGATGAAGACGGCGAGCATGAGCGGCATCAGCGGCCGCCATGAAGCTCTCGATCGGCCGGTCGGGACGTCGTCTCGAGGAAGTCCACCGGCGTGCCCTTCTGCGCTGCGGAAGCAAGAGCGAGGGCGTCCCAATTGGTAAGGCGGATGCATCCGTGCGACTGCGTCTTGCCGATGGCGCCCGGCTGCGGCGTTCCGTGAATGCCGTATCCTCTCTCCGACAGGCCGATCCACACCAGGCCGACGGGATTGTTGGGGCCGGGCCTTATGGTGAAGGGGCGCTTGGCGTGAACGCCTTTGAACTTGTAGCGCGGGTCGTAGCGGTAGGTCGGATTCTGCCTTACTCCGACGATGCGCAGCGTGCCGCTTGGCGCGGGTTTTTCCGTGCTCCCGATGCTCGCCGGGTAGGTCGCCAGCAGCGCGCCGTCTTTGCCAAAAGCCCGAAGAAGGTGGGCGCCCTTGTCGACCTCGATCCGCGAAGCCTTCTGCGGCGGGTCATTGGTCCCGACGTTGGCGACGACGATCTCGTGGCCGGCGTCCTGGAAAGTCTCGCCCGGATTGAGAGACTGAAGCAGCCGCTCGCTCATGTGAAATTTTTCCGCGAGCGCCTCCCGCGCGCTGCCGTAGGAAAGCCTCGGCAGCTTGTTCATAGCCTCGAGCTGGCGCGGGATATGGCGAGCGAAAGGCCCTCGCACATCTTCATCTGCAATCCGGTATCGCGTGAGAACGGGCTCTGAGCTGGTCGCGGCGAGAGCGCGCCATGTCGCTTCGGTCAAATCCCCGGCCCGAGCAGCGCCGTGAACCGCCGCGAAGGCAGTGAGCGCCTTCTTGAAATTATCTCCCGACCTGCCGTCGATCTCGCCGGGCGAAAATCGCGCGCGATCGAGCAGGACCTCCGCTTTTACCAGAAGGGCGGTTTGGTCGGTTTGCCCCGGCCGCCAGTCAGCGCTTTCGACGGATTGCGGATCGAGCGGAGCGGCCGCGTTGGCCGCCGCGACAAAAAACAGGAACGCGAACGTCGTCAACCGGGCAAGCATGTGAGAAAACCTCTCGGTCCGGTCAACGCGTCGAAAAAACATATTGTTCCGGCGATGTGGCCGCAGCAGCTGTGAGGGGCCGCGGCGACCGTCAAGGCAAGGGGTCGCGCGCAATTACTCGTTGGAAATCATTTTCCGCGCCGCATCGCGCAAAGCGGCGCGCGAAGAATCGACGGCGTAGAACATATGGCCGCCGGGCAAAGCGAGGAAGCCGATGCGATCCGGCGCGCCGACAGGGGGGCCCAGATCCAGCAAAAGCTTGTTGGCGTAATAGGGCGCCACCAGATCGTAGAGCCCTTGCGCCACCAGGATTTTGAGACGCGGGTCGAGCGCCTGCGCCCGGCGCAGATCGGTCATGGCCTCCAGGCTCCGTCGCCGCGAACCCCAATTCCAGCTTTCCGACACACGATCGTTGAGAATCTCGTATCTTGCCTCCACCGGCCATTTCAATTTCTCGATGGCCAATACCGTCATCGCCGTGGCCAGCGGCGCGCGCAGTCCGTCGAGCACCGGGTCGGACCATTCCTGCGGTCGCCGGCCCGGCGTCGCATTGGCCTCCATCATCGCTCCGTCATAAAGGCTGGCGATGGTGCGCCCGCTCGGATCGGCCTCGAAAACCCAGTCGCCGGCGCCGATGCGGCCTTGCAGGTGGCGTACGCGCTCCGGCGCGAGCCCGGTCAAACCCGCAACTTTGCCGGCGATTCGCTCCTGCGCAGCCGCGTCGCGCGGCCCGCGCAGCAGATCCGCCAGATAATCGCCGCTGGCGTAGCTTTCGGCGTCGGCGACTTCCGAGCGATCTTTTGCGTCGCGATGGCTGGCGGCGAGGGAGGGCAAGCGCGCGGCGTCCGCCAGCGGATTGTTGCGCCCGTCCATCCAGCCGAAATCCAGGGCTGGAGAAAGCAGGATGAGGCCATCGACGCCGATATTCTCGCTTTCCTGCAATGCGCGCGCGACTTTCGGCGCGCGAAAACCGCCGTAACTTTCACCGACCAGGAATTTCGGACAATCAAGCTTTCTGGCCTGTTGCAGCCAGCGGCGCACAACGCTGGCCAACAGTTCCACGTCACCCTCGACGGACCATAATTTTTTGCGCGCCGCCTCATTGCCCGCGAGGCGTGAAAAGCCGGCGCCGGGGGGATCGATGAAAACAAGATCGGCGAAATCAAGCCAGCTTTCGCGATTGTCCGACACGACAGGCGGCGCCGAAGGAGCCTGCGCCGCGCCCGTCAGCGGCAGGCGCCATGGACCCAGGGCGCCGAGGTCGAGCCAGGCCGAACCCGCTCCCGGGCCGCCATTGAAGGCAAAGACAACGGGGCGGCAGGCGCTCGTCTCCGGCTTGTCGTCGCGCGCCGTGAGGATGAAAGCCGTCGTCACGACTTCCGCTAAAAGCTCGCCCGATGACTCGTCCCTGATCGGCATCGCGCCGATTCCGGCCTTGAATTTGAGGACGCGGCCGCCGAGGTCGACCGTTTGCTCGGTGATTGCGGGCGGCGGCAATCGGTCACGGTCCGCGTTTGAATGAGCGTCTTTGCTGCTGGCGGCGGCGGGCGCGTCTTCCGCCAGAGCGGGCCTCGCGGCGCCCGACCAGGCAGGGAAAAAAAGCGCAAGGCAGACGATCGTGCGCGCGCTGGCCGGCAGGAGGACGCCGAAATAGCTTTCTGCCTGTCGTTTCATCTTCGCCCGTGGATTCTCCGCCAATCGTCGCGGTCGAATGAAAAGGTCATTATTCCCGGTTCGTCCGCAGTTCCGAAGTCGGCTGTCTTCGAGATAATGGCGGGATTTCCGGCTGCAATACAACTGCGACTTCTCCGGTTATGGCGCGGCGAGATCCTGAGATCTCCATCATGCCACGTCGAACCTTGCTTCGCCCGCTGAAAAACGGGCGCCGAGCGCGATTACGTTCAAATGTTTCGATGACATTCGGCCGCGCCGCGGGCACGGATGAACGAAAGCTGATCAGCCACAAAAATTGTGCAGCGCACAAATTTATTGCGCTGCGATGGGCATTAAATTAGGTTGAAGCCTTGCCGGGGCGATTGCTCGCGCCTTGTGATGGGGCCGGCGGCAAAGTTTCCAATCCAAAGGAATCAACTTGATGTCCGACGCTTCGTTCAAGATCCCCGCCGAATTTTCCGCGGATGAAGCCCGCAAAATAGCCGAAAAGGGCGTCGCCCAAACCCGTGAAACCATCGAAAAACTCAATGCGGCGGCAAAAAATGCTCTCGGCGCGTTCGACGCCAGCGCGTCGATCGTCGCCACGGGTTTTTCGGAATTCAAGGCCAAGGCGTTTGAGGCTTTCCAGGCCAACACCGCTTTGACTTTCGAATATTTTGAAGCGCTGGCCGGAACCAGGACTGTTTCCGACGCCGTCGCCCTGGCCCCCGCGCACGCCAGCAAGCAATTCGAGGCCTTGAAGGACCAGACCAAGGATCTTTCGTCGCTGGCGCAGAAGATCGCGCAGGAGTCAGCCGAACCGCTCAAGGCGGTCATCGGCAAGACATTCTAGCCGCTAACCTGAATTCGCATTCGGCGCCGGAGAAAAAGCGGGCGCCGGCCAAACATAATGACGAGTTTCTAAGTGTTCGTTTTGTTCAAGGCGACGCCCTGAGTATTCTTGGCCTGAAGCGTTTATGACCACCGGGACAAACGGGACAAAACTTGATGGATCGTTTCGCCGACGTCATTCTGACGCCAATCGCTTTGTTCTCCGGCCGTCCATTGGCGGTCATACTGGCGCTGAGCATTCTTGCAGCCGCTATAGGGCTCTGGATCGTCCTGCTGCTCCCGGCCGAACGGCGCTTCGTCGGCAAGTTGAAACGCATCGCCGGGGCCATCCGAACCGCCCGCCTGGCCGGAGGCTCGCAAGAGAAACAATTTGCCGAAGCAGATCGGATTTTCGAAAATTCGGATCTCGTGGCGCCCTGGCTGCGTTATCGCTCCAGCGTTGAGTTCGAGGACGGCGCGGCGGAAAGCTATGCCGATCCCGCCGCCTTCTTCTCGGTCGGCTACCTGCCCGGCCATGGCTATGTAAAATGGTCGGGTACACTGGGCGGCGTCTTCCTGACCGTCGGGCTTTTCTTTACATTCGTCGGCCTCTCCGCCGCCTTGCTGCAAATGGGCGGCGACGGCCACGGCTCGCTCAATCCGGCCCAGCTCAAGATCGCCGTCGAGGGCATTCTTGCGGTGAGTTCGGTCAAGTTCATCACGTCGATCGCCGGCATTCTCGCCTATATTTTCTGGAGCGTGGTGGCGCGCCAGCAATCCTCGACTCAGGTTCATGCCGAAGAGCATTTGCTGGCAGAAATCCGTGCGCTCTCGATCTATGTCGCGCCCGAAATGCTGCTTCGCCGGCAGCTCCGCGTGGCGGAGCGGCAGAGCGCCCAGTTCGCCAATATGGCGGAGATGCTTGGCCATCGCGTCGACGCGGCGCTCGGCGGAAGCCTGGAGGCCTTGCCGCAGGCGATCGCCCAAAGTGTCAGTTCGAGCGTCACAGCGGCTTTTTCGCCGATCCGCGAGGAAATTTCGGCCGTGAACTCCCGCATCGGCGAGGCCAACGCCTCCGTCGCGGAGAGCGCCGGCGCGGCGTTCGGAAACCTTTGGCGCGAGGGAATCGGCCAGAACTTGCAGGCGTTTGGCGCCCAGTTGGCTACGGCTTTGGCGGCTCTCGACCAGCTTCCGGGCAAATTCCGTGACGCCGAGGCTGGCTTTGGCGGCGAGATCGGCCGCAGCGCCGGCGAGCTGAACGCCTCGGCGCAGCGCATGAGTTCGGCTTTGGCGGAAGGCCAGGCGTCGCTGGCGGCGACGCTTGCCGCCTTCGAGGAAAAAGTCGGGTCCATTCCGGCCAGACTCGCCGCCGCGACGGAACAATCGTCGCAAGATATCGGCGCGTCCTTGCGGAGAACGCTCGACGGCGCGGCGTCTGCCGCGACCGAGGCGAGCCGGAACGGCGGCGAGATCATCTCGGCGAGAATGGCCGAAATCTCCGCAGCCTTGACCGCCGCAGCGGCGACTTTGACGCAGGCGGGGCAGGCGTCCCATGCGCATATGGCCGAGGGCGCGAAAATGCTGTCGGAGTCGAGCGAAGCTTCGGCGGCGCGGCTGTCGTCGACGGTCGGATCGTTCGGCCTCGCGGTCAACCGTCTGGCGTCGCGGCTGGACGAGGTCGAGCGCGGCCTCGATGCGCAAAACCGCCGTCTCGCCAATGCCGGCGAAATCGTCTCCGGCGCGTCGGACAGTCTTGCCAAGGCCGCAGGCGCGATGGAAAGCGCCGCCGCGCCGCTGACGACCGCCACGCTGTCGTTCCAGGGCGCGATGGATCGCTTTTCCGAGGCCGCCGGCCAGATCCATCAGATTTCGGCCTCGGGCGACAGCATCGGCGCGCATATCGCGGCTTTCGGGACGCAAATGTCGGATTCGCTTGCCGCCTTCGACGCGCTGCCCGAAAAGATCAAAGCGACGGAAAGCGGTTTTGGCGGCGAAATCGGAAGATCCGCCTCGCAATTGACCGACGCGGCCTCGCGCATGAGCGCGGCTTTTGAGCGCGGGCAAGCGGCGCTGGCGCAAACGATGGCGGGGTTCCAGGCGAAAATAGAAGCCATTCCGTCCTCGATCGCCGCAGCGTCGGAAAAGTCGTCGCAGGAGATCGGCGCGAAGGTGCGCCAGGCGCTCGATGACGCGACGTCGCTCGCCAATGAGGCGAGCCGGAGCGGCGCCGATATCATGGCGTCGCGCGTTGGCGAGATCACGCGCGCCCTCGCCACGGCCGCGATCAAATTGCAGGCGGCCAGCGAAGCCTCCGGCGAGCAATTGCAGGCCAGCCACCAAAATCTGGCTTCGGGTGTCGCGGGGGGCGCGAAAATCATTGCGGAGACGGCGGAAAATTCAGCCACGAAACTTTCGCAGACAGTCGACTCCTTTGCCGCCGCCGTGCTTTGCCTGTCGTCCAAGCTTGGCGAGGTTATGGACGGATTGGACGCCCAGAACGCCCGGCTGGAAAAGGCGGGCGTGGTGGTGTCGGGCGCGTCGAACACCCTTGCCATGGCGGCTGGTTCGGTCGCGAAGGCCGCGACGCCGCTGACGACAGCAAGCAATTCGTTTCAGGGCGCGATGGAGATATTTTCTGGCGCAGCCGATCAGATCGTCAAGATTTCGGAATCGGGACAGAGCGTCGCCGACCGAATTGAGGGCGCTGCGGCCGCCGCCCATCAGTCGCTGGGCTCGCATGTGGAAAGCTTCCGCGATGTCGAGCGCTCCGTCACGCAGACCTTGACCGGACTGGTGCGGGGCGTTCAGGACCTTGGCCAGGAAATTTCGGCCTGTATCGCGACTTACGACAATGAAATCGCCAAATCCATCGGCAGCCTCGAAGCGGCGCTGCTCGACGTTGGCGACATTGTCGACGACCGGGCTTCCAAGCGCGTGGCGGCGGAGGCGAGCTGATGTTCGCCCTGCGCCACCCAAGAGCGGATGACGAGGAAAAGAAGGACGTTTTCGCGCCAGTCGCCGATCTGATGGTCGGCGTCGTCTTCATTTTCATCGTCATGGTGATGGCGCTGTCCCTGGTGATGATGGACGACGCCGTGCCTCGCCAGACCTATGATCAGGTCGTCAAGGAGCTGGCCGAAACCAGGGCCGAGCGGGACGCCCTGAAGCAACGCGCCGAACAGCTTGTCGATTTCGTGACCTATCTTAAAACGCAGGGGGTCGTTCCGTTGCTCGACCGGCTCGCCGAAGCCGACGCGACGCGCGCCAAGATTCTCCAGATGCTGAAAGACCGGCTGGCTGCGGCCGGGATCCCCGTCGAGGCGGATTTTCATAGTGGTGTCCTGCGCTTGCCCACTGGCAATCTGTTCGAATCCGGCCAGGCCGATCCGACGCCCTTTGGCCGGGAGGTCATTCGCGTGCTCGGCGTGACTTTGGCCGATACGGTTCCTTGTTTTCTTACCCGTCAGGATCGGCAAGCCGGCTGTCCGCCTCTGTCGCCCGGCAGCGTGCTCAACGCCGTTTATGTTGAGGGCCACACCGATTCGGCGGCCTTCCATGGCGGCGCCAATGGGTTGCGCGATAATTGGGACCTTTCCGCCTCGCGCGCCATCGCCGCCTATCGCATCGTGGCCGAGTCGGATTCGCGCATTTCGAATCTCAAAAACGCCGAGGGCAAAAGCCTGCTCGGCGTCAGCGGTTACGCCGACACTAGGCCGGTCGCCGAGGGTTTGACTGAAAAACAGCGATTGGAAAAGAACGTCATGGAATCCGATCGGCGGATCGAGATCCGGCTGATCATGGCGGTCAACCGCGAGGAAGTGGAAAAGACTCTGCGCGAACTGAACCATCGATTGGATGGACTCGATGCCGGCGCCCATTGATGCGGCAAAAACTGTGCGTCTTCCTCCGTTGCTGGCGCCCGGGCGTTCGCAACTGACGATCCTGGCGTCGGGGATCGAGAGCCGGCATGGACCGGCGCGCTTCGCCGCTGGCCAGCCGGAAGCCGTGATCGACAGCGCGGCGCGCAAGCTGGCGCAAAGCGGCGGCGACCTCTCGGGCCTGAAGCCGAGGGAAAAGAAGGCCGCGCTGGAGCTGTTCTGGCGGCGCAGCCCGTGGATCGCTCAATCCGCCGATATCGAGAAATGGCTGCGCTGGGCGGAGGCGGAGTGGAAGCCGCGCATCGCCGAAACGCGCATTTGCGCCGCCATGCTGCGCCATTTCGATCCGCAAAATCCGGCGACGGCCCATGTCATCGGCTGGCTTTTGCCGCGGCAGGACGAGTTATGGGGACGGTTCGGCGATTTCGCGCGCCGCTGGCGACTGGCGGAGGGCAATGAGGCCGCGGAACACGCCGCCAACGCGCTGGCTGCGGGCGAAATGTCCTTTCTCAATGAGTTTGCGCAAAATTTTCAGGCCAGAACCGTCTTGCAGGGCTCGGGCTTTGTAGTCGCCGTCATCTTGTCTTTTGCGCTTCATTCTTCGGCGCGCACCGACGATCAGGCTTGGGCGGCCGCCGGAGACTTGCTCGATCTGTTAGGACCACGCGGACTGGCAGGCGCGGGCGGTTCGGCAGTTTTGCGCGACAGGGCGAAAACCGCCATGGTTTCCGGCCTCGTCGAATGGGCGGCTCGACTGGCGACGGCGCCCGCCATTGGCAAGGCGCTGGAGCTGTCTTTTCGCCTCGCCGGCGATCCGCGCGAAAGCCTGGACGGCTGGCGCGACATCCCGGCGAACATCGTCGCGCGGGTCGAGAAATGGCTGGTCGAAAGCACATTGACCGCGGCATTCGAGATTGTCGTGGAACTCAAGACCGACGATCCGGTAGTCGTGCAAAGGCGCAGGCAATTCTGGCTAGACTATCTTCCCTATATCGCGAGGGCGCGTCTCGTCGGCGCCCAGAAGGCGCAGCGTGTGGCCAGAAATCTGGGAGTTCCATGTTGCGCTCTGAAAACCTACCTCAGCGACCATTGCGGCTTCGTGCTGGAGTTGCAGGGGGAAAAAGGTCCGGGGATGCGAGTCGTCGAACTGAACAACCATGCGCAGGCGATGTTTTGGCCGGACGGGCGGCCCAACCCACCGGGATTTGATGCGAAAGGCTACGACGGCAGTCTTTTGCGTTCGAACTGCGACGCGCTGCTCAGCCATTTGCCGACCGACTCTTGGCCGTCAAAATTCGCCGATCTCATCACTTCCCACACGGCGGTCCCGGCGCCGTTCATTGCAAAACGCGAGCAGAATTTGGGAAACAACTTGTCAGGGGCTCCACACGGTTTCGGATAGGCCAGCGGCGCAAGAATAAGCCGTTATGTAATAAATTGGAGTGGAGCCGGCGATGAGAGCCGACCGCGCGTATTCCCTTGTTTTCTTGTGCAGCGCCGCAATGCGATCGTGAGGAAGTGACGACCATACCTGATATGTCTGCATGATGTTTCCGATCGCGAATTGCTCCCCATCCATCGTTGAATGCGCAGCATTTTGTCTACGACAATTTTTCCGGAGCGCATGTTCTCGACGATGTCCGCTTTCAGCATGCCCCATGTGCTTTCCGCTGATCGTCGATAAAGGCGACCATCACTTTGACCGGCGGTCGAGCTCCGCCAGCGCAAAATAAGCCGACGCCTTGCGCAGGATCTCATTGGCTTGCTTGAGTTCGCGGTTCTCCCGCTCCAGCGCCTTCAACTTCTCGGCGACATCGGTCGGCACGCCGGCGCGCTTGCTGCTGTCGACTTCCGCCTTGTTGACCCATTCCCGCAGCGTGTGCGGAGAGCAGCAATCTTCGACGCTACAGACGACACGGCCGCCCAGCGCGTGGCGTGATCGCCCTCGTGATCCAAAACCATCGCTGCTTCAGTAATTAATTTTCCAATTCAACCCGGAACGCTTGGCTCCTGCCCGTTTCGGTCGATGACCGTTTCCTAGGCTAATGTCTCCCTTGGGTCAGGTCGAGACCTTGCCGCGGACACATGACCGTCTCCAAGGCGCCATAAGCGGGAATTGGAGGTGGGACTTGGCGACCTGCGTCAACTGCGGAAAAGCCGACATTAGTTTCAGGTCTTGATAGAATTAAAAGCTGAGGGGTCAATCGTCGGTTCGGCGCCGACCGGCAATGGCCACTGCGTAGATCGCGGCGCCCGCGCGGCCTCGGATGGCTTGGGCAGGCTTTCCCTGAACGCCACATAGACGGCGCTGTAGGGAATGGCGCCAATCAGCGACGCCCCGTCGCCGACGGCGACAAATATCGATGCGCGGCTGCTCGGCGGCGCTGCGCTTTTTGGAGCGGGTTGGGGCCTTGTCGGCGTCTGTCCCGGCTCGGCGCTTGCCGACCTCGGCTGGCTCAATCTGCGCGCGATCCTGCTCATTCTCGCCATGGCGGACGGAATATTGCTCACCTAGACGATGGATCTCGATTGCGTCGTCGATCTTGTAAGTCCCGGACGCAGCCGCATTGAGTGGTTTCATTATCGAATCCTCCCTTTGCTTTTTTGAAATTGCGTCATCGCCGTCGATCTGTGCGCTCGCTGGCGCCAAGCTTGATGGGTGGTTGCGGCGCTATCGTGGCGCAACCCGTGGCGCGTGCGCCGCATTGGGACGCACGACAAATTTACCATCATCGGTCCGCGCCCGTTAACTGAGCCATATTCACGTAATATTGAATACGTATCGCTTATTGCGTAAACACACCTTCTGCACTTTGTGATAATCATCAAATAAAAGGTGCTAAGTTATGCTTATACTTTGCATTAATGGCCACTTTGATTAATCTTTATTCGCGACGTGCGAAGCTCGCGCTAAATACCAATGACCGTCGCCGAGACCGTCGTGAAATCGTGGCTATGGAGGCCTTACGCCACTCTGGGCGTCGCCGGACGCCAGTAAAGAAAGCCGCATAACCTCACTTGCAGATCGACGAGGAGGAATGGGCGTGACGATAGTTCGATTCCTGTTGACGGGGACCGCTGTAACGCTCGTCGTCGCTGGCGGCAAGGCGATTTCCGTGGAAGACAAATACGCTTTGCAAGTGCCCAACGGGCTCGCGTTCTCAGATTTCAGGGGATACGAAAGCTGGCAGACTGTCTCTGTCAGTCACGCCGAAGAGACGATCGAGGTAATCCTCGGCAATCCAGCGATGATCGATGCCTATCAGTCGGGCATTCCCGGCAACGGCAGGCCTTTTCCCGACGGCGCCAAGATGGCGAAGATCCATTGGAACACAAAAAAAAGCGAGGACGCCCCCACTCCGACGATCGTGCCGGACGCTCTGCATGACGTAGATTTCATGCAGAAGGACAGCAAGAAATTTGCGGACACACATGGATGGGGATATGCGCAGTTCAACTGGGATTCCGCATCCGACACGTTCAAGCCCATGGGCGATGACGCCAAGTGCGGGGCCGCCTGCCATGAATTGGCTGCGGGAAAGGACTACGTCTTCACGGTTTACGGGAAAAGGTAAGGACGGTCGCCGCCCAACCCAGTGCTCTGCATCATCGCCCTTCGTACGCGGGGTCGAAGGGACGGAACGAGCATCAACTGACTTTTTCGAGGAACTTCACCGATGATTACGACTGAAGCCTTCGAGTGGATCAACGATGATCGCCGGCGTTTCTTTGGCGCTGCCGCATTTGCAATCGCCGCCGTAGAATTCGGCATGATCGGTTCTGCCGACGCGGAGGTTGGCACGGCCAAATCGACCGAGTTGCCGACAACAAAACCCGGGACGCACACGTCGTTCGCCCCGCTGAAGCAAGTCGACGCCGGTCTCCTCAATGTCGGATACGCGGAAGCAGGTCCCGCCGACGGGCCGCCTGTCGTGCTCCTGCACGGCTGGCCTTACGATATCTATAGCTACGTCGATGTCGCGCCCGCGCTGGCGGCGGCGGGCTACCATGTGATCGTGCCCTATGCGCGCGGCTACGGAACCACGCGCTTTCTTTCAAACGAAACGCTCCGCAACGGCCAGCCGTCGGCGCTCGCCGTGGATACCGTCGCGTTGATGGATGCTCTCAAGATCGAGAAGGCGACCATCGCGGGCTACGACTGGGGCGGGCGGTCGGCCGACATCGTCGCGGCGCTCTGGCCAGAGCGCTGCAAGGCGCTGGTCTCCGTAAGCGGCTATCTGATCAGCAGCCAGGAAGCAGGCAAGGCGCCTTTGCCGCCGAAGGCCGAGTTGCAATGGTGGTACCAATATTACTTCGCCACCGAACGCGGCCGCGCCGGCTACGACAAATACCGGCGCGATTTTGCGAAACTGATCTGGCGGCTCGCCTCGCCGAAGTGGGACTTCGACGACGCCACTTTCGACCGCAGCGCCGCCGCCTTCGACAATCCCGATCACGTCGCCATCGTGATCCACAATTACCGCTGGCGGCTTGGGCTGGCGGAAGGCGAGCCGCAATACGACGAATTGGAAAAGCGCCTTGCCGCCGCGCCTGCCATCTCCGTGCCCACCATCACGCTGGAAGGCGACAACAACGGGGCGCCGCACCCGGAGGCGAGCGCCTACGCCAGTAAATTCAGGGGCAGTTACGAGCACCGGCTCGTCAAGGGCGGCGTCGGGCACAATCTGCCGCAGGAGGCGCCCCAGGCCTTTGCCGAAGCTATCGTCGATATCGCCCAAAGTTGATCGAGCGCCGACGGCGCAAGGAGACGAGGAGGGACCATGACCTTAGCCATTAATGTCAACGGGAGCATCCAAAGCGTCGATGTCGAAGGCGATACCCCGTTGTTGTGGGTGTTGCGCGACGTGCTGGGAATGACCGGCACGAAGTTCGGCTGCGGCATGGCTTTGTGTGGCGCGTGCACCGTGCATATCGACGGCGTCGCCACTCGTTCCTGCATCACCTCGGTCGACAGCATCGGCCAATCGAAGATCACGACCATCGAGGCGATCGGCGCCTCACCGGCTGGCGCGAAGATACAAAAGGCCTGGCTCGATCGCGAGGTCGTCCAGTGTGGCTACTGCCAATCGGGCCAGATCATGTCCGCTTCGGCGCTGCTGGCGAGCAACCCGCATCCGACCGATTCCGACATCGACGCCGCCATGTCGGGCAACATTTGCCGTTGCGGGACCTATGTGCGCATTCGCGAGGCGATCAAGCACGCGGCGCAATCGAACGGATAGGGAGGCTGTCAATGACCCCCGCAATGACCCTCGATCCTCTTGCTTTTTCTGCCTCCGCCCAAAAAAAATCGGCGCCGGCGGGCGCTGTTTCCCGGCGCGGCTTCTTGCAGGTCGGCGCCGCCGCCGGTGGCGGGCTCCTGCTGAGCGTGGGCTTGCCGTTCGCCCGCGACCGGGCCGAAGCGGTTGGAACTTTCGGCTTCGCGCCGAACGCCTTCATCCGCATTGGCGGCGACGGCCAGATCGCCTTGACCATGCCCTATGTGGAGATGGGCCAGGGAACCTACACCTCCATTCCGATGCTGATCGCCGAAGAGCTGGAGGTGGAGCTCGATCAGGTGCAGGTCAAGCACGCTCCGCCCAACGACAAGCTTTATGCCAATCCCTTGATCGGCATACAGGCGACGGGCGGCTCCACCGCGGTACGCGCGGCCTGGAAGCCGATGCGCGAGGCCGGCGCGACCGCTAGACTCATGCTGGTCGCGGCGGCGGCAAAGCGCTGGAATGTCGATCCAGGAACTTGCCGGGCGCAAAGCGGCGAAGTCATTCACACGCCGACCGGACGAAAGCTCTCCTATGGCGAACTCGCCGCCGCCGCCGCCGATATGCCCGTTCCCGAGAACGTCACGCTCAAGCGGCCGGAGGATTTCCGGCTCATCGGCAAACCCGCGAAGCGTCTCGACGCGGCAGGGAAAGTCGACGGAACGGCGGTCTATGGCATCGACGTCCAGCTTCCCGGCATGAAGGTCGCGACCCTCGCGCAATCGCCGGTCTTCGGCGGCCGCGTCAAGCGCGTCGACGATACGGCGGCCAAGGCGGTCGCGGGCGTGCGAAAAATCGTCCAGCTCGACGACGCGGTCGCCGTCGTGGCCGACCACATGGGGGCTGCCAAGAAAGGGCTGGCGGCGCTGGCGATCGAATGGGACGAAGGCCCGCACGCCAATCTCAAGACGGCGGACATCGCGGCCGAGCTCGAAAAGGCGACGCTCCAGCCTGGAGCGGTTGCGCAGAACATTGGGGATGTCGATCAAGCCATGGCGGGCGCCGCCGACAAGGTTGAGGCGATCTACCAGGTTCCGTTCCTGGCGCACGCGACGATGGAGCCGATGAACTGCACGGTGCACGTGCGCGAGGACGGCTGCGAAGTCTGGGTCGGCAGTCAGGTTCTCGCGCGCGCCCAGGCCGCGGCGGCGAAGACCACCGGACTGCCGCTGGACAAGGTCGTGGTCCATAATCATCTGATTGGCGGCGGGTTTGGCCGGCGGCTCGAGGTCGACGGCGTTATCCGCGCCGTCCAGATCGCGCAACAGGTAGACGGCCCGGTAAAAGTCGTGTGGACCCGCGAGGAGGACATACAGCACGATATGTACCGGCCTTACTGGTACGACCGAATTTCCGCCGGTCTCGACCAGAAGGGAACGCCGATCGCCTGGCGCCATCGTTACGCGGGGTCTTCGATCATTGCGCGATGGCTCCCCCCGGGATTCAACAACGGTCTCGATCCCGACAGCACCGACGGCGCGATCAATCTGGTCTATGCGCTGCCGAACATGCATGTCGAATATGTGCGGGTCGAGCCTCCGGGAATTCCGACCGCCTTCTGGCGCAGCGTCGGGCCCTCGCACAATGTTTTCGTCACCGAAAGTTTCATCGACGAACTGGCGTCCGCCGCGAAGCAGGATGCGGTCGCCTACAGACGTGCCCTGCTCGATGGCGCGCCGCGCGCGAAAGCTGTGCTTGAACTGGCGGCTGAAAAGGCCGGCTGGGGGCAGCCTTTGCCCCCGGGTGTGGGGCGCGGCGTTTCCCTACAATTCGTCTTCGGGACCTATGCCGCGCAGGTCGCCGAAGCGGAAGTGTCGCGGGATGGCGCGGTTCGCGTTCGGCGCGTCGTCTGCGCATTGGACTGCGGCTCCGTGGTCAATCCCGATACGGTGCGGGCGCAGATCGAGAGCGGAATCATCTTCGGCGTCACGGCCGCGCTCTATGGCGAGATCACGCTGAAGAACGGCCGTGTCGAGCAAGCCAACTTCGATACGTACCAGATGCTCCGCATCGACGAGGCGCCGATCATCGAGGTTCATATTGTCCAGAGTTCCGAGCCTCCGGGCGGAATGGGCGAACCCGGAACCTCGGCCATCGCCCCTGCAATCACCAACGCCATTTTTGCGGCGACCGGCAAGCGCCTGCGAAAGCTGCCGATCGACCCCGCCGTGTTGAAAGCGTGAAGCAGATTCCATCGTCCTGACGAAGCGGACACAGGAGAATGCAATGGTTCAAACACACCACCAACCGGATCAAGCCGTTTTAAGATCCGTCCTGCCCGAAGACATCGACTGGAAACCGTTTCCCGCCTTTCCGCCATCGGTCCGCCTCGCCATCGTTGTCGGCGATCCCTCCGAGCCCGGCCCCTATGTCATCAGGGTCAAAGTCCCCTCTGGCGTGAAGCTGATGCCGCACAAGCACCCGGAGGACCGAGTCTACACGGTTCTGTCCGGCGTTTTCTACATCGGCTTGGGTGATCGGTTCGACGCCGACAAGGTGCAGGCCTACCCGCCTGGCAGCGTCATCGTTCTGCCCGGCAATACCGCCCATTTCCATTGGGCCAAGTCCGGCGAATATGTCACCCAGGTCACGGCCATTGGCCCGCTGGGCCTCGATTACCTGGACCCTGGCAACGATCCCCGTCAACAAAAGCATTAGCTAGCGCCGAGCGCCTTGACGCAGGTCGGCGAAAGGAAACAAGCCATGGACCGTTTTACATCAAAAATTGTTGTCATCACCGGCGGCACGAGCGGAATCGGTCTTGCAACCGCGAGGCAGTTCATCAAGGAGGGCGCGAAGGTCATTGTTACCGGGCATAGCCCGCGATCCGTCGGCGAGGCGCAAAAGGAACTCGGCGCGAATGGTCTGGCGATCGTCGCCGATGTCACGAAATCGGCAGAGCTCGATTCGCTGTTTCGGCAGGTGCGCGAGAAGTACGGCCGGATCGACGTGCTCTATGTGAATGCGGGCATCGCCAAACTTGGATCCGTCGCGGAGACGACCGAGGAAGTATTCGACGGCGTTCTCGACGCCAACTTTCGCGGCGCCTACTTCACGGTTCAGAAAGCGTTGCCGCTCCTGTGCGAGGGCGGCGCCATCGTCTTTACGACCTCATGGTTCGATGAGGCCGGCGTCGCTGGAACATCAGCCGTGTCCGCCTCAAAGGCGGCGCTGCGCCTTCGTTCGCCGCATCGAATGCGTGCCGTACGCCGAGTCGTCCAGACCGGCGCTTCGAACCCAGCCATGAACGATCCGAGCATATTGGCGCGTCGAAATGTGGGGCTCCTCATGGACCCGGCTTGGAAATAGAAAACGCCCATCCCGGATTTTGAGTATCGCCAGCCAATCCTCGACTGACGCCCGGGTTTGCTCCGTGATTTCGAATTGGACCGGCCTGCCGGTCTTCTTCTGGATGATCGTTGCGCGGTCGCGCAGTCTGCCGCCGACGCATAAATCATCGGTCTTCAAACGGACGAGGTCGCACCCCCGCAGTTTGCTGTCGATCGCCAGGTTGAACATTGCGAGGTCGCGCCTGCGCGCGTCGATTTGAAGCCGGGCCCGGATATTCCACACTTCCTTTGGTTTAAGGGGACGCTTCTGACCAACGAGTCGGCCTTTTCTTGGCGCCATAAGCGGGAATTCACGGATGCCCGGTCCAAATTCCGGACTCGACCCGAAGGCGATTGTCAGCGCTGAAGCGCCAAAGTCCGGAATGACCCGCAATGCGGGCATTCCATCGGGATCGTGAACCCGTATGCATGACGCGAGCGGCCATTGGTCGTTCCAGACAGGTGGAAGAGACGGCGGTTGCGACGATGCGGCGAGGCCCCGAAAAAGGGCGCCTCGCTGATCTCGCCGCCAAGTTCTTTCCAGTTCTGACTTCACCTCGGCGCGATTAAACTCGCAGCAGCGGCTATCGGGATCAGAGTCTACGGGCGAGGTTGCGCGCCGCAAGCGCACTCGAATCCGCGGGATCGTCGGTCGGATAGAGTTCGCTCAGCGGCCTGGAAACGCCGTCAGGTCCGACGATGCGCACATGGAAGCGCCTGAGCCGACGTGGATGCGGCACCCCGCAACTATGGGCGATCACCTCCACATCATGACGCATGTTGCGGCAGTAATTCGCCACGCGCACCGCCTTGTCGGCGGGGTTGAGGCCTTTCTGCAATCTCTTGTCATGCGTGGTGATGCCGGTAGGACAAGTGTTCTTGTTGCATTTGAGCGACTGGATGCAGCCGAGCGCGAACATGAAGCC
>NZ_JBKQOU010000159.1:0-6752 GCF_052145335.1 Rhodoblastus sp.
CGAGGAGACTCTCCAGCGTTGTGCAACCATGCTCAAAGACGCCGCTGAGATGGTCATGGATCACTTGCATGGCAGACGCCCGGCGGCGCAAGCCACTGATGTCCCTGGTCCCATTCTTGCCGCCACCGCAGCGCCGGAAGCCCCCTCGCCTCCCTCAGCGACCCGTTCCGCGCTCGCTCCCGAAGCAGAGCCTCCCTCGCCGCCGCGCCCGTCGCCTTCTCCAGGCATGTGACTGCGCCGCCTGTTATTCCTTTCGAAAAAAGGGCTATCCGGATTTCAGCGTGTTTGCTGTATCGCAGACGGATCGTCGAACGAAGTGCCATCAATGTGTTTTGTCACCTGAAAAAGGCGTAGATTCCAAGTTCGCAAGCGGACCAAGATGGTAGATGAATGATTGTCGTTCGTGCCTGGGGCGAACGGCAGAAATCGACCCTAAAGCGGACCTTTACGAAAGTCGCTTCGTTGTACCTGCTTGACCCAAAGAGGTAATTAAACGGCAGGCCGTCATCGAATATTTTTGAACTGGCGGCTGGGGGCCGAAATCACCAATCGATCTTGAGGACGGCAGCAATTTATTCGGCACATCTCATCACCTGGCGAATTTACGTTTTCCACGGAGAAACGCGGGGTAGCCCTCTGCTTTGAGACCGGGCGGGCCAAGGGGGTTCTTCAAGTCTCCCCAATCCACCGAACCGGTGTCGGCAAGGCGCAAGAGGACTTCCGCAGCCTGTTGTGGAGTGACCTCGCTATAGGGGATCGTCAGGGCGGGGCTGAAGAGTTCCAGAGCTTGAGTTCTTGTTAATCCAAGCTTTCTTTCGGAGCAAACAAATCATGCTCGTCCTTGCGCGCGTTTTCGTCATCGGTAATGAGAACGTTGGTCCAGCCGGCGATGCAGCAAGCCGTGCCGCACCAGTTCTTCATATCGAATTTCAAGCGCTCTCCATTCGGGAGCACGGTGTTTTGGGCGCGGATGGCCTTGGCAACGAAGTGGATCGCCTCGGTGTTCAACGATGCCTCCCTAAGATCGGGTCAAACCTAATTTATAACAAGTATTAGCTGAAATGGCCGCAGATTTTCCGTGACGTGCTCAAGTGAGGAGGATGTCTACGTCTGTTCTGCCGGTGAAAGGCTCGCCCTAGCAGTTGCAGGTTACGGTTCACTGGCAAGCGTGAGTGCAATGCTCCTTCGCGTATCACAATGCGGTTGAGGATTAGCCAGAGTGGCGAAGGTTAGTTTGCGACAGCCTGCAGCGCGCTCTCAATCTGAGCCGCATCAAAAGGCTTGGGAATGAAGGGCACGCTACGCAACTCAAATGGCAGCTCGTCTTGAGGTGAGCCAGAAACAAACACAAAAGGCACATGCTTGCGTTCGAGAATGTGCGCAATCTCGAACGTCTTGCCGTTTGTCACATCGACATCCAAAAAAGCAAAGTCTAGGGCTTCATGCAAAGCCTCCTTGGTCGCTGCGACAGACCCTTCAATCACGACGGTAGCCGTCACGATCTTGATGATTATCATTTCCAGGTCCATGGCGACCCAAGGTTCATCTTCGACAATGAGGATGTGCAATATTTTCATGGAACGCAGCCGTGGCGGTCGCTAGGACAAGTAGCGGACCATTAACCCTTTGACGAAAGAAAAGGTTTCTACCGCTAAGTCGGATATCTGACAGACGTTGCCTTATTCGCCGCCTATATGAGCATGAGCTGGAGGCGCTGCGCGCCAGCCTGTTCATCCCTGGCCCCTCCGGTCGGGCAGGAACACGGCTTTGGCATCGGAATACTCCAGCCAGAGCAGGCGGAACCGACTGCTCGCGGTGCTCACGCCTGCCGATAATTCAGAGCGTAGGATAGCTGTCGTGATTACGACTGGCTACCGGGTCGATCGCGGACAACCTGATTTAGGCGAAGCGGTCGCCATTCTTCAAAAGCCCCACGCCGATAGCGACCTCACAATGCCATACAGAAGGCGACCGTAGCTGCGTTCCCTCCTATGATTGGGTTTCGAATGTCGGCCGCCGGGCCAGCGAGTACGGGCGAAGAAGGATCGCGAAGCAGGTGGTGGGGGGCCGTAGGAATCTTCCGTTAACATCGAACCACTAGGCGGTTGGTTCAACGAAGAAACCTTAGCTTGGATGCTTCAAATTGCCTCGATTTGCGGCACAACTCCTGAAAGTCTGCCGAGTTCTCCCGAGCCTGTCGGGCAGCCTGCGGGGACTTGCGCTTAACCACAAGCGGGCGCTCAGCAGTCGCCTGGCATACATCGGCAGCTCGCGAATCGAGAAGCGCCAAAAGGCATTGTTCCTGCGCCGCCCTTGCCTCCATCCCCGCTTCAAATGAAGGGTCTACGCCATCGTCGTCCATCTCACTTTCCAGTACGATAGTTCACGCGCTGGCCCAAGCGCGAATACGAGAAATTGACCGATAAGCTCTGGACAAAAGAAAGCGCCCGCCGCGGGAACTGCGAGTTGGTCGGCGGGCGCTTCTGGCCAGCAAGAAGCACCCGAACCCCACCGGCGCAGCCGAACTTTGACCGTTAACGTACCATATGTGTGACCAAGATTAGCCGCTACACCCAATCCAAGGTGAAGTCTGTACAAAATTGCTCACATCAAGAGGTTCGTGGATCGAATCCACATGCTCCCGCGCGTCGGCAAAATGAGCACGTTTAAGGCTCGATGCGCGGCTCCTCGTGTAGAACGAGATTCAACAACGAACTGTGGACTTGGATGCCGCCGTTGTAGTGAATGAAGCCCAGGTTTCGAAATTTGTTCATGAAGAAACTCACGCGGGACCGGGTCGTGCCGATCATCTCCGCAAGCGTCTCCTGGCTGATTTTCGTGATCAGCGGCTCCGGTTTATCTTCCTTGCCAAAGTTCGCCAGCAGCAGGAGCAGGCGGGCAAGACGTTTCTCACTCGAATTGAACAGCAGATCGACAAGGTCTGCTTCGACGCGGATGGTCCGGCCAAGAAGATGCGCTATGAACACCTCGGCAAACGCTGGTTCCTGATGGATCACGCGGAGAATCGCCGCTTTTTCCAGCCGCACGATGACGGATTCCATGATCGTCGTGGCCGTTGCTATCCGGTGCCTCTGTCCGGCCAAACATCCTTCTCCGAAGAAATCGTTCGCACCCAGAATTGCGACGACGGCTTCCTTGCCTCGCTTCGAAACGACCGTGACCTTTACCTTGCCGGTCTGAAGGAAGAAGACCGCATCGGCGGAATCTCCCTGTGAGAAGACGATCCGCTCTCTGGGATACGCATGAATGCTCCGGCCCTCGCCAACCTTAGCAAGAAAAGATTTCGGATTGAAGGAAAGTCGACGTTTGATCGCCATAGCACGAGCTTCTCTAGCGCGCTTCTCTAAAGAGCGAACCTTTTATTATCATAAGATTTTCCGCGATCAAAAGTTGCGCCATGAGCAGTTTTGATCAGATCGTCTCTTCGTTGTCTGGTACTTGAGCTTTTGGGGACAATAAGAAAAATGCTGCCATTTTCCTATGAAATGCATGAAATGGCCCATTTTGCCTGGGCTCCGGCACGTGCTGTTTCGGATGTCGCGCGGACGTGGCTAGAGAACCCCGTCAATCCGTTATCCCTTACGGCCGCGGGCCGGAATCTGACCGCCACGGCGAAAATTTTTGAGCGATTGACCCGTCGTTACGGCAAGCCCGCGTTCGATCTCGCCACGACGGTCGTTGACGGCGCAATCGTTCCTATCGTCGAGGTGGTTGTGTGGGAGCGTCCGTTTTGCAAGCTTCTCCATTTTGAAACGCAGTTTGACACCGGAGTCCCCCAGCCGCGGCAAAAGCTTTTGATCGTCGCGCCCATGTCGAGCCATCACGCGACCCTGCTGCGCGGCACTGTGGAAGCGTTTCTTCCCTTCTATGACGTCTACATCACCGATTGGATCGATTCCCGGACGCTTTCCCTTGCCGCCGGCCGGTTCGACCTTGACGATTACATCGATTACGTGATCGCCATGTGCGAGACCCTGAGCAAGGAGCATGACGGGTTGAGCCTGCATACGCTCGGGGTTTGCCAGCCGGCGGTCCCCCTGATTGCCGCCGTTGCCTTGATGGAAGCACAGGACAATCCGCACGTGCCCGCCTCAATGACGTTGATGGGCGGCCCGATCGACACCAGGCGAAGCCCGACCAAGGTCAATCTTCTAGCCCAGGAGCGCGGCAGCGAATGGTTTAGGCGCCATTGCATCTGCACCGTTCCTTATGGCTATGCAGGGGTGGGACGAGATGTGTATCCCGGCTTTCTGCAACTGACCGGCTTCTTGGCGATGAATATAGATCGTCATGTCAACGCTCATTTCGACTTCTTCGATCATCTTGTCACCGGCGACGGAGATTCGGCGGCCAAACACCGCGAATTTTACAATGAATACCGGTCTGTCATGGATCTGACCGCCGAATTCTTTTTGCAGACCATCGATACCGTGTTTGTCAAACATGCATTGCCGAAAGGCGAAATGACGCATCGCGGCACGCCAGTGAACCTTGCCGCCATACGCCGTGTGGGGTTGCTCACCGTGGAAGGTGAAAACGACGACATTTCGGGGATCGGCCAAACCCTCGCCGCGCAGGACCTCTGCCAAAGCCTTCCCCACTCGATGAAAGCGAACTACTTACAAGAGAAGGTCGGTCATTACGGCGTATTCAACGGTTCCCGTTTCCGTAACGAGATCGTGCCCAGGATCCGGGAGTTCCATGCCCGGATAAGCCGTCCGGTCCATGCCTTGAAGCTGGTGGCAACGGCGGAGACAAAGTGCGCCGAAAGGGCGGCGAGTTAATGTACCAGGTGGGTTAACAGTCTGAGTCAAACCGATTGCTTTGATATCAAGCTCTTGCGAGCCTTCTTGTGAGCGTTCGGATATGACGACGATAACCCAAGGTGGCACTTGTGATTTCATCTTGAAAGTCCGGGTGGGACGCCTCAGCTCTCGCAAGTCGAGCCGCGTCAATGCGATGTCTTGCCAGCACGCTCCGACAACATCGTTTGAAGTTTATCCAACAGCTCGTGGAGATCGACCAGCATTTCGCAAGTGTCTGGTGTCGCCGCCCTACGCGCTTCTAGGTCCTCAAGCTCCACGATACGCTTGCGAAGAGTTTCAATAAGGTCCTTGGAATAGATCCTAACATCGCGGTCCATAATAGCCCGGAGTTTCATGCGTCATTGGTGGAGAAGGTTTGAACCTTGGTGATCGCGGTTTCGATCGGCTTGAAAAACTCTCTGGCGAGGTTGGCACGAAGGTCGGTCATTTTCATCAAATAGGCAATGAAGCCCGCGTAAGACGTCTTCGCATGTTCCGACTGGATCTGAATGGCGCTCTCGAAAGTTGTCGCGCCGAGCAGTTTTGCAACGACAGTAAACCTGTTCTCCAGCGACCGTCTCGAGTAATCACTCGCTTCGGCGGCGATGGCTTGGAGTGTATCGAGAAAAGAGGAGGCCGCAGAGGCGTTCGACTCGAGTTGCTCGGTGCTGAGTTTTTGGAAGTTATAAATATTGACGGCCACGCCATCTCCCTTGCTCTCAGTTCTTATATCTTGCTCGGTCTCAATTCCAGCACCTTCCCTCGTCTCGTCCGCCTCAGTGTTGATGGCTTTTGCCATGGCGTCTTCCGTGACCTCAGCCGAGTAACCGTTCGTGGCCGCAGCCATTTCATCTTCGCTAGTTTTAGCCATTGGTTCGTTGGCCTTAGTCCTGGCAACAGGCCTGGTCGTGGCCCTGACGTTGGCTTTGGTCTCAGCCCCTTTGTCATCCCGCGCCTTAGTCATGGCATTTTCCCCTGGTCATTAGTACGCCGGCTCTGCTAGCCGGGCTGAAGTCTGCGAGCTTGTTGGGCTCGCAGAGCTGCTTCAGACGGCGCTCAAGTCATGTCACTCGATGTCGCGGTAGAGTTGGGCAGGTTTCCGGCAGAGCGCTGCTAAAGGAGTCAGCCGGTTGCCCCGCAAAAAGAGACTGGCTCCCGCCTCACTGCGCGACTCACCGCAGGCTATACTTTGGCGGCTTGAACCTTGGTGATCGCGGTTTCGATCGGCTTGAAAACCTCTTTGGCAAGGTCGGCATAAAGTTCGCTCGTTTTCGTTACATATCCAACGAGCTCCTCCAAAACCGTCTTGGTATATTCGGACTGAATCTGAATGGCGCTCTCAAAAGATTTGGCGCCGAGCAGCTTTTCGAAGAAAGCGGAACCGTTCTCGAACGACTTCTTCGAATACTCGCTCGATTCGGCGGCGATTGTCTGCCAGCCCTTGGCAAGCGATGACGACGAAGTGGTCACCACCTCGAGTTGCTCTTTGCCGTATTTCTGGAAATCATCGAATTGGTAGGCCAATTTTATCCCCTCTCATAGGTGGTGCGACGGTTGTCTGGCTCGACGTGACTCCATCGGCGAGCGCGCTTTTTCGGCTCGCATTTTGCCCTATAGTGCAGCGCACAAATCCTGTCTGTGGCCTACGCCACAGAATAAGAGAGATTTACATTTGTCACTTGTTGTAACGTCAGCCGCTGTAACGTCACTCGAACTGCAACTTTGGCCTCTTGTGGCGGTTTCGCGCTGAGACTGTGCGGCAAACAAACCTGCAATAGACGCACAACGAGCCCCGGTGCATTCAAGCAGCTGCGGGGCTCTGCTTCGGCTTTGCGAAGTGATCTGTGATTATGCAGATTGTCTCTGCGAGCTGACACCCGCTTGGCCTTCGCGCGCGCTATCGCAGTAGGATATCAAATTGTCGGC
>NZ_JBKQOU010000160.1:0-4700 GCF_052145335.1 Rhodoblastus sp.
TCTAGGTCGAGGCGGCGACGCTCGAGCTCACGCAGTTTTTGCGTCACCCGCGCCGCGGGCGCGCCTTCGGCCAAAGCGTCGACGAGGCGCTCGATCCGCCGGTCGACGCGTTCATGTTCCGCGCGCAGTTGAGCCAGATTGGCACCGGCGTCCGCCTGCAGCCGGTTCCATTCCGCCGTGAACTCCCGGGCGAAGGCTTTGAACAGGATCGGGTCCATCACGCGATGGCGAAGTCCGTCCATGACTGTCGACTCCAGCGCGTCGCGACGGATCGTCAGCCGGTTGGCGCAGACGCTTTCGCCCTTGTTGCGCGCCGTCGAACACCCGAAATGCGCGGCGCTGATCTTCGAGAAGCCGCCGCCGCAAACGCCGCAGCGCATCAGGCCCGAGAACAGATAGCGCGGCCGTTGTTTCGACCAGAACGGCGCCGGAGCGCCATCGGGCGCGCCGCCCTTTCTATCCTTGTTCTGCTCTTTGCCATTGCCAAGCGCCGCCTGTCGCGTCTTGACCGCGTTCCAGACCTCTTGAGCAACGATCGCCAGTTCGGGCGCATCGGTCGTAATGACCGCTTCATTCTCGTTCGCGCGCGAGCGGCGTCTGCCGGTCTCTGGATCCTTGGCGTAGCGAAGCCGGTTCCACACCAGCCGGCCAATATAGATCTCGTTGTTCAATACGCCCGTGCCGCGCGCGCGGTTGCCGTTGAGCGTGCTCCCGCTCCAGGCGCCGCCCCGCGGCGCGCTGACGCCGCGAGCGTTCAATTTCATCGCTATTTTTCGCGGCGAGGCGCCGCCAGCGTAACGGTCAAAAATCTCCCTGATGACCTTGGCTTCGGCCGGGTTGATTCTGCGCTCGCCGCGAACCGGCTCGCCGATGGCGTCGAAGGTCCTGACGACGTCATAGCCGTAGGCGTTGCCGCCGCCCGACTTGCCGTCTTCGATCCGTCCCCTCAAGCGGCGCCGCACCTTGTCGGCAAGATCCTTCAGGAACAGCGCATTCATCGTCCCCTTGAGGCCGATATGGAGGGCGCCGATCTCGCCTTGGCCGAGCGTGACGAGTTTTATGCCGGCAAATTGCAGGCGTTTGAACAGCGCGGCGACATCTTTCTGATCCCGCGACAGCCGATCGAGCGCCTCGGCGACGATGACGTCGAAACCGGCTTCGCGCGCCCCTTCGAGCATCGTCTGGTAGCCTGGCCGCAGCGTTGTCGCCCCGCTCATGGCGGAATCACGGAAAACCTGGGCCAACGTCCAGCCCTCCTTGGCGATTCTCTCCTTGCACAGGCGAATCTGGTCCTCGATCGAAGCTTCGCGCTGCTGGTCCGAGGAATAGCGGGCGTAAATGACGGCGCGCATAGAATTGCTCGTCAACGTGATCTGCCGGCGGCGTCGAACGAGGCGCGCAGGAGCGCCCGGGTCGCCCATGCCGCCTGATTGTAATGCTTCTGCGTCGTTTCGAGTCCGGCGTGGCTGAGAACGAGGTGAGCATCGCCGACATGGCGAGGATTGTCGATGGCGATTGAGGTCGCGGCGGCGTCGCGCAACCAAACCGGGAGAACGTATATGCTCACACGCATGCTGGCTCTCCGCGGCGCTTTAACTTCTTCATTCGCTCGTCGACGGCGCCATCAAACTGGGTCATGTCAACTTTCATTGTCCCCGCCTCGGCCGCCGGCGCATGGACTCCTCAACTTTGGGAGCGTCGGTATTTGTCGTCAGGAGCCGCAGCCGGTTTTTGACTAAGGCCCGGTGCTGGGCAAGCCTCTGGCTCGCCTTGATCGCGTTGGCCAGATTGTAGTGCCGCTCGCCGACCTCGGGCGAAGCGTGCTGCAGCACGCCCGGAATGAGGCCGATTTGTGCAGGGGCGTCCATCGCGAGATGAGTGGCGGCCGAACGCCGGAAGTCGTGCAGACACGTGTCCTTGCCGAACCGCTTCCAGAGACGGGTTCGGGCGATCTCGTAAAGGCCGCTGTCCGTCAAAGTCCCATGGCGATATGAAGCCCACAATCCGTCATGGGGGCGAGGCCCCACGAGACGCGGACGGATGTCTTTGAGATACCGCATAACATAAGGGACGAGCGGCTCCGGAGTGCGGCAGCTTTCAAAGCGCCCGGACTTGGTGTCGGCGGGATGGAGAAGGAAGTTGACGCCGCCGTCCTCGATCTCGATATGCCGGCTGACCGTCAGGGCCGCCAGGCTCCGGCGCCGGATCGGCCAGAGGCTGAGCAGAGCAAGAATCAACCCATCCCGATATTGCAGCTCGCGCGTCCTGCGGCTCGTCATCGGCAGGGTGAGAGCCATGTCCATCAGTTCGATGCCGAAGTCGAGCGTCTGACAAGGCGGCGTCAGCCGGTCAAAGCGGTCGCGTGGCCGCGCGCGGGCCACGAGTCGCGCTTTGATCGCAAAAAGCCATCGCCAGTCGCGCTCGCCGGCGATCAGGCGGGCGGCATAGCAAAGGCTTTGGATCGTCAGCGCGACCGAGGACGGACGCATGTCTGCGCTGAGCCGGGCGACGTAGTCGCGCACGCGCTCGAGCGAAATGCGATCGGCCGGCGGCATCAGAAGGTCGTCGGGATGAGCGGCGTGCAGGAACCCCAGCCAGCGACGATAGCCCATCCGGATGCAAGTTCGGCTGCCCTCCGACAGATGCGCCCCAGGCCCGCCCGTTTCGTCGAACAAGTCGCCGGATCTGAAGGCCGCCTCAAATGTTTGACGATCCGCAGCCGGCCACTGAATTTCGGGGAGATGCTTCAGAAGGCTCATGGCGCCTCACGACCTCGGGATGGTTTGATCGCATTTTTCGACCCGGCCGGCTTGGCGCGGCGAGCGAGCTCGAGTTGCTCGCGCTGTTCGAACAGAATCTTGCCATAGGCTCGGCTGGCGCGGCGGCTGGCGGAGCCCGCATAGATCAGCGTGGTTTTGGCTGATGAGTGATGAAGAATCGCCTGCGCCGTCTGATGGTCTTCCGGGTTGGCGTCGAGATAAACGCTGGCGACGAAGTGACGGAACTGGTGGGGAGTCATGTGGACGCCGACGTGCTTTGCAATCGTTTCGACGATCTGCTGACAGAGCGTCTGCTGGCTCTTGCGGCCTCCCTTCTCCGTGACAAAAAAAATCCATTCGGATCGGCGCCAACCCGCGGCAGGATGTGACGCCGATACCAGCGCAGCCGCCGTGCGACGTCCGCCGGAATCTCGACGGTCAGATCCTGGCGTTTGACCTTGGTTTCCTCGGCAGGAATGTGCAACAGCAAACGGCCCTTTGGCCCATCCGGCTCCAGGAAGTGGCGTCGCCAATGCAAATCACTCAGGTTCTGGGGTCGAAGCGGGCAAGCCAATTGAATGTCGATCGCAATCGCGACCTGCCCGGCGACGAACGGCGGGCGAGAGGCCTTTGAATCTGCGGCGACCCTGGCCAGCAATTCTTCGCGCAGAAACAAAAGCTTGGCGCGAAGCCGCTCCGATTCGAGCTTGCGCAAGAGCGCTTTGTTCTTAGCCGTAAAATCGAACGGGACAGCCGGTAGCTTGGCGGCCAGCGCCTTGAGGTTGGCCACCTGCTCCGCTGAGGCGCCGACGTGATGCTTGGCCGCCTGGATCAGCGTTTTGGCGAGGCCAACGGCAAAGGCGCTCGGTTTTCCATTCGGTTCGCCTTGATAGTGGCGCAGAATGGTTTTGAAGCGCTCTCGCTCGGTAAGATCCGCCAGCGAAGCGACGTCCGCCGCAACGATTCCCGCCTCGATGAGAACCGACGCAGCCAGGCGCAGGTGCTCGCGTTGCAGTCGCAGCGTGTTTGGCGCCAAGGGACGGCGCGGCGCCGCGGCCGCCTCGTCGAAAATATCCGGATCGGCCCGTTTGGCGAGATAGGCCTCGGCGTCGCGGCGGAAGCTTTCGCTGAGATCGTCCCAGGCGAGGCGCCTGCGGGGCGCTCTGAACGAGACGGGAGACAGTCAGGTCTTCGGCCAACAGTCGACCGTCGCGCCGGCCTTGTTCCAGCGAAGGGGCGTCCCGCGCACGGCGTCGAGGGGCTTGAGGCAAAGGGTGCGGGTCTCCAGCCAGATCGCGAACAGCTTCACGGACTCGTCGGTCACCGCGTCAGGGGCAATTCCGTTCTTGGCGCACCAGTTGGCGAAGGCGGCGAGGCCGTCGTCCAGATGCAACCGCAACTGCGTGTTGGCGCCGACGACCTTCAGAAGAGGGCCCCAGGCCGGATGCCGCCGCGCAAATCCGCGGCCCATGTCGTCGAGCGCGCCGGCTTGCCGCAGGGCGGCCGCCAGGAGGCTTCTCTGGTTGCTGAATGTCTTGGCGCTGACGCCAAACTTCGCCGGGCGGATCTTGCGCAGCTCCGCCCTCAACGCGCTCGCCTCCGCCGGTACGTCCGACGGCGAGCGACCGGCCATCTCGCAGAGCCGGTTGATCGACGAGATTAGATCGCGGCGGCGCGCGGGGGCGAGATCGGCCGCAGCGACAATTGCGAGCACGTCTGCCAGGGTATTGGGTTTATTTTTTGGGGTCGCCATTTTTGCTTCCAATCCTCATGATTTTAAAATCAGTGACAAAACATGCCAAAGGGTGACATTCGGGAATAATATAACAGAACAGATGGAACGATTACTTTGACAATGTTTTCACGATGCTGCCGTAGGCTTCTCATTTCGTTGCATTTTCAGGGTCATCCTCGGCCCAGTCCGCCTGGGCCGGCGCGAGC
>NZ_JBKQOU010000161.1:0-2827 GCF_052145335.1 Rhodoblastus sp.
CGGGGCAGGGAATGTCGCTTTTACCGCTCTCCGCGACGGCCTGCGGCGCATCGAACAGGGAACACGCATAGAAAAAGAAGGGCAGGTCGGAGAAGCCGATCGACGCCCAGGCCCCAAAAATCGCCGCAGGCTGGGGATGGCGATTTCCGCGTCAACCCCAGCCCAAGCCCGAAAACCCCGCCATGCGCCTTGTGCGCGGGGCATGGGGTGGAAGATATGACCTCTGACGGGGTGAGGGGAGGGGATCGAGGATTGGCCGTCGCGTGAGGAGGAATATCCCTGCCTCTTTCAAGCCTATTGCGATGTGTGAGCTGCGGGTGAAATCCGGCAGTTGGCGTTGGGTTCGCGAGTGATTTCTTTATTTTCTCTACCGAATGTTGAGTTAGCCGGCCGCGAGGCGCGGGGCCGAGCGCAACTGACGGCCCTGAAGGAAAACTTGGAAGGCTCTAGCGAGGATTCGTCGCAGCGTTGCAGGCCCGTCAACTGCCCCGCATTTTTTGCGAGTTCGCGTAGAAAAATGGCGCCGGCTCGACCAGACGAACGAAGATATTCCACCAGTCGTAAAACAAAGCGATCATGTGCGGCCAGTCGGCAACGAGCAAGGTCCTGCGTGACGAAGCCGCCGCAGCCCCATTGGTTCTTCAATATACAGCTGGCCGAAACTCATGTGTTCCCCGCCGAGCGAAGTGGCGAGAACGGAATATTCGTAGACTTCGGCGTTCGCGCCGATTGCGACGAAAGATAGCGTTTGCTGGTCCGGCGCCAAAACTCCCGGGTTGGCGAATGTCGGAACCCGTGGATGTTGACGGCGACGCCAAGACACAGCTTCCGCGGTTTCCTCAATGTCGGAGAGGTTGGGGCGTCACGATGAGGACCTTCTCGGCGGGATCCCTCACGAGCAGCCAAGCAGCTAGACAGACCGCGCCCAGGAAAGTTTTGAGGTGGCGCGGCGGCGTATTGACCGCGCACCGCGCGCCGTTGTTCTTGACTTGGATTCAAGCGAAGGATTCGAAGTTACGAAGGAGTAGCTCGGCGCCGTCAGTCATTTTCCGGGTTCCTCCGTGCTCGACGAGGCTCCGCTGCAGTTTCGCGCTCGGCCAGTTTGTCGACAAAGGCCTCGTTCTCGGCGGCACGCGGGTCTGTCTCCTGATCGGGCAAGAGTTTCACGCACAGATTGATCAGGGCAGTGGTAGCCTTGGGATTGCCGTCGAGCGAGGCCGCGACCAGCCTCTTCACGATCGCTCGTTGTTTGGTGATGCGGACCTCGCCGCCGCCCACGGCGATCGTCTCGGACAGTTCCTCGAGGAGGTCCGCTTTGAAGGAGACCGCGCCTTTGGGACGACCCCGCGGATTGCCGCTTTCGCCGGGTTTGAAACGCGAATGCAGCGGGGGCCGGCCATAGCCGATGCCATCATCATCATTTTCCGCCATGTTGCCTCAGAATACTTTACAAGACGCTCTAACATCCTTAAGAAGTATATGGGTAGTTTGTTCCGATTCAAGGGGGCGGGGCACCGATGGTCGCAAAACTCAGAAGGGCGCATTTGCGGGACTGCGCGCGCAAAGCCCTCGAACGGCGCGGCTACAGCGTCAAAGACGTCAGTAGGATGGGCGTGGCGCCGGGCGCCCAGCTGCGCATTTCTAAGGGGTCAGAAACCTATAGGGTGGCCGTTCGGAGTTCGCTCGAACGCAAAGTTGGCATCGTTCGCAACCCTGGCGGGGACTGGATGACCGTCCCGTGTGTTGATTTTGTCGTCGTCGTTACGCCCTCGGCCGAGCAACCGAATTGTGCGGAGATCCTTTGTTTTCCATCCGCAACGATCATTAAAGCCTTCGACAAAGTGCTCGCTGCGCGCAAGGAGCGGAATCCCGATTTTTCTCCGAAAGCTCCACTTTTCGTGCCGCTTGATCCTGTCGAGCGCGGCAAGGCAATCCATCCTGGATTAAAAGAGTTGGCGGAATGGCAAGACGATGTATCGCTGGCCTCGGTCCCCAGCCAGAAAAGCTCAGAAAGAGAGGGGGTTAGCGCGTTTGTCGCGCGCGTCACGCGCGAGTTCGCCCAAAAGTTCGGCGCCAAGGAGGAGGACGTGACGGTGTCCATTCACATTAAGCAGGGCATGAGGAACAGCGAGGGTTCCGCATTAATGGGTATTTGAAATTCCCAGTAAATTTCCCTGGTAACAGGGAAATTTACTGGGAATTCGTCGGGTTGATCGCCGGTCATGGCTTGGCAGCCGCGCATGCGTTCGTAAATAAAGGCCGAGCAAGGGCGCCTTTCGCGGCAGACAGCCTATGTTGTTTGACATCGTAAATTTCGCCTGGCGGCCTGGGTGGCGCCTCCGCCGGCACTCGCACTGCGTTGTGGTATATGGGGTATACTTTGGGCTGGAAAGCACGGGCGCGTCCCGCAAGCTCGTAACCGGCTGGGCGGCACCGGAGCTGAACGCCGCTCCCGCCGCCGCCGGCTTGACTTCGCCTGAATATCCGCAAGATCCGCGCATCGATCCTATGATTGTCGGCGGTGAAGTGAGTCGAAACATCACCCTGCGCGAGATCGATCGGAATCGCGACTCCCGGGGGGTGACGGCAGCGCAAAAATTCCGCCGCTTTTCACGTTGCCGCTCAGAATGTCAGGGCAGGCGACTTCGCCGCGATTCCAAGCTCGCCAACGGGATCCGGACCCGCGATCACCAGATCGAGCTCTGATAATTCGCGCACACGGGGTGCGAACGCAGATCGATGCCGCCATTGAGCCGCGAAGCAAGGAAAATCCTGCGAGCCGACGCATTTCAGATCGTCGAAGGCGATACGAACGGTCGCCGTAGCT
>NZ_JBKQOU010000162.1:0-2960 GCF_052145335.1 Rhodoblastus sp.
CCTCGCGTCCGAGTTGGAGGTCCTTGTCGCCGAGGCCGACGAAGAGATGAAGAGATAGACGTTCCGCCGGATATGCTCTTTGTGAGGCGATGGGATGGAGGTGGGGCCTCGAACGGAAGGCAACCGAAGCCCGCGCGCTTCTCGATGCTATCGACGTCAGCACACCAGTCGGACTGCGGGACCGCGCCTTGATCGGCCTGATGGTCTATTCCTTCGCGCGCATCGGCGCGGCGATCAGCATGAGGGTCGAAGACACTTTCATCCAGAACCGCCGCCTTTGGGTTCGCCTGCACGAAAAAGGCGGCAAGATTCATGCGATGCCGTGCCATCACAATCTCGAAACCTATTCGCACGCCTATATCGACGGCGGTGGCCTCGGCGATGATCCAAAGGGACCGCTTTTCCGAACGATTGGCCGAGGCACAGGCAAACTCACCCAAACGCGCCTGCCCCAAGCAAACGCCTATGCGATGATTCAACATCAGGCCTCTGGCGCCGAAATCGAAACCAAAATCGGCAACCACACTTTCCGGGCAACCGACCCACCGCCTATCTCAAAATGGTGGAACGTTGGAAAAGGCCGCCGCGATGGCGAACCATTCATCGACGCGCACCACCCAACTCTATGACCGGCGGCACGATGAAATGACCCTCGACGAGATCGAGCGGATCGTGATTTGAGGAGCCGCAAACCGCACCGACCGACTTATTCGTTATAGAATTTCTGCGCCGGGGTCTGCTTCGGCACTTCGTCCGGCAGCGTTCGCGCATCGCGTCTGGTGGCAGAAATCTAACACGCGGGTCGCTCCGCCTAAGAGTGGCGCGAAGCGGCAGGAAGGGGTCATCCCCTTCGCTTTGTCAATGCCGCAAGCGGGAGTGGACGAGCGACAGGCAGCGATCCTGCTCAATGCCCGGTCAGAAACTTGTCCTCTAAAATTTTCGCTTCTCTCAACGCTGCGGCCTTAGCCCGCGCAAGGGAAGTTTCGTAAACGACATCAGAGCCAAAAATTTGCCAATACCATTCATCGTCTGATCCGTTGATGACGCCGATCTGCTGATCTGTATTTGACATCACCAAATACACCCCGGGCCTACCAACAATTTCGACGACATAGGCCATAATCTCCGCCCCATCGGGCCATCGTGATCGCCGGATATTCGCGCCGATTTCTTCTCCATCGCCACCGGCAAAAAAAAGCCGCCACGCTAAGCGCGGCGGCAGCGCTGTGGGAGAAACAGCATTATGAATCTTCAAATTACATCACTTTTATTGCGATGCAATATTCGGTTCGCTGCGGTGCATTCACATTCGCGTGTGCAGATGCAGCAAAGTTCCGCCGAAACGCTTTTCCGAAGGTCTGGTTCGAGACGGAAAACGAAGCGAGACGCAGCGTTAGCTGGCGACGAAATACGTTCATACACGCCGGACGGCTCGACTTCAGAACCAATTGGCTACACTGCGGCGCTCGCGCACTTCGGCCCATGCTGCTCACCCAATTCGCGTAGCGCCCGCTGCAATGCTACGAAGGCCCTTCGTGCATTTGCGACTTGGTCGCTGTTGTTGTCGAAGTAGGTGACGTGTTCGAGCAGATAAATGAATTGAGACGCCCTGTGGCTAACTCGGCCCGGTGCGTTCAACGCCCTGATTTCTTTTGCGAGCGAGAGTGCAGTGTAATGATCGAATGATGTTTCGTAGGCTTCCCTTGCGCGCTTTTGCCACGATTCGACCTGATCGATTACCATTTTTGTCCACAATTTCAATGAGTTCATAGGTATTGCGATATAGATTGCCAATCAATTATTACAGTTCCATGAAAGTGGTCGCTGTCTCCGTCCGATTTGACGTAACGGGGCTGCGCCCCAGTTAGCACTTCTGCGCCGGGTGAGGCTCGAAGGCTGCCGCTCGGCTCGCCGTGACGCGGGGCTCGCGCGGGATAAATGAGCCGAGAATACGCATATAGGTCCGGAATCGGCGGAAAAGCCATAGCCTCTTTTTGACCCCGAGCGGCGGCGGGTCATCAATCACCGCACAAAGGGCTCAATTCCGCTCGAAGCTGAGGAATATCGAGCACGGTAGGCCGCCACGATGGAACTTTTTGCGGTTCCGCTTATGTTTCTAAACGTTCTACTTTTCTTTTGCAGTTTGATTTTATTGAATCATTCTAAGAATAACGCGGCCTATAACTGCTTATCGGGAGCAATAGCGTATCGCCCGCGCCGGAAATTTGGAACAAAAGCGGGACAGTTCAGCCGAACAAGCGGCGCCACCATGACGCGCCAGCGTTTGCCTGCATTTGGGGGAGTGGGAGAGAATGTCGGCTTCGAGCCGATTCCCGTCATCGTCCTGACGAGGCGGCAAACGTGTAATTTTGACTAGGCTGGTCGCCAGTTGAGATGTCCCTGTCCAATTCCGCACGCTGCCTCAGTGCAGGCTGCCATTTCTCGGCGTCATCGTTCGGGAACCTCAACAGCGCATTTTCATAGGCGCCGTAAGCCGTGACCGGCTTTCGTGAATCGGCACCGAAAGCGCCCCACCCGCTCCACAGCGTCGGATAACCGCCGCCCAAGGCAGGGGACTCTGTAACAGGCCCGCATTTTTCCTGCTAACTGATTGATGAAACAGGGCAGGCGCAGCTTTGTTAGAAAGTCGCGCGGCCAAAGAAAAGGGGCGCGCCACTGCCGACGCGACCCTCTGCGATCATTAAATGACAGCCTTCCGCACGGCTAATTCCGCCTGCAACGCGGTCAATGCATCATCCAAATAATAGATGAGGCAGCTAACGACGCGCTTTTCCAGTTGCTTGATTTTCGCGTCTGGAAGCTTGGCGTCTTGCAGCCGCTCAAAAATGAAGTCGGAGCCGCAGCGCAAGGCGTCATAGGCCCTGACCAGCGCCCATGTCAGTCCCAAATCTTTCGCGGCCATATGAGCCGCGTGCAGACAGTCGAAGTAGGCTGGCGCA
>NZ_JBKQOU010000163.1:0-34959 GCF_052145335.1 Rhodoblastus sp.
CTTCAACCCGCAGTCCTGCTGGGACTGGTGGGGTTATGTCACCGGCAGCGATCGCTATGTGACGAAATTCGGCAAGCAGATCGCCGCGATCAAGGCCATGCTTAACGCCTTGACCGCCCAGACCGGCACACCCGCGCCGGCTGCCGCCCCGCTCAACCTGATCCTCAACGACCGCGCCGATACTTCGGTGGCGCTTGCCTGGACCGCCGCGCCCGGCGCGACCTCCTATCGCGTGTCACGGGCCGGCGCCGATGGATCCTTCCAGGTCATTGCGGAGGTTGCCGGCCAGAGCTTTGCCGATGGCGGCCTTGCCGCCGCCACCACCTATACGTGGCAGGTCGCGCCGCTGGTCAACGGGGTGGCGCAGGCGCCGTCCAATAGCGTCAAAGTCGCGACCCTGCCGACGCCGGCCCTTTGCCGCGCGCCCGGTTCCTGTCCCTTGCCCAAGTAATTGGTGGAGAACAAGTTTTCGGGAGATGCGTTGCGCCTCAGTCGCGCGTAAGGCATCATCCGCCGTGTTGGGGGCGCAAGCAACGGAGTGACAGATGACCCAACTCGCGCTTTACGTCCAACTCGAAGCCAAGCCCGGCAAGGAAAAAGACGTCGCGGCGTTTTTGTCCAACGCCCAGCAAATGGTCGAGAAAGAACCCGAGACGACGGCTTGGTTCGCCATCAAGATGGGCCCGCGCACTTATGGCATATTCGATGTTTTCGCCGATGAACATGGGCGCGAGGAGCATTTGCGCGGCCGGGTGGCGAAGGAGCTCATGGCGCAGGCGCCGCAGCTTTTCGCCAAGCAACCGGAAATCCAGCGCATAGAGGTGATCGCCGACAAGCTGCCGCACTGAGGGCTGAAGCGTCGGCGCGAAAAAGGCGCCGCCGCTCCCCACCGCCCGATTACTCCACGACGTCGACCTTGTCGGGGCCGCCGCCATGGACGCGCTGCGCCAGAGCCGCTTCCATGAATTCGTCGAGGTCGCCATCCAGCACCTCGTCGGGCGTGCCGGAGACGACGCCGGTGCGCAAATCCTTGACCATCTGATAGGGCTGCAGCACGTAGGAGCGGATCTGGTGGCCCCAGCCGATTTCCGATTTTGTCGCGTTGATCTTGCTGGCCTCGGCCTCGCGACGCTCCAGTTCCTGCTCATAGAGGCGGGCGCGCAGCATGCCCCAGGCGGTGGCGCGATTCTTATGCTGCGAACGCTCCATCTGGCAGGCCACGACGATGCCTGATGGAATATGAGTGATGCGGATCGCCGAATCGGTGGTGTTGATGTGCTGGCCGCCGGCGCCCTGGGCGCGGTAGGTGTGGATGCGGCAATCGCTTTCATTGACCTGAATGTCGATCTTGTCGTCGATCACCGGATAGACCCAGGCCGAAGCGAAGCTGGTGTGGCGCCGCGCGTTCGAATCGAAGGGCGAAATGCGCACCAGCCGATGCACGCCGGATTCAGTCTTGGCCCAGCCATGGGCGTTGTGGCCCTTGATGAGCAAGGTCGCGGATTTGATTCCCGCCTCGTCGCCCGGGGTTTCTTCGATCAGTTCGACCTTGAACTTGTGGCGCTCGGCCCAGCGCGTGTACATGCGCAAAAGCATGCGCGCCCAGTCGCAGCTCTCGGTGCCGCCGGCGCCGGAGTGGATTTCGATAAAAGTATCGTTGGCGTCGGCTTCGCCCGACAGCAAGGCTTCGACCTGACGGCGTTCGGCCTCGACCTTGATGGTTTTGAGCTGGTCGATTCCCTCCTTCTCGGCGGAGGCGTCGCCTTCCATCTCGCCGAGTTCGACCAGGGTGATGGCGTCTTCGAGTTCGCTCTCGAAACGGGCGAGCGAGCCGAGACGATCTTCGAGATCGGTCCGCTCGCGCATCAGTTTCTGCGCGCCTTCGGCGTCGTTCCAGAACTCAGGGTGTTCGGATTTGGCGTTCAGTTCGGCGAGGCGGCGCGTCGAGGTTTCGACGTCAAAGATGCCTCCTCAGCAGTCCCACGGACTGCTTGATCTGTTCGACGAGCGAAACCGCTTCGGCGCGCATGATTGTTCTTTCTCAAATAAAGGGACGCCAGACATAGAGAGCGACAAGCCAGCTGTAAAGCCGTTCAATACAGGCCGCCAGTTCCCGAACCCACCGCCTGATCGGTGGCCGGGGTGTGGCTGGCGTGGCTGTCGCCGCCGCCGCGGTAGGTGTCGGGCGGCGCGGTGCCGGGCTTGAAGGCTTCGAGGATAGCGCCGGCGCCGGAGGAGCGCAGGCCCGAGTGGACGTCGACCGAGATCAGCTTGATGCCCGGCGGCACGCGAAACGGTGTGTCCGGCTTGTCGGCCAGCGCCATTTTCATGAAGTCGCGGAAGATCGGCGCCGCGTAAGTCGCGGCCTGCGCCGAATCGCCCATCGAGCGCGGCTTGTCGTACCCCAGGAAGACGCCGACGGTGAGGTCGGGCGAATAGCCGATGAACCACAGATCCTTGGCCTCGTTGGTGGTGCCGGTCTTGCCGGCGAGATGCTTGCCGACTTCTCTGATCGACACGCCGGTGCCGCGCTGGATCACGCCTTCCATGATCGAGGTGATCTGGTAGGCGGTGAGCGGGTCGAGCACCTGTTCGCGATTGTCCACCAGCTTCGGCTCGTTCGACGGGTCGAACTTGGGCGCGTCGCAGCCGAGGCACTGGCGCTCGTCGTGGCGGTAGATAGTATGGCCCCAGCGGTCCTGGATGCGGTCGATCAGGGTCGGCTTGATGCGCTTGCCGCCGTTGGCCAGCATGGAATAGGCGGTGACCATGCGCATCACCGTGGTTTCGCCGGCCCCGAGCGACATCGGCAGATAGGTCGCCATGTCGTCGTAAACGCCGAAGCGGCGCGCATATTCGGCGATCAGCGGCATGCCGATGTCGCGCGCCAGGCGGACGGTCATCAGGTTTTTCGAATGTTCGACGCCATAACGCAAGGTGTGCGGGCCGTAATGGCCTTCCTCGAAATTCTCCGGGCGCCAGACTTCGCCATTCGGCTGGGCGATCTCGATCGGCTCGTCGAGAATGATCGAGGAGGGGGTGTAGCCGTTGTCCAGCGCGGTGGCGTAGACGATGGGTTTGAACGACGAGCCCGGCTGGCGCAGGGCCTGGGTCGAGCGGTTGAACGACGACTGGTCGAAGGAGAAGCCTCCGACCATGGCGAAGACGCGGCCAGTATAGGGGTCCATGGCGACGATGGCGCCGGAAATCTCGGGGATCTGGCGCAGGCGGAACTGGCCTGAACGCCCCTCGACCGGCTCGACATAGACGACGTCGCCGGGTTTCAAAGCCTGGCGCATGCGCTGGCGCGTCCAGCGAATGCCGTCGGCGGTCAGCGAGCCGGTTTCGCGAACATGCGAAATTTCGCCTGATTTTTCGCGCGGAGGCTGCAGGCCAATACGGGCGGAAACGTCGTTGGCGTCGAGGACGACCGCGAGGCGCCAAGGCGCGACATCGCCCAGCGCCGGAATCTCGCCGAGCGACTGGCCCCAGTCGGCGGAAATTTCGATGACCTTCAGGGGGCCGCGGTAGCCGTGCGCCTCGTCGAAGCGCAACAAGCCGTCGACCAACGCCTTGCGCGCCATCAGCTGCATTTTCGGGTCGAGGGTGGTGCGAACCGACAGGCCGCCCTCGTAAAGCTTCTTGTCGCCGTAACGGTCGTTCAATTCGCGCCGAACCTCTTCGGCGAAATAGCCGGCGGCGATGGAGTTCGGCGACAATGCGCGCGGATTGACGGTCAGCGGCTCGGCCTTGGCGGCGTCGCCGTCCTTGCGGGTGGCGTAACCGTTTTCGACCATGCGGTCGATGACGTAATTGCGGCGGGCGATGGCGGCGTCGCGGTTGCGCCAGGGATTGTAATTGTTCGGCCCCTTGGGCAAGGCGGCGAGATAGGCGGCTTCGGCCAGGGTCAGTTCATGCGCCGATTTGTCGAAATAGTTCAAAGCGGCGGCGGCGACGCCATAATTGCCGAGGCCGAGATAGATTTCGTTGAGATAAAGCTCGAGGATGCGCTCTTTCGAATAGGCCCGTTCTATGCGCAACGACAGCAGCGCCTCCTTGATCTTGCGATCGAAGCTGCGTTCGTTGGTCAGCAGGAAGTTTTTCGCCACCTGCTGGGTGATGGTCGAGGCGCCCTGAACATGCTTGTTGCCCTGCGCCAACACCATGGCGGCTCGGATGATGCCTTCCGGATCGACGCCGTTATGGGTGTAGAAATTCTTGTCCTCGGCCGAGATGAAGGCCTGTTTGACCAAAGGCGGAATGGCGTTGGAAGGCAGGTAAAGCCGGCGCTCGTGCGAATATTCGGCGAGCAGGGAGCCGTCGCCGGCGTGAACGCGGGTCATGATCGGCGGTTCGTAGTTTTTTAACTGGGTATAGTCAGGCAGGTCCTTGGAATAGACATAGATCAGCCCGCCTGCCGCCAGGGCGGCGATAACGGCGAGGAGTGCGCCCGTAGCGAAAACAAAGCCGATAAAACGGGCGAACATCCGCATCCATTCACCTTTTGCAAATGCACTCTAGCAACTTCGTGGCCGCAGCTTTTGGCGAATTCGCCGATCCTTGCCGGTCGGCGCGTCGCCGGGTCCTTGCGCCTATAACATCGCGCTGCGGCGCCGGCCATGCAAAATTCGTCAGGGCGCGGCGCGAGACATCCTTTCGCGCCCTCCAGCGGAAACCGCTTGCTGGCGCGGCGCTCTAGTTGCCGCTGCTTTGTGTCGCTTTAAGGGCGCCGTCGTGAGCCGACGCTGCGGTTTTCGCCGCCTGGCTTGTTCCGGTTTGGCTTGTTCCGGTCTGGCTTGGCGCAAAAAAGGAGTCGATGGCGCGGGCGACCTGCGCGGCGGCTTTTTCGCGCCACGCGGGCGAGGTCAGATCGGCGGTGTCGGCCTCGTTGGACAGATAGCCGAGTTCCAGCAGCACCGAGGGCACGTCGGGCGCCTTGAGCACGACGAAGCCGGCGGAACGGCGGGGATTCTTGTTCAGGCGCGCCGCGACCTTCCAGTATTCCGACAGGGAACGGGCGAAAACATGGGAATAGGCGCGGGTTTCCCGCCGCGTCAGGTCAAACAATATGTCGTTGACGTCGCTGGCGTCCTCCCTGGCCTCGACGCCGGCGGCGGAATCGGCCTTGTTCTCGTGCTCGGCGACGCGAGCGGCTTCGGCGTCGGAAGCGCGGTCGGAAACGGTGTAGACGGTGGCGCCCTGGACGGCGTCGCCGCCGCCGGCCAAGGCGTCGGCGTGCAGCGAGACGAACAAGGCCGCGTGGAGGTCGCGCGCCATCCGCACCCGTTCGCCCAGAGGCACGAAAGTGTCGTCTTCGCGGGTCAGCACAACCTGATAATGGCCATTTTCGCGCAGTTTCGCCGCGAGGACCTTGGCGAAATCGAGCACCAGGAATTTTTCCAAGATATGGTCGCGCCCGAGCGCTCCGGTGTCGACGCCGCCATGGCCCGGATCGAGCACGACGATCGGCCTTTGCCCATCGGCCGGGGATTTGATGTCGTCAGCGCCGACCTGGGGCGCGGCTTCAGGCGGCGGCGCGGCGGCGGCCTGTTTTTCGGCGCCGGCGCGCGCCGCTGTCCTGAAAGCCCCCTCGGCTTGTGGCGCCAGAGTCAGTTTCAGTTCGGAAATTCCCGGCGCGGCGGGCGCGCAAGTGGCGGAAACCATTTCCGCCGGCCCGGAAAGATCGATGACGATGCGAGATTTTCCAGGCGCCAGTCGGCCGAAACGATAGGAGGTGACCAAGTTGGAAACCTGGCCGGAAGTTTCCGTGGTCGGGCGGGCGTGGCGCTTGTGCGGTTCGGGCGGTTTCAGTCCCGCGGTCGGGTCGATCTGGAAATTGACCTCGGGGAGATCGACAATGGCGCGGGCCGGATGGTCAAGCACATAGCTTTCCGCCTTTACGCAGTCGTTAAGGACGAAAATCAGCTTTGTTTCCCTGACGCCCGCGTCGAGACGGGCCGAAATGGCGATCGGAGCGGGGGGCGCCGCCGGTTGAGCCGAGGCGGCGGAAAAAGGCGCGCAGGCAAAGACCAGCGCAAGGCCGTAATTTCGGACCGGGAGCCACTTCCGTCGTATGCCGCCGAAATCCATGTGTTTCAAGCCGCTCCGTCCTTACGAATTGCCTAGGGCGAGCCTTAGTCAGACCATGAAAAAGTTAATAGCTATTTACCTTGCTGAAACGCGAAACCCTGCCGACTGTGGCGCCGGCGCAACGTATGTGAACAAACTTGCCAAACCGGGGCTCTTTCGGGTAGATAGGGATGTTCCAGTTCGGGCGCGATAGGATTCGCGCCAAACGAGCGAAGAACGGCCTCCCCAGCCTCGACGCGCCGCTTCCGTAGCAAGAGCTTTTCGCGCGGGCCAGGGTTTCGCCGGTTTTCGCTCGAATTCCGTCCTGAACGAAGTTCCGGCGTCCCTGCGCGCCGGAGGACAGGTGAAAAGTTTGCTCGTGCTCGCACAAAGACCTCATCGCGGCGATTTTGGCTGCGCGAGGGCGTCCATCGCGGAAATAGGCGGCGCCGGAAGGCGTCCGGTTTTTGCGCGATTCGCAGCGGGCGGCTTTGCATCTTCCTCCATCGCCCCGATCCGCCGACCGGGCTGTTCGCCCGTCTTTTCCCGCCGCGCCGCGTCTCAAAGCCGTTGCGCGCGGCACGTTCCTTCAATCCACCTTCCCTCAACCCATTATCGCATGGCGCGCCTCTCATGGCGCGGCGCCGCGCGCGTAATCCGACCTGACGGCCCAGAATCCGCCGGCGGAAGCGCAAGGGTGATCCTGGCCTACGGCCGCGCCATGCCTGCAAGAGTTCCCAATGGCCAACAAGATGATCATCGACGCCTCCCATCCCGAAGAAACGCGGGTGGTGGTGCTGCGCGGCAATAGAGTCGAAGAGTTCGATTTCGAATCCGCTTCCAAGAAGCAATTACGCGGCAATATTTATCTGGCGAAAGTGACGCGGGTCGAACCCTCGCTTCAGGCCGCCTTTGTCGAATATGGCGGCAATCGCCACGGATTTCTCGCCTTTTCGGAAATCCACCCCGATTACTACCAGATCCCCCACGCCGACCGCGTGGCGCTGCTGGAAGAGGAGTCGCGCGCCCATCGCGAGGAAGAGGACGAGGATAATTCCCGCCGCCGCAGCCGCCGTCACCGGCGTGGCTCGGAACGCCGCCGCCCCAGTGACGACGAACGGGTGGCCGGCGAAATCCTGTCCGACGAGGAGCGCGCCGCTTCGGTCGAGGCCGGCGAAAACACCCAGGAAGCACAGCCAGACGCCCAGCCGACCGAGATGGCCGAAGACGCCGCTCCCGTCGAGGCGGTCGAATTCGCCGGCGAAACGGCGCCGGAAGGCGCGGTTGCGCCCGAGGCGTCGGCCATAGAGGATAAGGCCTCCGAGGAAACCTCGGTCGTCGCGGAATCGCCTGTCGCGGAAACACCGGTGGCTGAGACGCCGTTTGCGGATTCTGCGCCGGGTGTCGAACCTGCGCCGCACGGCGAAAGCCACGAACTCGCCTGCGATCCGGAAGGCTTCGCCATCGTCGAGGAGTCGGGCGATCGGCCGGCCGAATCGCGCGACGAGGAAGATGCTCCGGGCGACGGCGAAACTGTCACGGCGGACGAAAGCCAGACGGAACGTTTCGAAGCGGAAGGCCAAGCGACCGAACAGGTCGCCGAAGACGAAGAAGCGCGCGCGCGTCGCTTCCTCGACCGCGAGCAGGAAGGCGAGCACGTCGAGCACGGGGAAAATGGCGAGGAAGAGGAAATCGTCGAACAGCTTGGCGGCGACGCCATGGACGAGACTCCCTACCGCATGCCGCGCCTGAGGCGCCAGTACAAGATTCAGGAAGTCATCAAGCGCCGTCAGGTGCTGTTGATCCAGGTGGTCAAAGAGGAGCGCGGCAACAAGGGCGCGGCCCTGACCACTTACCTGTCGCTCGCGGGCCGCTATTCCGTGCTGATGCCCAATACCGCGCGCGGCGGCGGCATATCGCGGAAGATCACCGACGCTGCCGACCGCAAGCGACTAAAGGAAATCGCCCAGGAACTGGAGGTTCCGGAAGGAATGGGGGTTATCCTGCGCACCGCGGGGGCGGCCCGGACCAAGCCGGAAGTCAAGCGCGATTTCGAATATCTGATGCGCATGTGGGAGACGGTGCGCGAGCTGACCTTGTCCTCCAGCGCGCCGGCCCTGGTCTACGAGGAGGGCTCGCTGATCAAGCGCGCCATCCGCGATCTCTACAACAAGGACATTGACGACGTCGTCGTCGCCGGGGAGGCCGGTTACCGCGAAGCGCGCGACTTCATGCGCCTGTTGATGCCGAGCCATGTCAGGAACGTGCAATTCTATAACGAGCCGCAGCCGGTTTTCGCCAAATGGGGCGCGGAATCGCAGCTCGACGCTTTGTTCCACAATCAGGTGACGCTGAAATCGGGCGGCTATCTGGTGATCAACCAGACCGAGGCCCTGGTCGCCATCGACGTCAATTCCGGTCGTTCGACGCGCGAGCACAATATCGAAGACACGGCTTTGCGCACCAATCTGGAAGCCGCGGATGAAGTGGCTCGGCAATTACGCCTGCGCGATCTCGCCGGACTGATCGTCATCGATTTCATCGACATGGAAGAAAGCCGCAACAATCGCTCGGTGGAGCGGCGCATCAAGGAAGCGCTGAAGGACGACCGCGCCCGAATCCAGGTTGGCCGCATCTCGCACTTCGGCCTTCTGGAAATGTCGCGCCAGCGCATCCGCACCGGCGTGCTCGAAGGCTCTTCGGTGATGTGCCCGCATTGCAACGGCGCCGGCACGGTGCGCTCGACCGCCTCGGTCGCCGTCCACGTCATGCGCGTGCTCGAAGACGCGCTGATCAAGAGCGCCTCGCACAACGTGATTCTGCGCACCCGCACGGAAATCGCGCTCTACATCCTCAACCAGAAGCGTTCGCTCTTGCGTCTGATCGAGGAGCGCTTCGGCGTCTCCGTGACCATCGAGGCCGACGATTCGCTGACCGGAAGCGCCTATCATGCGCTGGAGCGCGGCGAACCGGCCGTCGGTCCGGTGACGGACCCGCTGCGCCGCTTCGATCCGCGCCGGCCGATTGAGGATATCGAGCCGATCGGCGAGGCGGAATCGGAAGCCGATTTCGACGAGGAAACCGAGGCCGAAGCCGCCGAAGGCGAATCGTCAGAGGAACGCGGCGAAAACGGCGATGCGGAAAACCGTCGCCGTCGCCGTCGGCGGCGCGGCCGGGGCCGCAATTTCGAACGCGACCCCGCCATGGCCGATCCCAATGCGGAGCAGCCCTCGGATGAAGGCCTCGAAACCATGGCGGCGATCGGCGGCGACCTGATCACGCCGGTCGAGGCCGGCGGCGAAGAAGAAGTTGGCTCCGATGCGACGCGCGAAGAAGGCTCGGAAGGCGGCCGACGTGGACGCGGACGCTGGCGTCGCCGCGGCGGACGCGGTCCGCGTGGCGCTGAGTCCAGCGAATTTTCTGGCGATTGGCGGCCATCCGGGGAGAGCGAAGGCAGCGAGTTGCTGGAGACGTTAGCGCCTGCCGCCAACGATGACCTTGTGTGGAACGCCGAATCGACGCCCGTTGCGGCGGAAGTCGTGAGCGAAACCCCCGGAACGGAAACGACCGTCGCCCAGGCGCCGGAGCAGGCCAGCGGCGATTCGGCGCCCGCCGGGCCGATCGAGGCCACCGCTCCCGTGGCTGAGGCTCCCGTGGTCCCGTCCCCCGTGGCCGAAGCCGAAACGCCGGCGCCAGTCGCGACGCCCGAGTCTGTCGCGGAAAAGCCCGCTCCGGCTCCAGTTCCGACGCAGCCGGAACTGCCGGTCATCACGCAGGCCGATCCCGACAAGCCCAAGCGTTCAGGATGGTGGGCGCGAGCCAAAGCCAATCTGACCGGCCACTGAACAGGCTGAATAAACAAAATATGCCGAGGGCCGCATGGATCGTGCGGCCCTTTTTTGCGCCTGCTGGCGCTCGCTCGTACTGGCGCGCTGCGCTTTTGGCGCCTCGATTCCCCGCTGCCGCCTCAATAGTTGGCTAAGAAGACTTGGCTGAGTGTCTTGACGATCGGTAATGTATTCCTGCCGGCGCTCTACAGTAAAAGATGCCGAGCAAGGGCGTCCCGTGGTAAATCGCCAGACCAAGGCAAGGCGGTCGCGATTGAACAACGAAAAGGCCCCGCCGCCTGTGGCGCGCGGGGCCAAAATCCGCTGTATCGCGAATTCTGATGGAGATCAGAAGAAAATGCGGGAATTTCCGCTATTTGACCTGAATTGTATTCTTAATCGGCATCTCCCTTCAAAGAGGCGAATTTCGTGCGCCGACATCCTTCAGGACGTCAAACCGCTGCGCCCACGCGAGGGCGGCCGAAATCAGCGAGCTGAGGTGGAGTCATGCGTCCCGCTTTCCAAGCTTCATCTCCGTCACGCAATGGATTCCTCAAAGGGATGATTGATTCCTCTGAGTTTCCGGGCTTACGCGACAGCAATCGATGCGAGGTGGTCGATCCGCAAATGGGACACAGGCGTTTTAAGTCTTGTGGCCAATATTGTGGTTGTCGATCGGGTTATTGCGCACCATACAGGTTCGTAGCCCGTTGGCGATGTCCTTGACTTAAAAGCGGCTCCGCACGTCTTTCAATCAAGGCTGCAACGATTTGAGTTTGCCACTTTTTTCCATTCCGTCAATAGCCGATTTGGTTCCCCTCGCCTTTGGTCGGGGGTTCTGCCGACATGGCTAATCGGGCGTTAAGCGAGGCCGGAGCGAAGTTTCGCCCGGCTTTTCGGGGCATTGCGCGCCGTTCCTGCTTCGTGTCACGAAAGAGACGAACAGTCGCGGCATAAAGTCGCGCCCCACGTCGAGGCGAAGCGCGAAAAGCGCCTCATGCTTTGAAAGCCCGGCATTTCATGCAAAAAGGCCGGATTCCATCCCGCCGAAGGAAATAATCGCCATGCGCGCCTTTTCGCGAATCACCTCGCGCCTGATTCTGTTTTTCGGCGCCCTGGCGGCGTCCTGCGCCCTGACGGCGGCCGCGGCGCTGGCGCAAACGCCGCGTCTCGACCACGTCTACATCATCGTGCTGGAGAACCACGGCTTCGACGACGCCCTTTACAATGGGCCGTCGCCCTTCATGCGCCAACTGGCGAGCGCCCAGGGTCTGGCGACCAATTATTTCGGCGTCGCCCATCCCAGCCTGCCGAATTATCTCGCCATGATCGGCGGCGACGATTTCGGCATTCGCGACGACCAGCCCAGCTGTTTCGCCTCCGACCTCGCGACTTCGACCAACTGCAACAAGATTTCGGGTGATTCGCTGGTCGATCAGTTGCGGCGGGCGGGGCTGAGCTTCGCGATCTACGCCGAATCGCTGCCGGCGCCGGGTTCGCTGGTCACGGTCGCGCCGGGCGGCGCAGCAGGCGCGCTCTATGCGCAAAAGCACAATCCCGTGGCCTATTTCCAGCCCGTCGCCGAAGGGCCGGAGTTGGCGTCGCTGATCAAGCCTTACGACGCCTTTGCCGCCGATCTGGCCCGACAGGCGCCTAATGTCGCCCTGATTGTTCCCAACCAGTGCCATGACGGCCATGGCCTGACCATCTGCCACGACCGCGACCGCCTGATCGCCGATTATGACGCTTTTGTCCGCGACGCCGTAACGGCGATTCTCGCCTCGAAGAACTTTACCCGCCATTCGGCGATCGTGGTGACTTTCGACGAGGGCGCGCGGACGCTTTATCCCGACGCGCCGATCTCGGACATCGCGCGCGCAACCGGGGGCGCCGACAACCACATCGCCACTATCGTGGCGACCTCCTGCGGCGCGCCGGCGCGCGATGCGACGCGCTACGATCACTTCAGCCTGCTGGCGACGATCGAGGATGGTTTCGCCTTGCCGCGCCTGCGCAAGTCGGCGGCGGCGAAGACCATGGATAACCTCTTCGCCGACCGCTGCGCGCCGTGATTTATCGCGTTTTCTCGCGCTGTTAAGACGAATACATGATGCGCTTGATTAGAAGTGGATGCGAAAAGAACTATGAGAGAGAGCGGCGGCCCCGATCTTCGAGAGGGCAATAAACCGGGGCCGCCTTGACCGTCATGCCAGAACGACGCGGGAGATGGGGACCGCGCCGGTCCAGTCTTGACGATTTTTTGCGCCGCGCTTTGGCGGCGGCTGAATTTCGTCCTATTGTGCCGAACGCCCCGCAATTGCTCCAATAGTTTCGATGCGCGGGGAGGGTTTTGCCGTGGGTCAATTCGTAATGTGATTTAATTACATATTGTCTCGAACTAAAACCAAAAAGCGCTTTCGAGCAAGCGGAATCTTGCGAACTCGCGCGGCGAGAGGACTGCAATGACGGGACACAAGATCAACGCCCTGCTGGCGCTGCACAGCGAAGGTCGCTTCCTGGTCGGGCGCGAGCGGATCAAGCTTCTGGAAAAAGTCGCCGAACTCGGAAGCATCGCCAAGGCCGCCAAGGCCACGGGATTCAGCTACAAGACGGCCTGGGATTCGGTCAATGCGGTCAACAACCTGTTGCCGACCCCGGCTTTCCTGACCCGGCCGGGCGGACGCTCCGGCGGCGGCGCCGAGGTGACGGAGGAGGGGCGGAGGCTGATCGCCACGTTCCACCGGTTGGAGGAAAAGCTGTCGCTCATATCCAACATGATCGCCGAAGAAGGAGTGCAGGGCCAGGAGGAGGCGCTGCTGTGGACCGTCGGCGCGCGGATTTCGGCGCGCAATGTGTTCCAGGCGGAAGTGGAACAGGTCAGGCGATGGCCTGTCGATGTCGAGGTGACGCTGAAAATTGCCGAGGACAAGCATATCCTGGCCGTCGTCACTAACGAGGCGGCCGACGACCTCGGACTTGAGCCAGGCCGGAAAGTTCTGGCGCTGGTCAAATCGCCGTTCATCCGGCTTTACGCGGTGGAACATGCGCCGGAAGGCGGGCGCAATTGTTTTGTCGGCGAGGTGACCGAGCGCACCGACGCCGAACGCAACAGCGAAGTGCTGATCGACATCGGCCAGGGCAAGACCCTTCACGCGGTCGCGCCACGCGCGACGGTGGAAGATCTGGACTTGAAGCGCGGCAGCAAGGCCGCGGCGAGTTTTGACGCCAGCCAGGTCATTCTCGCGGTGAACTAGCGATTGGCCTGCATGCGCGGCCCTGCGCGCCATTGTGCGTGGGCCCGCCAGCGGTTAGAGATGGGTTCGATGGTTCCTCTCGGGGATCAAAAGGGAACGTGGTGAAAGCGGCGACGCTCAAAGCCACGGCTGCCCCCGCAACTGTAAGCGGCGAGCCTGTCCGCCAATTCTTGACCACTGGGAAACCGGGAAGGTCGGCGGCCAGGCGGCGACCCGCGAGCCAGGAGACCTGCCATCGCCGTGCGGCCGATCTCGGGCGAGGTGATCCGATGACGATATTTCATGTGCCTACGCGGCATGCTCTCGATCGCGCTGACCATTCCCGTCATCCGCATGCGAGGGTTCCATGCTTCGACAGTTCTACAAGATCGTATCCGCCGGCGGCGCCAGTCTGCGCAGCCGCCTGATCGGCGTCTATGCGTTCCTGATCGGCGCGAACGTCCTTGTCTGGCTATGGGCGCTCGCGGCCCTGCACGACAAGCCGGTGCTGCTCGGCACGGCTTTGCTCGCCTATTCCTTCGGCCTGCGCCACGCCGTCGACGCCGATCACATCGCCGCGATCGACAACGTCACTCGCAAGCTCATGCAGCAGGGCCAGCGTCCTGTCAGCGTCGGCCTCTATTTCTCGCTGGGTCATTCGGCCGTAGTTGGCGGACTGTCCGTCACTGTGGCCTTCGCGACGTCGGCGATCACCGGCCGTTTTGAATCGATGAGGGCCGTAGGCGGCATCATCGGCACCGGCGCCTCCGCGCTTTTCCTGTTCGCCATCGCGATCGTCAATATCCTGGTTCTTGTTTCCGTCTATCGGACGTTTCAGGCGGTCACGCGGGGCGAACCGTTCGTCGAGAACGACTTCGACCTCCTGCTCAACAGCCGGGGCTTCCTGTCGAAAATTTTCCGCCCCTTGTTCAGGCTGGTCACGAAGAGTTGGCATATGCTGCCGATCGGCCTGCTGTTCGGGCTTGGATTCGACACCGCGACGGAAATCGCCCTTTTCGGCATTTCGGCGTCGCAGGCGGCCGACGGCGTTTCTGTCTCGACGATCCTGCTGTTTCCGGCGCTGTTCGCGGCGGGCATGTCCCTGCTCGACACGACCGACGGCATTCTGATGCTGGGGGCCTATGGCTGGGCCTTCATGAAGCCCGTTCGCAAGCTTTACTACAACATGACGATCACCGCGGTCTCCGTCGTCGTCGCGGTCGTGGTCGGCGGGCTGGAAACGCTCAATCTCATTGGCGACAAGCTCGGACTGACGGACGGTGGCGGATTTTGGGGGGAAATTGGCGCCATCAATGACAATTTCGGCCTGCTCGGCTACATCATCATAGGCATTTTCGCGCTGAGCTGGATCGGTTCGGTCGCCTTCTACCGGTTCATGCGTTACGACGATCTGGAGATTAGCGCCAAATGATCGCCGCCGGTGGCGCGAGATGGAAGCCGATCACGGACTGAGGCGTGCCTCCTGTTTTATGGAGAGACCCATGGACATCAAACGCAACGGCTCGCAGCTTTCCGGCAAGGGGCCGTCGGATTGGTTCACAGGAACGGTTCGCATCGATCCCTTGTTCAGCGCGCCGGAACCGGCGCGCGTAAACGGCTCCAGCGTCACTTTCGAGCCCGGCGCGCGGACGGCGTGGCATACCCATCCGCTCGGCCAGACGCTGATCGTCACCGCCGGTTGCGGCAGGGTCCAGCGCGAGGGCGGCCCCATCGAGGAGATCCGGCCGGGCGACGTGGTCTGGGTTCCGCCGGGCGAAAAACACTGGCACGGGGCCGCGCCGACCACGGCCATGACCCATATCGCCATCCAGGAAATGCTTGACGGCAAAGCTGTCGACTGGTTGGAACAGGTCAGCGATGAACAATATTTCGCCTGAAGGGAGTTCAACCCATGAGTAGTCGTTATGCGCTGATGTTTGGCGTCGCTGCGGCGATGGCTTCGATGACCCCATGCCTCGCCGGTCCCTGTTCGCGACAAATCGACGAGACGCAAGCCCAGTTCGACGCCAAGCTGGAGACGGCCGCCGCCGCAGGGCCAACCGGGCAACAGACGACGTCGGCGACAATGCACCGGCAACCGACGCCGCAGTCGCTCGCCGCCGCCGAGGCCAAGCTCGGCGATATTTCCCCGGAAACCATCCAGGCGATCGATGACGCGCTGGCGCGCGCGCGCAAGGCCGACCAAGCCGGAGACAAGACGGGATGCGAAAAGGCCCTCGCGGAGGCGAAAAAAGCGTTGGGCAAATGAGAGCGCCGGAGCGGATGGGGCTTTAGAACTTCACCCTCAGCCCGGCATAGACGGAGAGCGGCTGCGCCGGCGAGACGCTTTGCGGATTGTTGAAAGCCTGGAACAGCTGCTGCGTGTCGAAATAAGTCCCGTAAGTATAGTAGCGGCGGTTGAGCAGGTTCTCGACGCGGCCATAGAACTCGACCTCATTGGTGATCTTGTACGAGCCGTTGAGCGAGACCGTGAAATAGGCCGGCAGCAGCGGCTGCTGGTTCGAGGAGTCCCCCTGGAAACGCTCGGGTCCGGTGAACAGCAAGTCGGCGCCGACGCGCGTCTTGGCGTCGATGTCCCAGTCGGCGCCAAGTTTGGCGCGATTGCGCGGGATCAACGGAATCTGGTCGCCGGGCCTGACATAGATCAGGCCGTTGGCGTCGGCCGAGGGACTGTTCGAAGCCAGCGTGATCGCATCTAGGAAAGTCGCGTTGATATAGGCGTAGCTGGCATGGACGGTGACCGGCCCCTTCTTGTAGTTGATCTGCGCCTCGACGCCTTCGCGCAGGGTGTCGCCGACATTGGCGAAATAGCCGAACCCCTGCTGGAACGGGTCGGGAATGTTCATGATGTCGTTGGTGCTGACAGTGTGGAACACGCCGAGCTTCCAGCCGAGCGAACCCCAGTCTTCAGGCAGGTCGTTCTGGCCCCGCAGTCCGGCCTCGGCGGTGCTGGCCACCACTTGCTTGAGCGGCGGGTCCGAGACCAGGAAGGTGGCGAGAATGCAAGGCTGCTGCGGGTTGGCGCAGCCCAGCTCCAGCGGCGTCGGGGCGCGATTGGACTGCGCGAAGGAGGCGTAACCCTGAAGCGCCGGCGTGATCTGGTAGGTCAGGCCGATAATCGGATTGACGTGAACATAGAGATCGTTGCCGGTGACGCCACCGCCGAGTTCATCCTCCAGCGAAATCGAGGCGACGTTCAGCCGGGCGCCGCCGGTGACCACCAGCTTGTCGGAAATCTCAAAAGCGTCGAGCGCATTGACGCCGAAATAACGGTTGATCGAATGAACATCGACCGGCCCGTCGCTGACCGGATTGCCCGAGGGGCCGAGATAAATCCCGGAGCCGGCGATGACATAATTGGGGGAGACCGTTCCAAGCTCCGCCGAGGCGCCGAACGTCGTCGTGCCATAGTCGAAACTGGCGCCGAAACTGAGCGTGTTGGTATGGCCGAACCATTTTTCGTTGTCGGAGAGCTGGACGCTGGCGCCGGCGCTGGTGGTGAGGATGCCGGTGCGGTCGATCTCGCCCAGAACGGCGTTGGCCGGGAAATTATTGGGCAACTGCTGGCCGTTCAACCCATTGGCCGGGGTCACATTATCGTTGAAGCACAGTAGCGATGAATTGGCGCAGGGCTGCACATTGGTCGGATTGCCGTCCGTCGCGCTCTGCACATAGCGGCGGACATAGGTCGAGCCGTTCAGGCTCCAGCTCGGCGATAGCTGGAATTTGCCGGAAAGCGTGACCATCCCCATTTCGTTATGGGCGCTTTGCGGCGTCGTATAGACGTTGCTCCAGTCCTCCTGCAGCAGCTGGATCGGCGCGGGGCCGGAGGCGCCGAAGAGATTGTCCGCGAGGCCGAGGCTCAGGTGAATCTCGTTGCCTTCGATGCGATAGCCGAGGTCGCCATAGAAACGGCGGATGGTCGAGCTGCCAAAGTCGCGAAAGCCATTGTCGTGGGCGGCCTCCAGCGCGCCGTAAAGGGCGAAATTGCCGCTCTGCTCGCCATATTCGAGACCGGCCTGGATGCGGCCGAAAGAGCCGCCGGAAACGTCGAGCTTGCCGCCGGAAAAGGTGAACCCGTCCTTCATCCGGATGTTGAGGGCGCCGCCGAGCGCATTGAGGCCGAAGGCGGGATTATTGGTGATCATGTCCATGCCGGCGATGGCGAAGGTCGGGATCATGTCCCAGTTCATCGTATCGCCGAAGGATTCGTTGATCCGCACGCCGTTCTGATAGACCGCCAGCCCCTGCGGCGTGCCTGAAATCGGCGACGAGACGAAGCCGCGAAACACCACGTCCGGCTGGAACGAATTGCCCGATGTTTCCTGGATATCGACGCTTGGCACGACGCGTTTCAGCGTGTCCGCGACATCGGGCGACGCGGTGCGGGCGATGGTCGCTGCGTCGATGCGGGTGTTGTTGGAGGGCGCCGAATCGAAGAAATTCCCACCGCCGCCGAGGCCGCCGACGGATGGCGGCGTAGCTGGATTTTCGACCACAATATTGATGTCGGGCAGGGCGACGACCTCTGCGCGCGCGGCGCCGGAAAGAGCAACGCCGAGAGAGGCGGCGAGGGACAGGGTGGCCAGTCGCATTTCATTCCCCAAATTGCGTTTTTTCGCCGCGCCGGTTTAGAGCCAGGCGGCGTTATAGCAAAAAAACGGGGTCCTTCCGCGCGACGGCTCAAAGCGCGAAAGGACTCCCTGTGGCGGCAGGTCTACTTATTGGAGGAAATGCAGTACGAAAAAATCTGCGCCGCCATGAGCCACAATAACGCGTCACAGCAAAGATTGAATTTCAAAGTTTCACAAAAGCAGCGGGAAAGTCTCCTGGAAATGTCGGGAAAAATTCCCGAATTTTTACGCAACGGCCAAAAACCGCTTATTGCCTTCGCGCTCCCAACGCTGTCATTGCAACGACGGGGCGAACTATTGCCCGGTCACAGGCAAAAGAGCCTCGATCAACGCGCCGCCGCCGGGGGCGGGCGCGCAAGAAAAACGACCGCCGAGTCCGCGCATTCTCTCGCGCATCCCAGTCAGGCCGAGGCCGGGTGGCGCGTCGGCCGGAAAGCCGACGCCGTCATCGTGGATGGCGACGGAAATTTCACGAGGACTAGCGAATGCGAGTTCTATGGCGATATGGCTCGCACGGGCGTGGCGGAAGGCATTGGTCAAGCCCTCTTGCACCAGCCGGTAGAGCGCCAGTTTTTCGCGCGGGCCGCAGGCGTCGAAATCATCCGGCAGGTCCAACTCGATGGCGACCGAAGGTTGGGTCTCGCGAAAACCTTGGGCGAGAATGCGCAGGGCCTCGCCGAGGCCGAGATCTTCCAGCGCCGCCGGCCACAACCTGCGAAGGATCCGCCGGTTTTGCCCCTGTAGCGCTTCGACAGAATCGCAAATGCCGCGGGCGGTGGCGGCGGGCTTGTGGGCGCCCTCGCGACGAAGGCCGGCTTCCAGCACTGCGGCGTTGGCGCGCAGGGCAAAGAGATGCGGGCCGATTTCGTCGTGCAATTCATGGGCGATGGCGCGGCGCTCTTCGTCTTGCGCGTTCATCAGTCTCTGGATCAACTGGCGATTGGCGCCGCTGAGTTGGTCCAGCGCCGTGGCCAGCTCGTTGATCCGCGCGCCGATATCGACGAATTCCGGCGATCCCGCCGGAATTACCCGTGCGGCGAAATCACCGTCGCCCATTCGCCCGAGCGCCACGCCATAATCGTCGAGAGGTCTCAATGTGCGTCCGAGCAAAAAACTGGCGCCGAGCAGGGCAGCCAGCGCCACGGCGCCGCCGGTCAGAGCGCGGCTGCTTACCCCCGCCCATATTTCATTGATCTCGTCGCTGGGGTCGCTGGCGATGACGACGTCGCCAAGGTGGCGTTTTCCGGCCATGGCCGGCAGCATGGTGACGCTGGGTCGTGCGCCGATAAGGCGGGCGAACCAGTCCGGCGCGCGGCCGCGGTCGGATTGGCCGCCGACGAAACCGGCGGCGGCTTTCGCGGCGTCCCCAGCGAAGCCGATGCGGACATGGCGCAGGGGGCCGAGACTGGCAAGCGTTTGCGTCAGCCCCCTTTCGGGGTCGGGGGACTCCTGCAGATTAGCCAGAGCGGCGACCACGAAATCGCGGGCAAGGCGGGTCATGGCCTCGTCTTCCACCTGTACGCGCGGGCGCGCTTCGGCGATCATCCGGCCGATATCGGCGGCAAGGCCCAGAAACAGCAGCAGACCGAACAGCAGATCGATCCGCGCCTTCAACGACAATCCCCTGACGGAACGCATGAAACCCTCCCGGACGGCAAAGTCCGGTCGCCAGCGCCGCAAGTCAAGGGGGCGGTCCTTGCCCGTCCTCGCCGGGCGCCGCATAGTCTCGCGCAATTTGGAAAGGACTGGGCTTGCGCGTTCTGATTGTCGACGATCATCCTATCGTCATATCCGGCTGCAGGGCCTTGCTCGCCGGCGACGCCGATATCGAAGTGTCGGAGGCCAGCGACGGGGAAACCGGCTTCGACGCCTATGTCGCTTTGGCGCCCGATGTCGCGGTGATCGACATCAATCTGCCCGGCCTGTCCGGGTTCGAACTGACCCGCCGCATCCTGCGCCGCGATCCGGCGGCGCGCATTGTCATTTTCAGCATGAACGACGATCCGGCCTTTGCCGCTCGCGCCATCGAGGCCGGCGCGCGGGGCTATATCGCCAAGAACGACGATCCTCTGCTGTTCGTCGCCGCCTTGCGACAGGTGGCCGGTGGTGGCGATTATCTGCCCGCCGATCTGGCGCGCAAACTGGCCTTTTCCCGGCCCGGCGACCTTCTGGCGCAGCTTTCCGCGAGAGAACTCGAAATCCTCCGCCTGATCGCGGCCGGCGACACCATGGCCGCCATCGCCGACACGCTGAACCTTTCCTACAAGACCGTGGCCAATAATTGCACCGCGCTGAAGCATAAACTCCGCGCGAAAAGCTCGATGGACCTTATGCGCCTCGCTATCGAGACCTTGAACCCGCAGGCATGACAGGTTGCGGCGTCGCCTGGCGCCAGTGGAGCGGCGGCGCCGGCCTTGAAGCCACGCCGGCTTGAGCGCCCTGGTTCAGGATGGATAGGACCAGCCGACTTTGCGAAGCTCGACCACCGGCGGATAGGCGCCCAACGAGCGGCGGCCGGATCGTCTCCGGCGCCAGGCGATGGCGACGATGGCCAAGGCGCATCCGAGAACCGCCCCGATGGCCGCGCTCCCGTCAGTGAGATTCGGCCAAATCAAACGGGCGATTGCCCCGGCCGGCGCGCCCGCCATCAATCCAAGCAACAACAGGGCGTAAGATAGCCGGTTCCAGGCCTTGCATGCAGCACACCGCGGCACCGGGATCCGGATCGTGTCCTGCGAAATTCTTCTCGTCACCGGGTAGCCCATCGTCTCCAGCTCCCGGCCGGGACGTGCGACCAGCGAAAGCCTGTACGCGCAACGAGGGTCGGCCGGCGCGCCGCACTGCCAGCATTCTTCGTCCTTTGGCTTTTCCGACGGATCTGTCACGGACGCTCGTCCATCAGTCCGGACGCCTTGAGCCAATAGAGCAGGGTCAGGGTCTTGCCGTCGCGCAGGGCGCCGGCTTCCGCCTCGCGCAGAATTTCGATGAAGGAGACCTCAACGATCTCGATTTCCTCGCCTTCCTCCTCCATGCCGCCGCCGTCGCCGACACGCGCTTCCGGCGTATAGGGCGCGACGAAGAAATAGAGCTTTTCGGTTGTCGCCGCCGGGCTGACGAAAGCTTCGAACAGGAAGCGCAACTCGCCGACGCGCAGGCCGATTTCCTCCATCGCCTCGCGCCTCATGCAGGCGTCCGGCGCCTCACCGGGGTCGAGCGTCCCGGCGCAGGCCTCCAGCAGGTTGGGTGTGGAATCGTTCATGAATGCGCCGAGCCGGAACTGCCGCGTCAACAGCACTTTGCCGCGTTGCGCGTCATAGGGCAGCAGCACGGCGGCGTCGGGCCGGCGAAACAGGTTGCGCTCGTGCTTTTCCCAGCGTCCGTCGGCGCGGCGCAAATCATAGGTGAGCCGTGAAAAGGAATATTTTTCGCGCGCCAGGAATATTTCGTCGAGGCCGCGCAGGCCGGCGTGTGGCTCGTCGTTCTTAGACATGGTTCAATGCCCGAATTGTTCGCGCAAAATGCGCTCTTCCATGGAATGGCCGGGGTCGTGCAAGATTTCCACGCCGGTCGAATGATCCGTCGTCACCTTGACCCGCATCACATGGCGGATTTCGAAATGATCGGCCACGGCGGCGACCGGGCGCTTGTGGGCCTCCAGCACTTCCAGCACGACCTCGGCCCGGTCGGAAAGCAGGGCGCCGCGCCAGCGCCGGGGGCGGAAGGCGGAAATCGGCGTCAGCGCCATCAGCGTCGCGTCGAGCGGCAGGATTGGCCCGTTGGCGGAAAGATTATAAGCGGTGGAGCCTGCCGGCGTGGCGATCAGCAGTCCGTCGGCGACCAGTTCGTCCAGCCGGACCTGGCCGTCGACGCGCACGCGAATCTTGGCGGCCTGGGCGGACTGGCGCAGCATCGACACCTCGTTGATCGCCCGCGCCTCGGAAAGCTTGCCGGTCACGGTTTCGGCTTTCATCAGCAACGGATGAATGATCGAACTTTGCGCGGAACTCAGCCTCTTGCGCAGGCCGGTCTCGCGGAATTCGTTCATCAGAAAGCCGACCGACCCGCGATTCATGCCGTAGATCGGCACGTTGCGGCCCATGAATTTATGCAGGACCTGCAGCATGAGGCCATCGCCGCCGAGCGCGACCACGACGTCGGCTTCGTCGGAATGAACGTCGCCGTAGCGGCCGACGAGCCGTGCGCGGGCGTGGTCCGACTCCGGACTCCCCGAAGAAAGGAAATTGATCCGCTCGAAACGGCGCGGATGGTGCCCGGATTGATTCATTGCGCTTGTTCGCCGCCCCGCCCCATTTAGCGTCGAATCCTAGGCGATGGCGCCGCTCACGGCAAGGAGAGTAAGGGACAAGGCCTGCTGGCGGCCGCGAAAATCCTGACGGCTTTCGGGTCGGCCGCCGGTGCGGCGCCGCGGCTGTCGCGAATATTCGCAAATGTCAATGGCTCACTAGGAATAGCTTTTTCGCCTTGTCGTTGATGCGGATCAAAATCTTCCTACGCTCCGCCTTGCGTGCTATGTACGTATGAGAATTATCGGACAACGGTCGCCTTGTGCGGCGCCAGCGGGAGTTCGTCTTGGAAAGCTTGGCCGAAAAGACTTTGGTCGACACGGTCTTCGGCCGCGTGGAAGCCAGCGTACGCAGCCTGTCCTGTTCGCATAAGGCGGCGCCCGCCGCCTCTCTGGATTGCGCCGATTGCGACATCAAGGGCCAGAGCGTCTGCAACTCCCTCGATCCCGACGAATTCGACGCGCTGGAGAAAATTGGCCGCACGGTTTCCGTCGCCGCCAAGGCGACGGTGTTCGAGCAGGGCCGCGACGCTCATTATGTCTGCAATCTAACCTCCGGGGCCTTGCGGCTGTCGAAGCTTTTGCCAGACGGGCGCCGCCAGGTCGTCGGCTTCGCCATGCCAGGCGACTTCCTCGGCCTCGCCATGGCGAAAATCCACATGTACACCGCCGACGCGCTGACGCCGGCCAGGATCTGCCAGTTTTCCCGCGTCGGCTTTTCCGATCTGCTCGATGAAAAGCCGCGCCTGATGCGGGCGCTGCTGGAGATGGCTACGCATGAACTGACCCTGGCGCAGGACCAGATGGTGGTCCTCGGCCGCCGCACGGCCGAGGAGAAGATCGCCGCCTTCCTGATCGGCATGCGCAAGCGCTACGCCCGCATTCACGGCCCCTCCGTCCATGTGCCGCTGCCGATGACGCGGCTTGACATCGGCGACTATCTCGGCCTGACGGTCGAGACGGTGAGCCGGATGATGACCCGCATGGCGCGCGAAAAAACCATTGTCATCGTCCCCGATGGCGTTCGCCTGCTCGATATTCCGCGGTTGGAGCAGCTTGCCGAAGTTTAAGGCGCTTAAGGCGATCGAAGCGCCGCCTGACGAAATTGACAAAATCACCGAGCCTTGGCGCTGGTTTTTCACCGGAGCGCGGACGGCTTTCTCCGGGCCGGCCTTTTATGTCGCCCTGTCGCTGATGGGGGTCGGCGGGCTGGCGCGGGCGGCGGGTTTCCCCATCGGCGCGGCCATGCTCTCCACTTTGCTGGTCTGGGCCGGCCCCGGGCAGCTCCTGTTCTTTGGCGCCGTCGCCGCGAAAACCGCGCCTCCGGCCATTGCCCTGGCGGTCAGCCTTTCCTCGGTGCGGTTCCTGCCGATGGTGCTTTCCGTACTGCCGATGCTGCGCGGGCGCAAAACCCGGCTGACGACCCTGCTCGCGGCGGCGCATTTCATCGCCGTCACGGTCTGGGCGGAATCGCTGCGCAGGCTGCCCGATATGGCCAAGCCGACCCGCCTGCCGTTTTTCTTCGGCCTGGCGTCAGCCTGCATGGGGCTGACCATCTTGTCGACCGGGCTCGGCTTTTGGCTGACAGGCTCGCTTCCGGCCCCTCTCGCCGCCGGGTTGATGATGCTGTCGCCGATCTATTTTCTCGCCACCACCGCGCGCTCAGCGCGCTCGGGCGTCGATTGGCTGAGCATGATCTTCGGCGCCGTTCTGGCGCCGCTGACGCAGAGCCTGATCGGCGGCGGCCTCGACCTGCCGGTGCTGGCCATAGTCGGCGGCGGCGGCGCCTGGCTTGTGGGCTTTCTCGCGCGGAGGTCGGCATGAATATCTTCACCGCCGATCCGACGCTCGCGCCCTATCTGGCTCTGGTGCTGTTCGGTTTCCTGCCGAGCGAAATCTGGCGGGTGATCGGAGTTTTCGTGGCGCGGCGGCTCGACGAGGAATCGGAGGTTTTCCTGTTCGTGCGCAGCGTCGCGACCGTGCTGCTGGTCGGGGTGGTGGTGAAGATCGTGCTGATCCCGTCGCACGAACTGGCGATCGTGCCGGTCTGGGCGCGCTGCGCCGCGATCGGCGCCGCGGCGCTGGCCTTTTTCGCCACGCGCCGCTCGGTCTTCGCCGCCATCCTGGCCGGCGAGGCGGTGATCGTGTTTTCCGCCTGGCTTGCGGGTTAGACCTGAGCCTCCGCCAGCGCCGCCCTGATCTTGTCGGCGTGCGCCTTCAAGGCGGCGCGTTCGGCCATGGCGCCGCTATGCGGACGCAAGGCCACGCCTTCCCAGCGCGGAATCACATGGAAATGGATGTGGAACACGCTCTGGCCGCCGGCCGGCTCGTTGAACTGGTGCAGGGTGATGCCTTCCGCGCCCATGCCTTTCTTTACCGCGCGGGCGATCTTCTGCACACGAAGAATTAGGGCGGACAGGGCCTCGGGCGGAATGTCCAGCAGGCCTCTCGCGGTCACTTTAGGCAGCACCAGCACATGGCCGTCGGCGCGCGGCATCACGTCCATGAAGGCGATCACCGCTTCATCCTCGAAAACCTTTTCGCAGGGAATCTCGCCGCGCAAAATCTTGGCGAAAATATTGTTTGGATCATAAGCGACGGTCATGGAAAAGCTCCGGCGAATTCTGGTAGGCCGGACCGTGCCCAACCGCCGCCGTCCGGTCAAGTGCATAGCGTTTGCAAGCGAAGCGGGCGCCATTCGCATAAAGCAAACGCGTAAAAACCAAAAAGATTTCAGACTTTGCGAAACGGCGCGTGTTCGGCGTAATCCTCGATCAGCATGTCCACCGCCTGAGCCTCGCGGGCGAAAAAATCCGCCGCCGCATGGGCGAGGCGCGAATCGGCGAATTCATGCGCCGAGAAAGTCTCCACCGCCTCATAGCCCCGCGAAAGCTTGTGCTCCCCCTGCGCGCCGGCTTCTACACGCGAAATTCCGCGGGCAATGGCGAAATCGATGGCCTGGTAGTAACAGAGTTCGAAATGCAGGCAGGGGTGATGTTCGAGCGCGCCCCAGTTGCGGCCGTAAAGCGCGTCGTCGCCGATCAGATTGAGCGCTCCGGCGATCAGGCGGCCGCCGCGCCGCGCCAGCACCAGAAGGATCCGGTCCGCCAGAGCCGCGCCAATTTTCGAGAAAAACGCCCGGGTGAGATAGGGGCGGCCCCACTTGCGCTCCCCGGTATCCATGTAGAAGGCGTAAAAAGCGTCCCAATGCGCCTCGGTGAGATCGGCGCCGGTCGCCCACTCGATCTCGAGCCCGGCGGCGGAAACTTCCGCGCGCTCCTTACGGATAGCCTTGCGTTTGCGCGACGCGAGCGTTTGCAGGAAATCGTCGAAACTCGCATAGCCTCGATTGAAGAAGTGGAATTGCTGGCCCTTGCGCTGAAGAAAACCGGACTTTTCGAGAAAATCGCGGTCGGGCGGGTCGGGAAAATTGATATGCAGCGATGAGGCGCCGGCGCTTTCCCGGCAGGCCCGCAGGCCAAGCGTCAGCGCCTCGGCGGCGCCTCCGGGGGCGTCAGCGGCGACCAGCAACCGGCGTCCCGTAACAGGGGTGAAGGGAACGGCGACCAGCAATTTGGGGTAATAGCTGCCGCCGACCCGGTGAAAGGCGTCGGCTATGCCGTGATCGAACACATATTCGCCGAGCGAATGGGTCTTGAAATAGGCGGGCGCGCAGGCGGCGAGCCGTCCTTCCTGGGTCTCGACCAGCACATGGGCGGGAATCCAGCCCGTCCGGCCGCCGACGCAGCCCGAGGTCTCAAGCGCGTGGAGAAAGGCGTGGGTGAGGAAGGGATTGAATCTCTCGCCGCCCTCCGACACGGAAGCGTCGCCAGGATTGGCGCAGGCGTCCCAGTCCGAGGGCTTGACGGCGGCGATGCGGTCGATCTGGCGGATGCGGAAGGGGACGAGGCTCATCGGCCCGCATCATCGCCTGAATTTTCGCATCAATCCAGCGTGTTCCAACAACTCTCACAGGCGAGAACCGGTGAGGGTTGGCTAGCGCTCGAAACTTGACGCTCGGCGCATGCCGACCAATGCTCAAATCCGCGCGGAAAGCGGCCAGACGAATCCCGCAGCCGCTGCATAAGATTCAATGTGGATTTCACTTAAGCTTAGCCGCCGATTACGGCTCGTCATGGGAATCGTGGGACGAAGACTTACCATTGCCGTCCCGCAGCGATGACGCCAATGCTCGACGCAAGTCATCGGCCCCGATCGGCTTGTGCAGCATGCGAAAGCCGCTGAGTTTGATTTCGGCGATCCGCTCCTTCGCCGTGTCGCCTGTGAGGATCAAAGTTGGGATAGATCGATTAGCGCGGCGGGCGATCTCCGTCGCAGCCACAGTTCCGGTCAGGCCGGCGCCAAGCCGATGATCGGCAAGAATGGCATCGAACCGCCAGTTTTTAAAAGCGGCTCGGTCGAGCGCCTCCTCCCCGCTGGTCGCTGTAATCGTCGCATAGCCCCAATCAGAAAGCATGAGTTCGTACGCTTGGCTCACTTCGGAATTGTCTTCGATGATAAGAATGCATCCGCCGGGATCGCTCAGCGACGATTTGGCGTCGCTGACGGTGGGGACGGTTCTATCGAGGGGGAGAAGCAGCGAAAAACGGGCGCCGCGACCAAGCCTCGAGGCCACTTCAATCTTTGTTCCCAGCAGGCGGGCGAGGCGAGACACGATTGCAAGACCGAGGCCCAAGCCCTTGCTGCTATCGCGCGCCGGATTGTTGAGTTGCCGGAATTCTTCAAAAATTTCCGTCTGCTGATCGGCGGGAATTCCTATCCCGGTGTCGAAAACATCAAGTCTGACAAATTCACGTCTTTGACGGACGGCGACGAGAATGCCGCCGGTGACTGTATAGCGCAGCGCATTTTCGATTAGATTGCGTATAATCCGCTCGAGCAAACTGCCATCTGTGCTTACGCGCAAGGCGCGCGGGACGACGCGCAATTCGAGTCCGTTCGCCGCCGCTCTTGGTTGATATTCGCGCGCCAGCCGATCGACGAGTTCGCCAATGTCGACAGTTGTCATCACCGGCGCAATTACCCCGGCGTCGAGACGGGAAATGTCAAGAAGGCCAGTCAGCATGCCATTGAGGCTGGTTATGGAGGATTGAGCCATGTCGGCCGCCTTCGCGACCTTTGGGTTGTCCGCAGTCTGACGTTTGATAACATCCATCAACAGCGTCAAGGACTGCACCGGCTGGCGAAGATCGTGGCTGGCGGCGGCCAGAAATTTGGACTTGGCCCGATCGGCGCGAAGCGCCTCGGACGACGCCCGCTCGGCCTCGGCCACGGCGGCTCGGAGCTCTGCAGTCTGATCCCTGACGCGATGTTCCAGGTCAAGATTGGCCATTCTGACGCGTGACTCGCTTTGTTTTAGCAAATCGGCGGTGCGTCGCTGCTCGGCAATATTCGCGTTCAGTTCCGCGTTGAGGCTTTCCAATTTGGCCGGCGATGGCAGCGCGACCAGTTTTGGAATTATCGGCCACAAAAGAATCGCGGCGGCGATGGAGGTGATGGCTGTGATCAGCTTTATGATCCCCTCGACGCCATAAGCGGGAAACCAGAGAGTGCCAATCGACATCAGATGCGTGGTTCCGCAAGCGAGGATGAACGCGACGAACAGATAAAGCACCCAGCCATATTGCAGGTCGCGCCTCTGCCGCGCGAACGACGCCAAAGCGAGCGGCACCGAGAAATAGGCCAGACCGATGATGGCGTCCGAGGCCGCGTGCAGCCAAACCAGGCCGGGCGCCCAGCTCAGGCAGAAACCATGTGGCGTCAGCCCGGCCGGATTCAAAAGCCAATCGCCAATCGACATGGTTCACCTCTCGGCTTGACTGGACTCATTGTCATCCCCTCACCCTGGCGACGGCCTTTATCACAGTCGATGGGGATCGTTTTGACGTGCCCCCGCATCGCCTATCATTGCATGATGGGCTATTGAATACACAGATCAGCGGGAGATAACGTGGAAGTTATCGGGAGCGGTGTCGCGATATTCAGGCATTTTGCCCTCTGTCACTCGCTGAATTAACGGCAACGCGGTTCACAAGACACAGTTCTTACGACGTAACGTAAGCCGCATTCAGGTGCTGCGGCGGCAGCGCCGCATACTCAGGCCGCGCTGGCGGTGACGCGGTTGCGGCCGCTGTTTTTCGACAGATAGAGCGCCCGGTCGGCGCGCTTGAACAGCGCGTCCGGCGTGTCGCCGCAATCCGAGGCGGCGACGCCGATCGACACGGTGACGGGGATGGCGCGCGCGCCTTTGTCGATAGCGAAGGGCGAAGCGGCGACGGCGGCGCGTATCCGCTCCCCGATGGTCCGGGCGACGGATAATTTGGTGTCGGGCATGACGACGACGAATTCCTCGCCGCCAAACCGGCACATCAGATCGGCGCCGCGCACCAGATGCTTGACCCTCGCGGCAAAGGACTTCAGCACGTCGTCGCCGGCGTCGTGGCCGTAACCGTCGTTGACCCGTTTGAAATGGTCGATGTCGAGGAACATCGCCGACAGCGGGCGCCCCTTCTGCGCCGCCTGTTCGAGCAGCGAGACCAGATGGGATTCGAGATAGCGCCGGTTGTGAAGGCCGGTCAGCGGATCGACCACCGCAAGCTCCATCACCGCCTGCACATTGGAGCGCAGGCCGTCGGCGTAGCGCTTGTGCCGGATCTGGGTGCGGACTCGGGCGATCGTCTCGTTCCTGTCGATCGGCCGGACAAGATAATCGTTCGCGCCAAGATCGAGGCCGCGCAGAATGCGCTGGCGGTCCTCGATGTCGGCGAGCATCAGCAAGGGCGTGTGGCGGGTGCGCGCCAGCGAACGCAACTGGCCGCAGAGGCGCAGTCCGTCGAAACCGGCGAGCCCGAGACTGACCATCACCAGTTCATATTCGTGGTCCCCGGCGCGCAGCACGGCTTCGTGGGGATTGGCCTCGATCTCGACCTCGTAGTCGCCGCCGAGCAAAGCAACGATGCGATCGCGGGAATGGGCGCGGTCGTCCACCAGCAGAATCTTTCCCCCCCTGCCGTCGTCGGGCCGGTATGGCGGCGCCGTGGTGACGCCGAGCGTCGAGGATGTGGTGGCGCGGGCGCGCAGTTCGTCCACCACCAATTTGAATCGCGCCAGCGAGCGCACGCGCGCCAGCAGCGCGACTTCATCGATCGGCTTGGTCAGGAAATCGTCGGCGCCGGCTTCCAGTCCGGTGACGCGATCGGAAGCCTGGTCGAGCGACGTGACCATGATCACCGGCAGATGCAGGGTGTCGGGATTGCTCTTGAGTTTGCGGCAGACTTCAAAGCCGTCCATGCCGGGCATCATCACGTCGAGCAGGACGATGTCGCAGTCGCCCCTTTCGCATATTTCCAGCGCCTCGAAGCCGCTGCTCGCCGTGATCACGTCGAAATATTCCGCTGTCAGCCGCGCCTCGAGCAGTTTGACATTGGCCAGGACGTCGTCAACCACCAGCACGCGCGCCGTCATGGTCGGGCCTTTTCAAACGAAGACGGCGCGACCGCGATCATTTGTCACCAATGTAGTTGCGCACGGTTTCGAGGAACTTGACCACGGAGATCGGCTTGGACAGATAGGCTTCGCAGCCTCCCTGGCGGATTTTCTCCTCGTCGCCCTTCATGGCGAAGGCTGTGATGGCGACGATCGGAATATGGGCGAGGGTGGGATCGTCCTTCAGCCATTGCGTGACCTGCAAGCCGGAAACCTCCGGCAGCTGAATGTCCATCAGAATCAGGTTCGGCATGTGCTTGCGCGCCAGTCCGACCGCCTCGACGCCGCTCTTGGTCTGCACGGTCGCATAGCCATGCGCTTCGAGCAGGTCATTGAAGAGCTTCATGTTCAGCTCGTTGTCCTCGACGATCAGAACCGTCTTTTTCATCGAAACCCGCCCAAGTCGCAGTGGCCGCGATTCTCTCCACGGCCCCTCTGCTGAGGATTACGCCATACAAATTGACGAAACGAAAATTTACGTCAAACCTGTGGCGGCAATCCGGTCCGAGGAGAGATTATGCCGATTCGCCCCCCCGTTGGCCGCCAAAAGGCGCAAGAATCGGCCGAGGCCATCGCCGTCGAAGCCCTGAGCTTCATCGCCGCAGATCCGGAGCGGCTGTCGCGCTTCCTGTCGCTGTCGGGCCTTGAGGTCGTCAATTTGCGCCGGGCGGCGGCTCAGGAGGGGTTTTTGGCCGGGGTTATGGCGCATCTCGCCAGCGACGAGGCCTTGCTGCTGGAGTTTGCCGCCGCTTGCGGCCGCAGGCCCGAAGACATGGCCGCGGCCTGCCAGGCGCTTAACCCGGCTTATGATTAAGGGCCAAGCCGCATTCCTTGTGGCGAAATCGTCAAATCCTGACTAGAAGAACGTCGCGGCTTTCGAGAGGAATTGGAATTTTTGCATGGTCAAGATCATCTTTGTCAGCTCCTCCGGCGAAAAGCGGGAGGTCGAGGCCGAACCGGGCATGACGGTGATGGAAACCGCGACCAAGGGTGGGATCGATGAGATCGTCGCCGAATGCGGCGGGGCCTGCGCCTGCGCCACCTGCCATGTCTATGTGGCGCCGGAATGGTTCGACAAACTGCCGCCAGCCAGCCCGATGGAAAACGACATGCTCGATTTCGCGGTCGATCCGCGCCCGAATTCGCGCCTGTCCTGCCAGATCAGGGTCGAGCAGGAACTTGATGGACTGACCGTCCAGACGCCGTCCCAGCAAGGTTGAGCAGGGCGCTCGCATAGCCTCGGCGCCTGGTTCAAATCCGATATTCGCGATGAATTTACGCGTGGAGGAAGAAATCCATGCCGCGCGGCCGCTCCATCGGCAGAGATCCGCCGGTGGCGATATAGACGACGGTCTCGGCGATATTGGTGGTGTGGTCGCCGACCCGTTCGAGATTTTTGGAACAGAACAGAAGATGCGTACAGAAGGTGATGTTGCGGGGGTCTTCCATCATGAAAGTGAGAAGATCGCGGAACACCGTGTCTTCCAGCGCGTCTAGCTCTATGTCGCGATTCCATACCGCCCTGGCGCTTTCGGAATCGCGTTGCGCGTAGGCGTTGAGCACGTCGTGCAATTGCCTGACGGCGATGTCGTGCATGGACTTCAGGCCGATCACCGCGCGCGGGATGGGCGACTCGCCGCCGATTTTAATGGCCCGCTTGGCGATGTTCTTCGCCAGATCGCCGATCCGTTCGAGGTCGGCGGAAATGCGCATGGCGCCGATGACCTCGCGCAGATCGATCGCCAGCGGTTGGCGGCGGGCGATGGTGTGGACGGCGAAATCTTCGACGGTTCGCTGCAGCGCGTCGAGGCGGGGGTCGGCGGCGACGACTTTTTGCGCCAATTGAGTGTTCATGCCGGCGAGCGCGTCCATGGCGTCGGCCAGCATCTTTTCGGCAATGCCGCCCATTTCGGCGATATGGCCGCCCAGCGTTTCGAGCTCTTTGTCAAAGGCTTTAACCGTATGTTCGATCATATGGAAAATCTGTCCTTTCGGATCCGTAATTGGCGCAACGCTAAGTGTATTGATTAGTTAACTTGTAACCCTGCCGAACGACAGGGATCGTGCAAGAATGGCAAGCCTGTATTTCGCTACGAAATAGGGTAGCATATTCAGATCGAGAAGCCAGGGGTGTCAATTGGCAAGGCCATAGGTCAGGCGAATGGATAATGACGAAAACTTTTCTGTAGTGGCGGTCTGGTTAACAAGCGCTCTGTTGAGCAGCATTTTGTGGGTGTTGCTCTACGGATGACGTCAGCGGCGACTGATGCAATAAAGTATTTTTGTCGTGGCGCGTCGACATTATATGTAAACCGTCTACATAACGTTGCCGGTCATGGTTGGGATTGCGGATGCAAGGCGGCAATCACAAAGCCATCGCCCCGAACGGCGCCGCTCCGCTCAAGCTGAAGCGGGACTTCAATTCTGCAAAATCCTGCTTACTTTCCGATCAACGGAACCGAATTTCCGACGCGTGACAAGGAGCGATCATGACGTTTCCGCTCACACTGCTTGATCTCGCCGGCGCCATAGCTTTGCTGCTGTGGGGCTCGCATATGGTGCAGACTGGCGTGCAGCGGGCGTTCGGGCCGCAACTGAAGTCCATCCTCGGCGGCGCGCTCCGCAATCGTTTCCTGGCGTTTTTCGCCGGCCTGGGCGTGACCGCGCTTCTGCAAAGCAGCACCGCGACCGGGCTGATGACGGCCGGTTTCGCCGCCACCGGAATGGTCGATCTTGTCCCGGCGCTCGCCGTCATGCTCGGGGCCAATGTCGGCACGACGCTGATCGTGCAGGCGATGTCCTTCAACGTGGCGGCGTTGTCGCCCTGCCTGGTCCTGGTCGGCGTCGTGATGTTTCGCAGGGATTCGAGCACCCGCACGCGCGATCTGGGCCGCGCCGTCATCGGCCTTGGCCTGATGTTCCTGGCCCTGCGGCAATTGCTCGAAATCATGACCGTCTACGAAGATACGCCAAGCCTGCGCCTGTTGCTCGGCGCGGTCTCGACGCAACCGCTGATCGACGTGATTCTCGCCGCCGGACTGACCTGGGCGGCGCATTCGAGCGTGGCGGTGGTTCTGTTCATCATGTCATTGGCGGCGCGGGGCGCGGTTCCGCCCGATGCGGCCTACGCCCTGGTGCTCGGAGCCAATCTCGGCGCCGCGATCAATCCGGTGATCGAAGGCCCGGCGGGCGACGATCCGGCCGCGCGGCGGTTGCCGGTCGGCAACCTTCTCACGCGGATAGTCGGCGGCGCCTGCGCCCTGGCCTTTCTCTATCCGATCGGGCGTTTCATGGTCGCCTTTCAGCCGGACGACGCGCGCTCGGTGGCGGATTTTCATATGTTCTTCAATCTTGCCGTCGCCGCGGTGTTTTTCCCGCTGTTGACGCCCTATGCATGGCTGCTGCGAAAATCTTTCCCGCCCCGCGTCGACGCGGCCGACCCGTCGCGGCCGATCTATCTCGATCCAGCAGCCCGGGAAATGCCGATCGTGGCTCTCGGCGCGGCGGCGCGCGAGGCTTTGCGGCTTGCCGATCTCCTGCAGGAAATGCTGGCGGGCGCAATCGATGCGCTGAAAAAGGGCGACCGCAGGCTGATCGCCCAAATTCGTCGCCGGAATGGTCCCATCGATCGGCTTGAAGATGCGATCGAAGCCTATCTCACGGGACTCGACGCCGGTGAACTCGGCGCCGACGATCACCGCCGGCTAAAAGAGATCCTGACCTTCTCCAGCAATATAGCCCAGGCGGCCGACGTTCTCGCCCGCAACCTGCTTCCCGCCGCGTCGAAACATCTCAAACGGATGGGCGCCATTCCGGAGCCGCTGCAAAGCGAGCTCTTCGCCATGATGGAGCGCCTGGGCGGCAATCTGAGGACGGCGGGTTCGCTGTTCATGACGGCCGACGCGCGTGTCGCCCATTTGCTGACGGACGAGAAAATCACCTTCCGCGAAATCCTTTCGCAGGCGACCGAGGCGCATTTCGAAAGTCTGCGCGCCATGCGCGTCGATGAGGCCCAGGCGAGTTCGCTTTATCTGGACCTGTTGCGTGAGCTCAAAGCGATCAACAGCCTGATCGTCGGCTCAGCAGCCTACCCGGTGCTGGAGCGCACCGGCGAGCTTCTTCCCAGCCGCCGTGTGGCCAATACGCCTTAGCGCGGTCAACCGGATTTTGACGTTCTCGCTTTGCGGCGATCGCGTAATCATGCGTCTTTTTGTCGTTTTTCCCCGTGCAGTAAAAGACGCATGAATTTCGTAAATTGCGGGGTGGATCGATACCGCGTATCAATTTGCTCGAAGCACGAAATAACTCATCGTAACCAAGGAAGGCGCCTATCATGGCCAACACGACGGCAGAGCTCGAAGCGCTCTTGATGCAGCGATCGCTGACCGACGCGCAGCTTCTCACGGCGGCGGAGGCGTCGGCGGATTTCAAGATCCTGCCGGAGGCGACCGTGATCAAGATCGGCGGCCAGAGCGTCATCGACCGCGGCCGCGCGGGCCTCTATCCGCTGGTGGACGAGATCGTCGCCGCCCGGAAGAACCACCAGCTGCTGATTGGCACCGGCGCCGGCACCCGCGCCCGCCACCTCTATTCGATCGCGGCGGGGCTGAACCTTCCTGCGGGCGTGCTGTCGCAGCTTGGCGCCTCGGTCGCCGACCAGAACGCCGCCATGCTCGGGCAGCTGCTGTCGAAATATGGCATCTCCACGGTCAGCGGGGCCGGCATGTCGGCGGTGCCGCTCTACCTCGCCGAGGTGAACGCCGTCATCTTCAGCGGCATGCCGCCCTACAGCCTGTGGATGCGCCCCGCCGCCGAGGGCGTCATCCCGCCTTACCGCACCGACGCCGGATGTTTCCTGCTCGCCGAACAATTCGGCTGCAAGGCGATGATCTTCGTGAAGGACGAAAACGGCCTCTACACAGCCAATCCGAAAACCTCGAAGGACGCCACCTTCATTCCCAAAATCTCGGTTGACGAGATGAAGGCGCGCGGGCTGCACGACTCGATCCTCGAGTTCCCGATGCTCGACCTGCTCAAGGCGGCGCGCCACGTCCGCCAGGTGCAGGTCATCAACGGCCTCGTCCCTGGCAACCTGACCCGCGCTCTCTCCGGCGAACACGTCGGCACCATCATCACCGCGAGCTAAAGCCTTTTCCGCTCCGATTGAATCGGAGCGGGGCCGGTATCCACTTCGCTGGAAAACGCTTTGAAGGTAAAAATCATGACCGAGACTGCCAATACCATCAAGCACGTCGCTTCGCCGCTCGCGCGCCAGACCCTTCTCGACCAGGAACTCACGCGCCCTGTCGCCGGCAGGCGCCCGGTCCGCATCCTCCCCTGGCTGCAAGTGGTGAAGATCGGCGGCC
>NZ_JBKQOU010000164.1:0-4117 GCF_052145335.1 Rhodoblastus sp.
AAAATTGCAAAACTCTCAATTCTCCGCGCTAAAATCCGGCTCTACCGGGAGTATGGCGTCAAGCGGCAGACTGATAGGAACCTGTCCGCCCATTATTTCCAGCAAGACACGGACGCGCTGGGAGGAGCCAAACTCCTGCAGAACGCCCAATTGTTCGGAAAAGGGGCCCGACGCCAGGCGTACCCGCTCGCCAATCCGCAAGGGAGGCACGAAGCACAATGCCCCGTCCTTCGCTGTCGATTCAATCAGCGTCTCAACGACGCCAGCTCTCACTGGCGATGGCCGCTCCCCCGCCATGATCAGGCTTGTGACCCCTATGGTGCCATTCACTTTATGCCAAGGATCCCGATTCAGGTCGAGAACCACGAACAAATAGCCGGGAAACAGCGGCGCCCGTATTTTCTGAAGCTTGCGGGCGTGGCTGACCGTTTTTGAGTATAGCGGAATGAACGTGCGGAATTGCTGGTTTTCGAGCTGCCTTTTCGCTTCTGCTTCGCGATTGGGGCGCGTTTGCACGACGTACCACCGATCGTTTCGACCTGAGACGCCGGTGTTGTCTTGTTTCACCCGCTCTGTTGGTCCAGGGTTCGTATGTTTTAGCTGCGCTGTCATATACCGCCTCGATATGCCGGGAACTTGCTGGTCGCCATTGGCTATTCAGGGCAAAATAGCGACCCGCATGATCAGTGTGGCCAATTCTGTCTGGCGACGCGTTTGCGTCTTGGAAAAAATCGATGCGAGTTGACAGCGGATGGTCGCGACGCTGACGCCAAGATCGCGTGCAATTTCCGCTGGCGTTTCCCCAAAGGGAATCCTGATGGCGAGCTTCGCTTCCGCTCCCGTCAGCCCGAAGATCCGGCGCAACGTCTCGGGGTTGGGCTGCGGCCTTCCGTCAAAATCGGCGAGAACGACGACGAAATAGCCGGGCCGGTCGGGGCCGCGAGAAAGCGGAATTCGCTGCACCATGAGCGGACGCTCGCCGTCGCATGGAAGTGTCCGCCAGGCTTCGGTGTCGCTTGGATACCAGGGTGTCGCGCGCTCAGGCAGGCGGCGGGTGGCGCTGCGAAGCCAGTCCTCTTCGGACTGCTGGGAGCCGCGCCCCAGCTTCTGCCGGAGCAAATTCCGCGCCGTGGCGTTGATCTTCAAAATGCAGTCGGTATCGTCAACCAATATGGCGCCATAACCCAGCCGCTCAACGGTATCGATCATCGCCTGGCCCAAGGACAGAAATGTGTCCAACCCCAGCGTCGGCGCCGACACCGGCAACTCACGCAAATTTGTACGAACGTCTTTCCACGGAGCGAATAGATCCCCTCTGTTCATTGACAATTCCCCCGCAGGCTCAGCGCACCGTAAAAATGCGCTTGCAATCCAGGCTCCGCTCGATTGGTCGAACGTTTCATGGAGCAATCATATGGGTGGAACCGAAACCGTGGATCATGCGCAATCGGCGTTCGCCGCCGCCAGCAGGAGTAATTGCTTGCCTGAAAGACGTAGGGCGCTGGAGCCCAAAAACGATTGTTTCCACCAATAGAGGCCAGGTGGCGTGGAGCGTGAGAAAGATCACGGCAGGCTCGACATCGGCCGAGCTGCGATCCGCGTCATCGCGGTCGCCCGCGCCAAATTGCGCACCCAGTATTGCAACTCGTTAAAAAGCCACAACTCACTCAAATCGCCTACCTATTTTTAGCAACTCTTTCACGCAGCCCCACGACAGACTTGCATGGGCGTGTATTAGTCGACGTTCTTCGTGAGCAGTCATTCCGGCATCCAACTTAGCCGACAAAGATGCGGCTAATTCACCTGAAGGATGCGGTCGTTTTTGATCCGTGGCAACTTAAGTTCGAGTTTGCGAAAGAATAGCGCTCCGGGACAGGCGATTCACCCGGAGTGCGGTAGCTCGCCGCAATCGTCGCGCCGATGAAAGCAAGATCGAATGGACGTCGCCAGTAACTCTCAAACCGAATCCATGCGCGAAGCGATGGCTGAATGCGCAGGCGGCGTGTGTGTGGTCACCGTCGGCTCCGGCCTTGAACGTCATGGACTGACGGTTTCGAGCATGACGTCCGTGTCGCTCAGCCCCCCTACCCTGTTGTTTTGTCTCAACCGCCAATCGTCTGCATGGCCATTGCTGGAGCGGACGCGGTGCTTTGCGGTGAACGTGCTGGCGGTCCACCATTCGGTCGTCGCCGATCGTTTTGCCGGCCGGCTCGACCGGCGCGGCGCGGACCGGTTCGAAGGCGCGGATTGGCGGACGCTGCAGACCGGCGCACCGGTCCTGAGCGACGCCGTCGCGGTCTTCGATTGCATGGTCGAGCAAATTGTCGAGCAATATTCGCATTTCGTGGTCTTCGGACGGGTCTGCGCAAGCCTGGCGTCGTCGAATCCATGCGGCCCGCTGCTGTATTGGCGGCGCAATTATCGAGAGCTGTTTCATCCATCCGCCGCCAGAAATGACGCGGATAGCCTGCGTTACGCCCTCGATTGGCAATGAAGACTTCGGCAATAGATAAGGCAGAAAGCAACGCAATGCATTTTCTGAGCGATAATGCGGCCGGCGCCAGCAGCAAGATAATGGCTGCAGTCGTCGAAGCATGCGCAGGAACATCCCATCCATACGGCGCCGATCAGGAAACCCGACAAGCTGTCGACTTGCTGCGCCAGACATTCGAATGCGACCTGTCGGCCTATCTGGTGACAACCGGCACCGCAGCCAACGCACTGGCGCTCGGCGCCGCCACAACGGCATGGGGCGCCATATTGTGCCATGAACGCGCTCATGTGATGTCCGAAGAATGCGGCGCGCCGGAAATGTTCACTGGGGGCGCCAAGTTGCTGGGGCTTCCCGGCGAACGAGGCAAGGTTTCCGTCGCGGCTCTGGCCGAGCGGCTTACCAGACTTAAAGCCGGGCCAGGCCAGAGTTCGCGCCCAAGGGTCCTGTCTCTCGCCCAGGCCAACGAATTTGGCGCCGTTTACACAGTCCAGGAACTTCAGGCGCTGACGTCCCGCGCGCACGCGGAAGGCATGACCGTTCATATGGACGGAGCGCGTTTCGCCAACGCCGCGGCGGCCCTGAACAAGGCGCCGGCGGAATTGACCTGGAAAGCGGGCGTCGACGTCCTGTCGTTCGGCGTCTCGAAAAATGGCGGCATAGCTTGCGAAGCGGTGATCTTTTTCGACTCTGCTCTCGCTCTGGAGTTCCAGAGACAGCGAAAGAGAGCGGGCCACAGCCTGGCGAAGGGGCGGTTTCTTGGCGCGCAAATGGTTGCCTATCTCCAGGACAGGCATTGGCTTGAATCGGCGACCCGCGCGAACCAGCAGGCGGCTCGGCTTGCCGCCGGACTTTCCCGGGCGCCGGGCGTGCGCTTGCCATGGGCGCGCGACGTCAACCTTGTGTTCGCAATCATTCCGCGCAGGCTGAACCAGAAATGGCGCGATCTGGGCGCCGAATATTACGAGTGGCCGCATCAAGGGCTTGGATTGGCGCTTGCCCCGGATGAAGTTTTCGTGCGGCTCGCGACCTCCTTTGCAACCACTCCGGATGAGGTCGACGGCTTCGTCGCCGTCGCCATGACCAACGCAGCCGGCAATGGGCGCAGAAACACGGACTGGCGCGCGGACCGCGCTTCCGAGCGAAGCTTGAAAAATGGGGCAATCCAATGAACGTTACCGCTGTAAAGGTCACCGCCGCCGTCGCCACCCGCGTCGAATGTGAAGGGACGCTCGACAAGCGCGCTCATGCATGCGCCGCCATTGCGGAATCCAACGCCGATAGCGTCGATTTCGAGGCGCGCTTTCCCTCGGAGGCTTTCGAGGCGATCCGTGCGCAGCGGCTGCTCGGCGTGATGATACCCAAGGACCTCGGCGGCGATGGCGCGTCGATCAGCGAGGTCGCCGATATATGCTATCAACTCGGCCGCGCCTGTTCTTCGACCGGCATGATCTATGCGATGCATCAGACCAAGCTCGCCTGCCTGGTCCGCCACGGGACGAGCGCCGAATGGCATCGTCACGTCTTGGAGGAGGTGGCCGAAAAGCAGCTGTTGCTGGCGTCCTCCACGACCGAGGGACAACGCGGCGGCAACATCCGGTCCAGCGACGCCGCTATCCAGCGCAA
>NZ_JBKQOU010000165.1:0-7755 GCF_052145335.1 Rhodoblastus sp.
GAGGTCGGGAAAGGCGTAGAACAGGTGGCGGGAAAACTCGCGCCAGCCCAGTTCCGAGAGAAATTTGTCGCCGCCGGCGTGCGAATCGGCTTCACGATAGATCTGGCGCGGCGAAATTTCTCCGAAATGCAGATGAGCCGAAAGGCGCGAGGTCTTCTCGGCGCCGGGCCGGTCGCGCATGGCGTCGTAATCACCGAGCTTTTGTTCCAGAAACTCATGGAGCCGTTGTTCCGCCAGAATTTCTCCCGGCGCGGGATCGGGGAATTTCCGCGCCCAATCGGGACTTTTTGGCGCGAGGTCGAGATCGGCCAGGGCGACCGGTCCAGGCGCCCCGGATGGCCAGGCGAGCGCGGGAATTTTGTCCGGGGGCCGCAACGGCGGCGGGAGCGAAAGATTTTCCCGCAAGGCCCGCCAGAACGGCGTGAAGACCTTGTAGGAGGCGCCGTTTTTCGGCGCGATCTCCCAGGGCTCAGCCAGCAGGGCGCCATTAAAGCTCGCGACTTCATGGCCTTGAGCGCGCAAACGCGCTTTCAGCCTTTTGTCCTGGGCGATTTCGCCGCCGCCATAGCGCCGGTTCCAGAAAATTTTCGCCGCCGAGGCTTTTCCTACCAAACGCGGCAGCACATCCTCCGCCGAACCACGCAAAAAATGCAATTCGCCGCCGCACCGCGATATTTCACGCGCCAACGCCCCCAAGCCGAGATTCAGCCGCCAGCGGCTGGCGCCGCCGGGCGGGCGTATTCCCTCGGCTTGCTCGTCGTGGATATAGAGACAGAGCAAGGGCAGCCCGCTGGCGCACGCCGCCGCCAAGGCCGGATTGTCGGCGAGGCGGAGATCGTTGCGAAACCACAGGATCGCGGCATGATTTTCCATGGCGGAGGACTACCGAACGGGACACTCATCCGGGGCACAACGCAGCACGCTATGATGGTTCGCCGGCCGGGGACAAAAAAATCGCTGCGATTTCTTTGGCGTCGAGCAGCCGGAATTCGCCCGGCGCCAGATCTTCATCGAGTTTCAGCCCGCCGAGCGCCTCGCGATGCAGCGCCACGACATGATTGCCAACAGCGGCGAACATCCGCCGCACCTGATGATAGCGGCCCTCGACGATTGTCACCCGCGCCTCGCTCGGTCCGAGAACCTCCAGGCCGGCCGGCAAAAGCGGTTTGTCCTCGCCCTCCAGCATCATCGCGCCGGAGGCGAAAACCGCCGCCTCGTCGCCGTTCAGCGCCCCGTCGAGTTTTGCGCGGTAGATCTTGGCGATTTTTTTGCGGGGCGAGATGATTCTGTGCAGCAGCGCGCCATCGTCGGTCAGCAGCAGCAGGCCGGAGGTCTCCTTGTCCAGCCTTCCCACGGTGGAAATCGCCGGATCGCGTCGACGCCAGCGTTCCGGCAACAGGCGATAGACCAGAGGACCGGCCTCCTTGTGCGAACAGGTGACGCCAAGCGGCTTGTGCATCATCACGACAAGCCCGGGCAGGGGGTCCAGAACCTCGCCGTCCACCGTCATTCGCGCGGCAAACTCCGGGCTGAGCGGCACGCGGGCAATCTCGCGCAAAGCCGCGCCGTCGAGTTTGATCCGGCCATTGCGCGCCAGAATCTCGATTTCGCGGCGTGAGCCATAGCCGAGGTTGGCCAGCAGCCGGTCGAGTCGGCAAGTGCTGACCGCGCCCCCGCTCATTTGCGGCCTTCGACGATCTTGTAGCCGCCCTCCTCGGCGACTTGGCGAACCTCGCGGAAATTGCGCGCCAGCGCCGCCTCGTAGGGCAGGTGGCGATTGGCCACCAGCCAGCATTGGCCGCCCTTGCGCAGCATGGCGGCGGCCTTGTCGATGAAGGCGAGGCCGAGAGCCCGGCTTTCCGCGCCCCCTTCGTGAAAGGGCGGGTTCATCGCCACGAAATCGAGCGAATCGAGCCCAAGGATTTGCGGATTTACGGCCCGCGCGTCGGCCCAGACAATTTTCGCCCTTTCGTCGGCGACATTGCGGCGGCAAAGCTCGATGGCGCGGCGGTCGATATCCACCAGGGCCAAAGCCTTGACCCGTTCCGAGCGCAGAATCGCATGGGCGAGCAGGCCAAGGCCGCAACCGAAATCGGCCCCGCGTCCGGAAAATTCAGGCAGATGGCGAATGAGAAAGGCGCTTCCCGGATCGATTCGATCCCAGGAGAACACGCCCGGCTGGGTCCACAGGCCGAGCGTATCGGAAAAGCGCGGCGCGCCGGCGGCGATGGCGGCTTCAATGGCGGCCTGGTCGCCGTCGGCTTCGGCGGAGCAGATGCGATGGTGGCGCTTGCTCGTCTCGTTGCAGGCGCAGCCGAATTCCGCCAGTTCGCGGGCGAGACGGCCGCCGCCCTTGTCCTTGGGCGCAAGCACCAGAAAAGGCGCGCCGGGCGCCAGTGCCCGCAAGGCGAGGGCGAGCGAATGGCGGCGCTCGATGGCGCCGGGCGGCGCCAGCATGGCGAGGTTTTTCAACGAGCCGGGGGCAAGATCGTGCAGATTTTCGGCGCCCGGAAACAGCGGCGAGAATTGCCGCGCGTCCGCGGAAATCTCGGCCAGTTCGGACGGCGGCGCGCCAAACAGATTGGTGAAGGTCATTTTTTCCCCGGGATTTCCGGCGGTCGCTGGCGCGGAATTAAAGGGGGAGGTGGCTCCCTGAGCAGGGCTCGAACCTGCGACAAAGCGATTAACAGTCGCTTGCTCTACCAACTGAGCTATCAGGGATCACTTTCGCGATGAGGGGCGTATAGCAGCGCGGATTTGGATTGAAAAGCCCGAAAACGATTTTTTACGACAAGCGCGTGAATGCCGTTGGACCCACCGGTTAGACTCTTGCAGCGGGGCGCGGCTTGCTGCTATAGGCGTCCTGCCCATGACGCTTTTGCGTCGCCGGCGTTGAGGCCTCGTGGCGGAGTGGCTACGCAGAGGACTGCAAATCCTTGCACCCCGGTTCGAATCCGGGCGAGGCCTCCAATTCTCCCCAATGTGAATTTCTCCCCATTGTCAAACTTGTTTCCTGCTGGCGGCGCCGCGGAGGCGCCTTGGTCCCGGCGATTCCACGCGTTCGAACGCGGGAAACAGCGCCGGGCGGCCTATGCAAAGCTTCAATGACGTTAGTTCTTGAAATTAAGTTATTTTTTTGGCGAAAAAGTTCAGCTTGACAGTTGACCTGACGGTCCGATCCATTAAAGCTTAGCGCCAAGGTTGGTCTGCAATCGGCCTTGATGTTTACCGCTGACCGACGCCGCATGCATTAGCGGAGAAATTACATTTCGGGGGTCTGTCCATGAAGAAGCTCATCCTGCTCGCGGGCCTGCTCGCCGGTCTGTCCGCTCCTGCTTTCGCCTCCAATCTCGTCGTCAACGGCGAATTCTCCGATGGCGGCGCCGGCTGGTCGAGCCCGGACACGGTCGAAGTCTATCCGTCGCCGGTTTATGGCCTGCCCTGCGTCAACGGCTCATGCACGAATGCGGAGGTGCTCGGCAACTATAGCCCCGACACCATTTATCAGTCGGTCGGCGGCCTGGTTGTGGGTGACTGGTACAAGGTTTCATATCTGTACGGCGGCCGCCAGGGCGCCGATGCGTCGATGGTTTCGTCCTTCGGCGGCAAGACCCTGACGACCAACACGGGCGACCTGGGCGTCTGGGTGCTGAATACGTTCTCGATAAAGGCCACGGCCACGTCCGAAATCCTTTCCTTCAACGCCGTTGCGCTCAACGGCTGCGCGAGCTGCGGCGCCGAAGTGACCAACATCTCGGTCGGCGTCCCCGAAGCCTCCACCTGGGCGATGATGCTCGCCGGCTTCGCAGGTCTCGGCTTCGTCGGCTATCGCCGCCAGAAGCCGGCCCTCGCCGTCTGATTTTTTCAAAAAAATCGACGTCAGGAAGACCGCCGCGAGGCGGTCTTTCCTTTTGCGGAGAGGCCGGTGCAGAACCCGCGCCCGCGCCCGCGGCAAAGAGTCGCGTCCTCTTTGCGTCCAGCGCCAACGCCCAGCAGGGCAGTCGCAGTAGGAGCCGACTATTATACACAAAATCAGCAAGTTAGCTTAATGCCGCGGCGGTTTGACGCGCAAACCGCGCATGATACGCCAACGTATTGAAATAAAATGAGAAAGGCCCGAACATTGAACTTGGGATGGTTTTATGTTGCGTGGCAACGCGATATTTACTGTCTTGATGCCCCCTGAGAACGTGGCGGCGTATTCCTGAATGCTTTGACACGAGCCGCGAATTGGCCTAATGGTCAACGAATAGTTACGCCTACGCTCGAAAGGGCATTCAGGCGCGACATGTTCGGAATCTTTTCCGTGGGGGAATGGATACCATGAAAAACTCTGTGAAACTTGCCGCTGCGGTTCTGGCGATGGCTTTGGCCAGCGGTTCGGCTTCCGCCAAGGTGTGGGAATTTTCCTACACCGATGGCGTTGGCGACTCAGGTTCGGGTACGTTCATCACCGGTTCCGTCGGACCTACTTACACGGTTACCGGCATTACCGGCACAGCGGACGGAAAGACGATCACGGGTCTTTCAAGCTATGCCGGCTCCGACCAGATTCTCTATCCGATCGATTATCCGAAGTCGGCCGGCGTCGACTTGTCCGGTATTTCCTTCAGCACGTCGGGGGGGCCAGACTTTAACCTCTATGCCTATAGCGGCGGCACATGGCTTCTCAACAGCAACGTCGATCCTATCGGTTATCCGCAGAACGGTAACGCGCTAACCGCATTCAGCGTGAGCACCGTTCCGGAAGTCTCCACCTGGCTGATGATGCTCGCCGGCTTCGCCGGTCTCGGATTCGTCGGCTATCGCCGGCAGAAGGCCGGTTTCGCCGCCTAAGTTTTTTGAAAAAATCTGCATCAGGAAAGACCGCCGCGAGGCGGTCTTTTTTTTGCCGGGCGCCCGACAAAGCGGCGCCAAGGCTTCATGCGGAGGGTGTCGGGCCTGCGGCAAAGCGTCGCGGATTTCCCGGCTACCGCCCAGCGGCGACGTCCAGCAGCAGCACGCGCAGCGCTTTTATTCTTAATGTCAGCAGGATAGAAGAATGTCGCGACCGCTTGACGCGCAAACCATTAGGCGTGACGCATTAACTGTTTCATGCGCAATACTTTGACACGATCCGCGAATTGCTATAATGGTAAACGAATAGTTACGCCTCCACTTGAAAGGGCATTCAGGTTCGACGTGTACGGGATCTTTTCCTTGGGGGAATGGGTACCATGAAAAACTCAGTGAAACTTGCCGCCGCCGTTCTGGCGATGGCTTTGGTCAGCGGTTCGGCTTCCGCCAAGGTGTGGGAGTTTTCCTTCGCGGATAACGCTGGCGACCACGCTTCGGGCTTTTTGACCACTAACGCTTCCGACGTGGTCACCGGCATCAGCGGCTCTATTGACCACTTCAAGATCACCGGCCTGACGAGCTACGCCGGCGCCGACCAGCAGTTGTATCCGACTTCCGCCCCCTATGCGGATTTGGGCGGTATTTCGTTCACCGCTGCGAACAGCGTCTCCTACAACTGGTCGAACTATACCAGCCCAACGGGTGGCATCGCCAATAGCGTCAGCGACCCGGGCGGCTATGGCTGCTGCCAGGCCCTGTTCACCAGCATTTCGGTTACCGCCGTTCCGGAACTTTCCACTTGGACCATGATGCTCGCGGGCTTCGCCGCCATCGGCTCCGCCGGGTATCGTCGGACGCGCAACGAACGCATCACTTTCGGCGCCTGAATTCCCAAGCCGTGCAACTTAAGAACGGCCGCCGCGAGGCGGTCTTTCTTTTTGTGCAAGGCGCCCGCTTGCGACAGCCGTGTCGAACTTGCGTCACAAGCGTCGCGAAATTCCGCCGCAACGGCCTGAAATACGACCCCCCGGGCGCCCAAAAAATTGGCGCAACAATTGCTCCGCGCGAAAATCCAAGGCGAGAGGGCAAAATCGCCATAAGGGTCGAAACATGACACATCCGTCGCCAATTCACGATCGTTCGCCGCTGCCTCTCGCGCAAAAAGCGGGTCCGATCCTTCCTCGCGCCGAAAGTTCGGGCGAAGTCACCTTTGCCGGCTTCGTCTTCGCCGCAGGCGATCCGCCCCGTTCGGGCGGGCTTTATGTGCTGACGCGGCGGATCGGCGAATATCTCTATCCGGTTCTGATCGGCGAGGCCGAGGACATGGCGGGGGCGCTGGAACAAGCCCATTGCGACGAGCCGACGCTGGCGGCCGGACTGGCCGACGGCGCGTTCTGGATGGCGCGCGAAAATCCCCGCCAGCGCAATCACATCCTGCGCGATCTGGTCGGCAAATATGATCCGCCGCTCAATATCGAATTTCGCAAGGGCCGCGCCGCGCCGGAGATCGCGGCCCTGGCCACGGATCGCGCCCCGGCGCTATTGACCGGCGAAGCCGAACTTGGCGCCGAGCCGGTCGTCGTCAGCGAGGCGGATTTGCGCCTGCTGGTTCGCGCCTTTTATGACGAGGCGCTCAAGGATCCGCTGATCGGTCCGGTTTTCGCGCGCAATGTCGCGGATTGGGACCATCATTTCGACATCGTGCAGAATTTCTGGTCGCGCGCCCTGCTGGGCACCACGCGCTATACCGGCAGTCCATTCACCCCGCACCTGTCGCTCAATCTGAAGCCGGAATTCTTCGACCGATGGATCGAGCTGTTCAAGACCATGGCCGAGCGCCATTTGCAGCCGGCGGCGGCGCGCGTGGCCATCGCTCGGGTCGAGCATATGAGCGTCTGCTTCCAGGCCGGGCTGTTTCCGCCTAAAATGCCGGTTGAGGAGACAACGGCGTGAGCGACGAGGAAGCGGCTGCCGGCCTTCGGGCCTTTTTCAACGCCATGCGCGACAGCTTTGCGCTGATATTGGCCCAGGGCGCCGGCGATCCGCGCCTGGTCGATGTGCTGGCGGCGCAAGCCGGCGATAATTACGAGAAAAACGCCGAAATCCAGAGCGAGGGCCTGCCATCCCACGCTTGCGGCAAGGGCTGCGAAACCTGCTGCTGCCTTCAGGTCGCGGCGACGGCGCCGGAAATCTTCCACGCCGCCCACTTCATCCGCCTCACGTCGCAGGCTTTTGCCGCCCACGGCGTCGATCTCGCCAAAAGACTGCGAGAGGCTCGAAACGCCATCGCGGGGCAGGGCCACGAGGAGCGTTTCGCCTCGCGGAGAAGTTGCCCGCTGATCATCGGCGGCGCCTGCGCCATTTATGCCGCCCGACCGCTGGCCTGTCGCGGCCATGTCTCCTTCGACCGCGAAGCCTGTATCGCCGCGGCGGAAGGGCGCGACGCCGAGGTTCCGGCCTCCGGCGTCCACAAGACCGTCCGCGCCATCGTGCAGAACGCCCTTCAGGCGTCGTTGCGCGACAAAAATCTCGGCTGGGGCGCCTACGAATTCCTCACGGCGCTGGATCGCGCGCTGCAAGACCGGCAATGCGAGGAAAATTGGCGCGGCGGCGCAGAAGTTTTCGCCGACCTGCAGCTGGGCGCGGAAGAGACGCGCGAACTCGCGGCGACTTTCGACGCCCTTCGCGCCTAGAGCCTTTTCCGATCCGATTGAATCGGATCGGGGCTCTAGTTTTTTGTTTTTACGCGTTTTCTTCATGCGAACCGGTATCCACTTCGCTTGAAAACGCTCTAAACGCGCGCTCCCTTCTCCCCTTGCGGGAGAAGGACATCCTCTCAATTCGCGAACCTGAAATGCAGCACGTCGCCGTCGGCGACGACATATTCCTTGCCTTCGAGGCGGAATTTTCCGGCCTCGC
>NZ_JBKQOU010000166.1:0-2676 GCF_052145335.1 Rhodoblastus sp.
TTCAAACTGGGAACCTTGAAAAGCGATGTCCAGCGCATCATGAGCGCAACGGTGTCGGCTCCCGAAAAAAATTATCGCTTTATCCTCGGTTACCAGGAAACGGACAATGAGGCGACGCGCTATCTTATCGATAGCATCAGAGCCGAATTTGTGAACTCGGGCTTCAAGGTGATCGCTCGCGGCGCCGAAGAGCAAGCCGAGGCGCAGGGAGAATTCGATTACTATTTAAACATCCTCGACATCAGCTATGACGACGGCCAATCTGACATCGGCAGCGTCGGTGGCGCCGGACGGAGCGTCTTCGAAAATTATGTGCTGAAGGCGCGCATAAAACTCCTGGACAACAAGAAGGACTCGTCAGCCCGTCAGGAACTCGCCAACGTCCCCGTGCTAAACACCAAGAGGGTTCCCCGGGATGTGCAGACGCCAAAGGAGGTTCGCCGCAGCCAATTGCTGCCGATGCAGGCGACGGAACTCGCGCGTCAAGTTTACCGCGACATCAGTGCGAGGCTTCTGACCATTGCAACGCCACAGGCAGGAGCGCCAAGTTCTGGAGGAAATATTAAACTGGTGGGACAGTATTCGGTTAAAATCGTGGGCTTAACTCAGAGGGACCGGGAGCAGATCCGCGCACTACGTAATGCGGTGACAAAGGTACTTCCCGGGACGGAGACAATCGTTGATCCGGACGGAACAAATGACAAGTCGGTAGAGATCCGTTTCGAACATCCAGACAAATTCGATCCGGAGGATCTCGTGGACGCCATTTACGGCGTGTTCAAAGATCACAAGAAGACCTTCAAAGTGCGTTACGAAGGCAACAACTCTTTCGCGGGGTCGCTATAGCTATGCGCGCAGCTCCTCGCAAACGATCATCCCGAGCGGAAGCGTCGAGTATCGGTTTTCGCCGCGTTTTCTCAGTGCTCATTGCATGCCTTGTTGCCACCGGTGTGAGCGCACAGGACGCGCCGCTGGAACGGTCTGGCGACCCCGCTGCTCAACGCTTCGCACTTGTTATCGGTCAGTCTGACTACCGCGGGGCCCGCCTCGTAACGGGCACGGCGGATGCAGCCCGTTTCGCGACAGCACTGGAGAGCGCGGGTTTTTCCGTCGATAGCGGGGCCGATCTCGAACAGCAACTAATCCGCGAAAAGATCGGTGCTCTCATTGCGAAAGCGACCCAGGCCGGGGACGCCGAAACGATTCTAGTCTATCTCGGCGGACGGGTCGCCCAGCTCAATGGAGAGAACCTATTGCTGCCGGTCGGCGCTCCGCTCGATCGCGCTACCGACGTCGAGCTGAACGGCTATCGATTGACCGATCTCGTCAAAGTGTTGCAACTCGTTCCTGCCAAAGCGCGCATAATCGTTGTCGACGCCGCGGCGCCTCCCGAACAATTAGCTGGTGATAAGTTATTCAGTCCTGGCCTTGCAATCATCAGCGCGCCTAATGGATTTTTGATCGCGTTCAATCAGAACCCGGGTCGTGCTCTTCTGGAGCCACAGCCTCCCACAGGATTTTTTCTTCGTGCCTTCCTGGACACGCTTCAGCAGCCTGTCGCCTCATTTGGAGACTTCTTCGCTCTCGCTCGTCAGCGTGTCTTCGAGGAAAGCCAGAACCGTGAAATGCCTTGGGAAGACGACAAGCTCGCCGAAAAAACTCTTGCGTTTTTTCCGCCACCTGCTGGGGCCGCCCTCCCCAGCATTACTCACTCGGACGGAACAGAAGTGAAGCTCGCTTCGATGGCGCGGGAAGAGGCTTTCAAAAGCGTTATCGCTTCCGATAGGATCATCGACTACCAGGCGTATCTTATCAAATTTCCCGAAGACGAAGCCGTCCCGACGATCCAGTACAATCTTGCAGTCCGGCGGGAAGCCGAAATTTGGTTACGCACTCTTCTCACGGACACACCGCAAGCATACTGGACCTATATCAAAACGTATCCGGATGGCGGCAACGTTGAGGTGGCGCGTCAAAAGTTGGCGGCTCTCGGCGCAAACCCGACGCCACCCGACAGCTTCGACGCCATTGTCTACAATGACCTACCGCCGCCTTTGCCGCCCCAGGTAGAAATGATCGCATCTAGCGCAAGCATGCCTGCGGATTTGATGCCACCGCCGCCGAAGCTGGGGCTGCCTCCCATCTCGCCAATAGTCGCCGCGGCAGTCGCGTTGCCCGTTGCAGCTGCGATTGGAAGACAGTTGCCACATGCGACTGGCGCGATCGTTCGTCCTTCATGGGCAGCCGCCACACGACCCGCCACAATTGGCGGCGGAGGCAATATTGGAGGAATGGCTCGACCAGCCGCTTCAAGCAGTCCGCAAGTCAATACCACCGTCCGCAGCCCGACGAGTTTTCAGCCGATTACTTCTTCACATTACGAGCCTGCGATGGCGCCAGCCAATCCGTCCAGAAGTGGCGACCCGCAACCCGGCGGAGCGGCGAGCTTCAAACCATTGAATCCTCCGGCGGGATCACTCGGTTCTTCCCCAGGGACATCAATCCCGACCAACCCATCAAGCCAGATCAGGCCTGCACCGATTACCTCCAACAACCCTATGGTGCAAACTCAACGGCCTGTCTCGCCGGGGCCCATTACAGGGCCCTCGAACGGAGGAAATCCGAACAAGCCGATCGAGCCGCGGCTGCCTCCTTCGGCTGGGGCGCGTTCCAATT
>NZ_JBKQOU010000167.1:0-4158 GCF_052145335.1 Rhodoblastus sp.
TGGGTGATGGTCGAGGCGCCCTGCGGATGGCCGCCGCGGCCGTAATTTTCGACGTAGAGCAGGCCGGCGCGCGCGATGCCTTGAATGTCGACGCTGGGATGCTGGTAGAAATTCTTATCCTCGGCCGCGACGAAGGCATTGGTGACGAGTTTCGGGATCGCTTGAATCGGCAGGTAGAGCCGGCGTTCCTTGGCGTATTCGGCGAGCAGCGAGCCGTCGGCCGCATGCACCCTGGTCATCACTGCAGGTTCGTAATCCTGAAGCTGCGAGTAATCCGGCAAGTCCTTTGAATAATGCCACAATAGGCCAGCGGTCCCGGCGATCCCGGCAATGAATAGGATCGTCCCCGCGGCGAACAGAAAGCCCAAAAAGCGCAGCAGTAATTTCACCGCGACACCGATTCCCCAGAGACCCGTTTCATCAAGATCAAGCGTTCCATCGAGATCAGGAATGCCCCGCCAAGTTCCAGCCGGCAAACGGCCAGAAGCCGGTTGGACCGGAACGACTCAAAGCTGCCCCGCGCGCAAGACCAGTGTGCCAGTATTGGCCCCCACCCGCCAGAGTCCCCACCTATCGCTGCGTTGGTCGCTTGGTTTTTTGTTCAAACTGAGGCCGTTGGGGCACATGAGGCGTGCATCAGGATACCGCGCGGAGCCTGGCCACCCGCCAGATGAGCCCAGGCGGCCCTGCGAGATAGGGCACCGCCAGTTTAGTTGGCCCCACCCGTGCGGGCTCCGGCGACGTGGGTCGCAAAATAGCCGTCGATGGCATGCGCCATGTCGTCCGCCGTATGGTCCCGCCAGGCGCTGGACAAGAGCGACTGTAGATCCTGCTTGTTCGACACATAGCCCAGTTCGACAAGGACCGAGGGGACGTCTGGGGCACGCAAAACGCGAAAGCCCGCCGACTTGATGGGATCCTTGTGCAGCCGCGTCGTGTCCTTCATCTCGCTGACCAGCTTATGCGCGAATTGCACGGAGAAGGTCTTGGTCTCGCGCTGCGCAAGGTCGATCAGAATGCCGGCCACGTCATCGGGTTCGGACTTGAGATCGACGCCGGCGATGACGTCGGCTCGGTTCTCCTCTTCGGCGAGCCGCGCGGCGGCCGGATCGGTTGCCGTCTCCGACAGCGTATAGACCGTCGCGCCCTGGGCATCGCCTTCTTTGCGCGGCAAGGAATCGGCGTGGATCGAGACGAACAGCGAGGCGCCGGCATTGCGCGCGATGCGCACGCGATCGGCGAGCGGGATGAACGTGTCGTCGTCGCGCGTCATCAGGACGCGGTATTTGCCGGCCTTCTCGATGCGGTCGCGCAGGCGCTGGGCCACATCGAGGACAATGTCCTTCTCCGCCTCCCCGCTCGGCGCTTTCGTGCCGGTGTCGATGCCGCCATGGCCGGGATCGAGCACGACCAAGGGACGCGGATCGGCGGAATCCGACTGCGGCGCGTTCGCGGACGGCAGGCTTGCGGGAGGCAGATTCGTGGGAGGATTGTCGGCGCGGGCAAGCTTTTCATCGAGCGCGATCTTGCGCAGGAAGCTGTCGCGGTCGGTGGCGACAAGATCGAGCACGAGCCGCGCCGGGGCGCCGTCGGCGGCATCGACCGCGAAGGCCTTGTCGACGCGCACCGGCTTGCTGACGTCGAGGACGACGCGCGAGCCGCCGGCCATCACCAGGCCGTAGCGAAACGTCTTCACCAGTCCTCGACCATTTTCTCCGGTATTCGGCGGAAGTTGAAATCGGACTTGCGGAATATCGACGACCACGCGGTAAGGATCGGCCAGCGTGAAGACGTGCAGATCGATCTTGCGGTCGAGATCCATGACGAATCGCGTCTGCGACTCATCGCCGCCGAGCCGCGCGTCGGTCGCCACGGGAAACGAGTCGGAGGTCGGCAAGTTCGCCGACAGGTTCGCCGGCAAGTTCCCCAGCCCGTCGGCCGCCATGGCAGCGCCGGTGAGAAACACACCGAGAAGCGCCCAGCCGGCGGCTCGGACAGCCATCGGTTTCCACCCCATTCTGCCCCCTTACTCCAATAGGCGCGCGTGGTTAACTCAAACTTAAGCCTGAGCCCGGAACCGGCGCCGGATACCGCCGCAATTCACCACCCTCGCGCCAAAGCCCACAGATGGCTTGCCAATTCCCCTTCGACGGCCTTAGAAAGAAGGTGCTGACGGTGAAAGGTTCCGGTTGTGTCGCGTTAGGGCATCCGGTTACGTCCGCCAAGATTGGCTCCCGGAGGAAGATGACCGGAGCAAGGCGGACGGCGGGTTTGGAACCGCTCCGGCGCAGTCGCTGCGACGGCCACTGGCTTGTTTGGCAAATGTCTCGATTGGCAAATGACCAAACCGGCCAATGGTTGCATCAAGCGACGGCGCCACGAAGGCGGAACGAACAGGCGACGCCGATACCCTCCGAATATTGAGGACAGCCGGAATCTTAAGCGTGGCGCATGTACCGGAGCCGAAACCACATCGTGGTGCAAAGCCACTTCGTTGTGCTCTTAGGATGGTTCTTGGGATGGCGTTACGCCGTTAGCGTCTACGGAATTGCGGCAGCGCCCGACGCTGTCGCCTCATCGCGGTTTGGAGTTCATGTCCGAGACGCAAGTCCAGGTCCGATCAACGTGGCGCGGTAGCTTTCAAACGCTCGCCGGCATGCGGACCTCTCCCGCTTCGCGGTCTTTCGATTTCCGATCCGTCCCTTTCAACGACAATTGGGCCCGTGCCCTCCTCCCACGCCAACTCCAACTCAATGGCGACGCGGAACGAGCAGGCATGCCGGCCCTCGTGAGATTTACCAATGGCCAACAAAATGCTCATCGACGCGACCCATCCCGAGGAGACCCGGGTGGTCGTTCTGCGCGGCAATCGCGTCGAAGAATTCGACTTTGAATCCGCGCACCGCAAGCAACTCCGGGGCAATATCTATCTGGCGAAAGTGACGCGCGTTGAGCCGTCGCTGCAGGCCGCTTTCGTCGATTACGGCGGCAACCGCCACGGCTTCCTGGCGTTCAGCGAAATTCATCCGGACTATTATCAAATCCCGGTCGCCGACCGCGAAGCCTTGATCGCCGAGGAAGAACGCGCGCAACGCGCCGCCGACGACGAAGTCGACCGGCGCTCGCGGCGGCACCGCCGCCAGCCGGCGCCGCATCGATCCGCGCGCCGCGACGAAACGGTGCAGGGCGAAATCACTGAAGCGCACGATGCCGCCGCCGAAGGCCATTTCGAGGAGGCGCATGGCGAACAGGCGCACGGCGAGAACGGCGAAGCAACGGACATCGAAGCGCGCGGCAGTGCCGCGGCCGAAGGCACGCCGCACCATCACGACGCGTCGGAACCCGTTGTCACACGGACCATCTCAGCCGATGCATTGAACGCCTCCGAAGACCACGCCGAGACCGACGACGAAGCTGACGAACCGCTCGAAGCCCTGGCGGAATCGGCAACCGAAGTGGCGGCGAACGACGTCTCCGAAAAGCACGCCGAAGACGGCGAGGCCGCGGACGATCACAACGGGCAGCCGGACGACCACGGCGACGAGACCGTCAGCACCGCGCCCGCTGAGAACGGCGACACTACGACCGTCACCGAAGTGCATGAGCACGACGAGGAAGGCGAAGCGCCTGAGGAGATCGTCGAATCGGTCGGCGGTTCGGACGCGCTCGAAGAAGTACCGGACCGCGCCCCGCGCTACCGCCGCCAGTACAAAATCCAAGAGGTGATCAAGCGCCGGCAGGTCATGCTGGTACAGGTGGTCAAGGAAGAACGCGGCACCAAGGGCGCCGCGCTTACGACCTATTTGTCGCTGGCCGGCCGCTATTCGGTGCTGATGCCCAATACCGCGCGCGGCGGCGGCATCAGCCGCAAGATCACCAGTTCCGAAGATCGGGCACGCCTCAAGGAGGCGGCCGCCGAGCTCGAAGTGCCGGAGGGCATGGGCGTGATCCTGCGCACCGCCGGCGCCAGCCGCACCAAGATCGAGATCAAGCGCGACTTTGAATATCTCTTGCGGATGTGGGAGACCGTCCGCGACCTGACGCTCAAATCCACCGCGCCGAAGCTCGTCTACGAGGAAGGCGAAGCGCCTGAGGAGATCGTCGAATCGGTCGGCGGTTCGGACGCGCTCGAAGAAGTACCGGACCGCGCCCCGCGCT
>NZ_JBKQOU010000168.1:0-4373 GCF_052145335.1 Rhodoblastus sp.
CACTCGCCGCGCTGACCGCACAAGGCTGCCCTGCTCAGGACGTCGATGCGTGGCTGCGGCATGCGGGGCGGCTCGATGACCGGCTATTTCGACCGTACGTCACGCTCTTCCTATTGGATCTAATGTCGGAGCTCGGCCAAGCATTCAACGGCAACGAGAGTCCCTCTTCGCCTCACCAATGCGCGATGCAGCACGCCTTTGATGACAGCGTTGCGTTGACTCGATCCTCGACGCGACGGCAGCGGTAGCGGCAACAAGAGAGCCTTCACGGCAAATTGCGGGCGGGGCTTTCATACAATCGCCACGGCTTCCGGATAGAGAGCCGCATCACCGCGGAGAGCGACCGCCGAATGGTCGGCTCGGTGCATCTTTTCCGGGTTCCGACTCAGCATCGTGAACGGCGTAGCGAGAAGCGATGATGCAACGCTACCAATTCGAGGTGTTGAGGGACGGAGCGGCAATCATTGCCTCGCATTCCGTTGCCCTGCCGAACGTAAAAGCCGCTTGGTCAAGAATCGCGCACTTGGCGAGAATGGTCGATGGCGCGGGACACAAGATCCAGGTCAAAGACGAGAGCGGCGGAATTGTTATCCTCATCGGGATCGCTACCGCACGCCGTTACGCCGATGCCTTCGCAGCGTAGATCTGCCCAGAGCCGCCGCGCTCCGTCGCCTTGGGTGCAGAACCGGCCGAGGGCTAGTCAAGCGTCGACCCATCTGGAAACCTCATTGATGCCGCGGGCTGAGCCTGAGGAAACAAGCGGAACGAGGAACCTTGAGGTGTCGGCGTGCGATGACGAGGATGAGGTGATACCGCCCTCAGTAGAGCCTTGCGCTGGCCCTCAGGAAGGCGCTGGGCAGCGTTGAGCGCAGAGGCAAGGCCCTCCCGCGGGCGGCTACGATGCCGGCCTCAACATCCTCGCGTACACGTCAAAGACCCGAGACGCCGCGCGGTCGAAGCGCGGCCTGCCGCCGCTCAAGCGCAAGCTGTGAGATCGGAACGCTTCCGGTGATTTGCCCGCCCAGGCGTGGGGACTGTGACCCCTCGCGCCACGCCGAAAAATAGAAGGGAGGAGGGCCTCGCGCGGGCGAGGCGGCGGCCTCCCTCGAAGTCGGTGCGACGACGCCACTGTGGACGGGCAAGCATCCTTCGATCGCTTCGGCGGGGTGACATGTTAGTCCGCAGCGCGGCTACGTAGTTCTACGAATTGAACGGCGCCGCCGGTCCTGCGAGAGGCTCCCATCAAATCAAATCGCTGAGGGGCATCAAATGATCCATGACAGCAAGCACATTGCGATCGCGGCCGTTCATGCGCTGCGCGACGCCGGGGTCGAGTCTCTCATCCTGTGGGAGAGGATGTTCCACAATACACAGGACATGCTGGTCAGCGCGGCGACGAACAAGGACGCCAAGGACGTCTCTCGGACCATGTCGGCCTTCCTCAACGCATCCTACCGGGACGTGGGCGTGAACGCAGAGGCCGTCTCGCGCATCTGGCGGCGGTACTCTCGCGAGACGGTCGCCCGGATTGCGACAACGCTGCCCGCTGAGGCCCTGAGCGCGCTCTGATCGCCGCGCGGCACTAAGACCACGCGCGTCCCAGTAGGAGCCGCGTCGGCTTCGCAGATCGCGCCCGGCGTTCGGCGATCTCCATCGCGTAAGTCGTTCAGGACAGCCGAGCCGTGAGGTGGAGAACGGACCTGATGGAGACCATGAGCGGTTATCTGGACGCGCTCGAAGCACTGTTCCTCTACCCGAGCGACGAGGCGGCCCGCGCTTGGTGGACGTCAGAAGGCTATGCGCCTCCCGCCCATCCGGTCGTTCCGCTGGCGACGATCCACAAAGTCCGCTTGCAATGGCTCGACGCGACCGACGACATGCTGGCCGATAGCCGTGCGTTCCTGTTCGACCATGGCTACGAGGCCGGCCTCAACATCCTCGCGTACACGTCAAAGACCCGAGACGCCGCGCGGGCGAAGCGCGGTCTGCCGCCGCTCAAAAGCGAGCTGTGAGTTCGGAACGCTTCCGGCCATTTGCTCGCCCGAGGTGTGGGACGGTGACCCCTCGCGCCACGCCGAAAAACAAAAGGGAGGGGGAGGGTCTATCAGGCGCGGTCGAGGGGCGAACATGATGCGGTGATCCTGCGGCTCAACGGTTTCGAACTTCAGCGGCGTGGCCATTGCCAGAATCACAGCGCGGCGCGCCTCGGCTGGATCGCAGGGCGTTGCCTATGGCGCGGGACCTCGGTGTCGTCACGTTCGGAGCAACGGCGAAGTGCCGGGTTCGCTGCCGCCCTGCTTCCACGCGCCCAACCGTAACTTCGAAGTGGTGCACCTGAAATCCAGGAACGGCCCGAATGTGCGCGCCATCGAGTGCAACCACCACTGGGCCACCTTGGACGCGGCTTATCCGATGAGGGGCGGCATCATCGAAGGCCTGCAAACGATCCGCGGTCCGGGCGAGACGACGCCGGAAGCCCGTATGGTTAGCGGCCTTGCCCGTTGGCAGCAAAACGCTCATCACCTGGGCGGCCTCTCGGAACGACAATCGGGCGCCGAGTTCGGCTTGAACGCGTACAAGCTCATGTGTGGCTCGCCCTCCGATCAGCTGCGATGTCCGGCTTAGGCGACAGGTCCGGTCGGCGTTCGGCTCCCCCTCGAGGCGCTCGCATGCGCAGGGTCGCCATCGCGGCTGACGTAGCATGACCCGGCCAAACAGCGTCTCGACCTGGCGGCTGCGATAGTCGTGCAGCCCGCGTCTTGATCCGCAGCGGCACGTCCGGTCCGCCGCACTCACTTGCCGGACTTGATCTTGTGCAACGAGGGATTGCAGTTTCAGGAGCAGATCTTTCGCCTCGGCAAGTCGGAGGCCGAGGCCGTCCGCAGTAGCCCGTCTTCGCGGATTCGACCTCGCTGCAAGCCATTTTTAGACCGTGCGCGCTGAGCAAGCGCTTGATTTTGCTCGTATCGATCTCTCGAAACAGGCCGAAAATGGCTGTAGTGAAGACCAAGCAAGTTCAATGCGGATTCCAAAGCACGACGAATCATGTCAGACGTCGCTTGGCGTCTATTTTTGTATTTTGTTCAGGCTCGGACCTTTCTTTACCGGCATCTCCGGCGTTGAAACCGCACCCGTCCCGTTCTCCCCTCCAGCAACCGTCTTGTAGTGAAGACCTTTTTGGTCAAGCTCTTGTTTTTGTTGGACCTGGAGGCTGCAAAACAGCCCAATCCGCGAAGACGGGGTAGGCGAAGCGAGGTCCCGCTCTGGGGCGCCGATCTCGAAGCGCTCCGTCGCGCCGTCTGCCCTTATTGTCTCGACCAAGACCGTCCACTTCGCTCGCGTCATCAGTCAGCCCTCGCTTTCGACGAGCGTGCCGTAACCGATGGCAGCGGCCACCCCCAACTCCGTTCCACTCTCTCGACCTGAAGCACGCCTTTGAACCCGGCCAAATGCGCGATCGGCTTCAACGCCTTGCGGTTGGGGGCATCCCGGAATCCCAAATCGAACCTCAAAGGTCAGAGAAGTGAACAGCCCTGCCTAGTTGAGGCCGGCAACGGCCAGACACTTTCTGGCCGCGTCCCTAGGCTAGCAAATTTAATTTGCTCTCCCAGCAACTTGTCCTTGAAAAAAATGCATTTGGCTGCAGATAATGAATCCTGAAGTCTTGTTCGCATGCTTGATCTGAACCGCGAGAAACTTTTCCGGACGGCGAAGATTAATCTTATAAATATCAATTTGTGGGAGCGGACGTCTTTCGTCCCCAGACGAGAGAATACGGCGACTTTTGAGCGGCAGAGGAGGCGACGTGAATACGTGGTTCGTATCGACTGTGAACAGGTTGCCGGGAGAGCAACAATTCAGCATCATCTGGTCGATGGAGGAGTTCGAAAGCGACATTGCGGCGAGGCGCTACGCGAAAGACGCATTGAACAAAGGATCGCGGGTGGAGGCGGGAACGCTGCCCGAGACACGGCCGGAAATTTGCGTTCGCTGGCGCGAAGCCGGGGCTTGGGCGACGTCACGCGAGGCAGCGCCATGCCTCGCCGACTGACCGTTCGGATCACGAACAAGCCAACAGGCAAACTTCGCACAACAAGACTCTCTGCCGTCCAGAGGATGTCTTTGGGAGCGGGACCGATCACGCCGCCGCTCGCAGGTCGACTCGGGGCGGGGCCTGCCGTGACCGGCGACTTGGTGACGCTGCGCGGTGTCGTCGAGCGGGCCTACCCGAAGTCCTGCGCGGAGGCGATCGTGCGCCGCGTGCCCAGCGTGATCGGCGTAAGGAACGAGATCGCCGTATGCGAAGCGCAAGAATTCGGTTAGCCGACTTTGCCTCCCTAGGAGCCTGTCGGACTTAGCGCGGCGCCTGCGGA
>NZ_JBKQOU010000169.1:0-4643 GCF_052145335.1 Rhodoblastus sp.
CGCGCCTTCGAATGCGACGGGCTGACCGCCTATCGGCAATTGCCGATGGTGGTGGTGCTGCCCGAGACGACCGCGCAGGTTGTAGAAGTGCTGCGCTATTGCTCGGCGCATGATGTCAAGGTGGTGCCGCGCGGCGCCGGCACCTCGCTTTCGGGCGGCGCCTTGCCGCTCGAAGACGGCGTGCTGCTCGGCATGGGAAAGTTCAAGCGCATTCTCGACATCGACATCGCCAATCGCTGCGCCGTCGTTCAGCCAGGCGTGACCAATCTCGCCATCACCCACGCCGTGCAAAGCCACGGCCTTTATTATGCGCCCGATCCATCCAGCCAGATCGCCTGCACCATCGGCGGCAATGTCGCGGAGAATTCCGGCGGCGTGCATTGCCTGAAATACGGCCTCACCACCAACAACGTCATCGGCATCGAAATGGTGACCATCGAAGGGGAAGTGATCCGCCTCGGCGGCAAGCATTTCGACGCTCCCGGCTATGACCTGCTCGGCGTCGTGGTCGGCTCCGAAGGCATGCTCGGCGTGGTCACCGAAGTGACGGTGCGTATCCTGCCGACGCCGCCTGGCGCGCGCGCCCTGATGATCGGCTTCCCCAGCGTCGAAGGCGCCGGCGATTGCGTCGCCGCCATCATAGGCGATGGCGTCATACCCGGGGGTATGGAGATCATGGACAAGCTGGCGGTCGAGGCGGCCGAGGCTTTCGTCCACGCCGGCTATCCGCTCGACGCCGAGGCGCTGCTGATCGTCGAGCTCGACGGCTGCGAGGCCGAGGTCGATCATCTCATCGCCATTGTCGAAGCCATCGCCGCGAAACACGGTGCGACCACTTGCCGAGCCAGCCAGTCGGAACAGGAGCGGCTGCTGTTCTGGGCCGGGCGGAAAGCCGCCTTCCCGGCTGTGGGGCGCCTATCGCCGGATTATTATTGCATGGATGGCACGATCCCGCGCAAAAAAATTGGCGAAGTGCTGCTGGCTATGAAGCAGATGGAGGCGAAATACGGCTTGCGCGTCGCCAATGTGTTCCACGCCGGCGACGGCAACCTCCATCCCTTGATCCTCTATGACGCCAACCAGCCGGGCGAACTGGAGCGGGCGGAGGAGTTCGGCCACGACATCCTCCGGCTCTGCGTGGATGTCGGCGGCGTGCTGACCGGCGAACACGGGGTCGGCGTCGAAAAGCGCGACCTGATGAACACCATGTTCAACGAGAGCGACCTCAACCAGCAACAGCGGCTGAAATGCGCTTTCGACGAAAAGAGCCTGCTCAATCCGGGAAAAGTATTTCCCCAACTCTGTCGCTGCGCGGAACTCGGCCGCGTGCATGTCCATGCGGGGAAACTCCGCTTCCCCGACCTGCCGCGCTTCTGAGGGAGGCAATCGATGTCTGATTTCAAGCCTTCTGACGAGGCGCAGGCCGCGGAAATCGTCGCCTGGGCGGCGGCAGAGAATCAAACGCTCGAGATTTTCGCCGGCGGCAGCAAGCGCGCCCTCGGCCGCCCGCCGCGCGCCGATCATCGCTTCGACCTGTCGCTCTTCTGCGGAATCGTCGATTACGAACCGCCCGAGTTGATCCTCACCGCCCGCGCGGCCACGCCCTTGGCCGAGATCGAAGCGCAGCTGGAAGCGAAGAAGCAGATGCTGGCCTTCGAGCCTCCGGACTGGCGCGGCCTGCTCGGATGTGGCGGCGAACCCACTTTGGGCGGCGCCCTCGCCTGCAACCTCGCCGGACCGCGCCGGGTCCGCGCGGGGTCCGCGCGCGATTTCTTTCTGGGCTTTGCCGCAATCAACGGCTGGGGCGAGCCTTGGAAGGCCGGCGGCAAGGTGGTCAAGAACGTCACCGGCTACGACATGTGCAAGCTGCAGGCCGGCGCCTTCGGCTCCTTGTCGGCGCTGACCGAAGTGACGCTGAAAGTCATGCCGAAACCGGAGACCGCCTGCACCATCCTGCTTCATTCGCTGGCGGACGAAATCGCCATTCCCCAATTGTCGCGAGCCCTGAACACGCCTTTTGAAGTGTCGGCGGCGGCGCATCTGCCGGCCCAGGCGGCGCGGCGCTCGAAAGTCGCCGCGGTGGCTGACGGCCTGGGCGCAGTGACAGCGCTGCGGCTCGAAGGTCCGGCGCCCTCGGTCGCCTTCCGCGTCGAAGCGATCGAGCAGCTAGCGGGGCATGGGACGCGCCTCGACGCGGACGAGACTGCGCGGCTCTGGACCGAGATCGGGCAGGTCCGGCCCTTGCTGCGGCCCGGCTCCGGCTGCGTATGGCGGCTCTGCCCGGCGCCCAGCGCCGCGCCCGCCGTCGCCAGCGCCTTGCGGAGTCGCTTCGCTTCGGCGGAAGTTTTCTACGACTGGGGCGGCGGCCTGATCTGGCTGAGCCTCGACACTCAAGAGGCGGGATCGGACGGTGGCGCGGCCAAAGTGCGGGCGGCGATGGCGCAGGCCGGGGGGCATTCGACCCTCGTCGTCGCGCCCGACGCCCTGCGCGAAGCCGTTCCGGTCTTCGAACCGCTTGCGCCCGCTATCGCGGCTCTAAGCCAGCGGGTAAAGAACAGTTTCGACCCGCGCGGCGTGTTCAATCCCGGCCGCATGCAGGAGGGTCGGTAGACATCATGCAGACGAATTTCACGCTGGCCCAACTGGCGGAGCCGGGGATCGCGGAATCCGAGAAAATCCTGCGCGCCTGCGTGCATTGCGGTTTCTGCACGGCGACCTGCCCGACTTACGTGCTGCTTGGCGACGAACTCGACAGCCCCCGGGGACGAATCTATCTCATCAAGGACATGCTGGAAAACGATCGCCCGGCGAGCGAGGAAGTCGTCAAGCACATCGACCGCTGCCTGTCCTGCCTGTCCTGCATGACGACCTGCCCTTCGGGCGTCCATTACATGCATCTCGTCGATCATGCGCGACATCATATCGAGAAGACCTATCGCCGGCCTTGGCTCGACCGCCTGTTCCGGCGGGCGCTGGGCTTCGTCCTGCCGCGTCCGCAATGGTTCAGGGCGGCGCTGCAGGCGTCCCGTCTGGCAAGACCTTTCGCCCGTTGGGCGCCAGTCCCGCTGCGCGCGATCCTGGGCTTGGCGCCGCCGCATGTTCCCGCCCCCTCGCCGGTCGACCGGCCGCAGGTTTTCCTGACCCGGACGCGCCGCCGTCGCGTGGCTTTGCTGAGCGGCTGCGCCCAGCAGGTGCTGGCGCCGCAGATTAACGAGGCCACGATCCGGCTGCTGACAAGGCACGGCTGCGAAGTCGTGGTGGCCAGGGGCGCCGGCTGCTGCGGCGCCTTGACCCATCATCTCGGCCAGGACGGCAACGGATTCGCCCGCGCCAATATTCTCGCCTGGAGCCAGGAAATTGCCGAAGGAGGACTGGACGCGATCATTATCAACGCCTCGGGCTGCGGAACGACGGTCAAGGATTACGGCTTCATGTTCCGCGAAGACGCCGAACTCGCCGGGCCTGCCGCCAAGGTCTCGGCGTTGGCGCGCGACATCACCGAATGGATGGGAGAGATCGGCCTGCAGCCGCCGCTCAGCCCGACCGGCCGGCGGGTCGCCTATCACAGCGCCTGTGCGCTGCAGCACGGACAGCAGGTTCGCGACGAGCCGAAGCTTTTGCTGAAGGAGGCCGGCTTTATCGTGCTCGACCCGCCTGAAGGGCACCTCTGTTGCGGCTCGGCCGGCACGTACAACCTCTTGCAGCCGGAAATCGCCACGCGCTTGCGCGAACGAAAAGTAGCCAATATCGAGAGCGTCGCGCCCGACGCGATTGCCGCCGGCAATATCGGCTGCATCGCCCAGATCGCCGCCGGAACTTCGCTGCCCGTCGTGCATACCGTCGAATTGCTCGACTGGGCGACCGGGGGCCCGAGGCCGCGCGCGCTGCCGGCGTGAATTCCAATAAAAAACGCCGCCGGATGCGCTCCGGCGGCCTTCTTGTTTTGCGTGACTTAACGCCTGCGTCCGCCGCCGCCATGGAAGCCGCGTGCGCCGCCGCCGCGATAGCCGCCACCGCGATAGGCGCCGCCACGGACTGCACCGCCACGATAGGCGCCGCCGCGAACGACCGCTCCGCCACGATAGCCGCCACGATAGCCTACAGCGCCGCGGCGATAGACGCCGCCGCGATAAACCGCCGCGCCGCCGCGATAGCCGCCGCGCCAGTTGTTCCAGCCGTAGCCGCCGCCCCAGCCGTAGCCGGTGCGGAAGGCAAAGCCGCAACGATACCAGCCGGGACCGCGCCAGCCGTTGCCGTACCAGCAATAGGGCGCGCCGCCATAGACATATTGCGCTTGTTCGATGGCCGAGAGATCGAGGGCGACGCGGCCGACGCTGGCGACGCCGCTGACGACCGAGGCGTCGGCCGTACTCACCATCGGCAGGCCGAGGCAAAACGCCAGGGCAAGCAGACGGACCAGATTACGAATCATGGCTGAATTCCTTTCCTGCCGGAGCGCGAACGAACTGGCGCCCGGCATGAATCGCGAACGCCGAGATCAAAGCCCGACGGGGCGAAGTTGATCCTCATCAGGCGGCGCCGTCAAGGCGAACGAATTTAGTTTTCTTTTACGTGGTTTCCGGCGGCAGGCTGAACAAGCGTCGCCGCTGGTCATAGGCGAAGATTTCGGCGAAACGTCCCCA
>NZ_JBKQOU010000170.1:0-3706 GCF_052145335.1 Rhodoblastus sp.
TCCGGCGCGATCCAGCATCTGGCGGGGATGAAGGATTCCAAGGTCATCGTCGCCATCAACAAGGACGAGGACGCCCCGATCTTCCAGGTCGCCGACTATGGCCTCGTCGCCGATCTCTACACGGCCCTGCCGGAACTGGCCGCTGAGCTGACGAAGGTCGGACGGTGATCGATCAAAGATTCCGGTTGGTGTGAAGAAAAAGCGTTAAAACGAAGCCTGGAATCTCGCTCCGATTGAATCGGAGCGAGATTGATTTTAAGTCGGCGCAGAGGAAAAGCCCGATGGTTGAAATGAGTGATTTGCCGGCGCGCGAGGCGATGGAATTCGACGTGGTGATCGTCGGGGCGGGGCCTTCCGGCCTTGCAGCGGCGATCCGCCTCAAGGAAATCTCGCCCGACATCAGCGTTGTCGTGGTCGAAAAGGGCTCCGAGGTCGGCGCGCATATCTTGTCCGGCGCGGTTATCGATCCGGTCGGCCTCGACAGGCTGCTTCCTGACTGGCGCGAGGATGCGGACCGGCCGCTGAAAACACCGGTGACGCAAGACAAGTTCTATCTGCTCGGTCATTCCGGCGGCGTCCGCCTGCCGAATTTCCTGATGCCGCCGCTGATGAACAATCACGGCAATTTCGTCGGCTCGCTCGCCAATGTCTGCCGTTATCTCGCGGTCAAGGCGGAAGCGCTCGGCGTCGAGATTTATCCGGGCTTCGCAGCTTCCGAACTCTTGTTCGGCGACAAGGGCGAGGTCGTCGGCATCGCCACCGGCGACATGGGCGTCGGTCGCGACGGCAAGCCAAAGGACTCCTTCACGCGGGGCATGGAGCTTCGGGGCAAATACACTTTGCTCGCCGAAGGGGCGCGCGGCTCGCTGTCGAAACAGGTCATCGCCCGTTTTGCTCTCGCGGAGGGCCGCGAGCCGCAGAAATACGGCATCGGCCTCAAGGAAATCTGGCAGGTTGATCCGGCCAGGCACCAGCCCGGCCTCGTCCAGCACAGCTTCGGCTGGCCGCTGACCAGCGACACCGGCGGCGGCTCCTTCCTTTATCATATGGAGGACAACCAGGTCGTCGTCGGCTTCGTCGTCCACCTGAACTACAAGAATCCGACCCTGTCGCCGTTCGACGAATTCCAGCGTTTCAAGACCCATCCCTTCGTGCGCGAGACTTTTGTTGGCGGCAAGCGCCTGGCCTATGGAGCGCGCGCGCTGACTGAGGGTGGATTGCAGTCGACGCCCAAATTGGTATTTCCCGGCGGCGCGCTGATCGGCTGCGCAGCCGGCTTCATGAACGTACCGCGGATAAAAGGCTCGCACAACGCCATTCTTTCCGGGATCGAGGCGGCGGAAGCGTTGGCCAAGGCGCTGGCGGAGGGCCGGGGCGGCGACGAATTGTCGGCTTACGAGAACGGCTGGCGGCACGGACCGATCGGCGCGGATCTGAACAAGGTCCGCAACGTCAAGCCGCTGTGGTCGAAACTCGGCACATGGATCGGCATCCCCCTGGGCGGGATCGACATGTGGACCAACACTTTGTTCGGCAAGTCGCTGTTCGGCACGCTCAAACACGGCAAGCCGGATTACGCCACCCTGAAGCCGTTGTCGCAGGTCACTCCGATCGTCTATCCCAAGCCCGACGGCGCGATCAGTTTCGACAGATTATCCTCGGTGTTCCTGTCCAACACCAATCACGAGGAAGACCAGCCGATTCACCTGAAGCTCGCCGATCCGAACATTCCTGTGGCGAAGAACCTGCCGCTCTATGGCGAGCCGGCGCGGCTCTACTGCCCGGCGGGCGTCTACGAAGTGCTTTACGGCGACGAGGTCAAAAAAGCCGATCCGCGCTTCGTCATCAACGCGCAGAATTGCGTCCACTGCAAAACCTGCGACATCAAGGATCCGGCGCAGAACATCACCTGGACGACGCCCGAAGGCGGGGGCGGCCCGAATTATCCCAATATGTGAGGTCCTTCCTCCCAGGCATCGACTTGTGAGGAAGCTTCGGGGCGTCAGCGCGCCAGACGTCCAAGCTTGCGCAGGACTCCGGCCGGCCGCGCCAAAAACTTGAGCGGGCTGATCGCCTCAGCTTCAGAAGCGAATAACGGCGACAAGCCACGCGGAATATTCCACACTCGCTGCACAAGGGCGGGGTGAGGGATGGACGGTCGGATAGCGGCGCTAATCGAAAAAATTCAGGAACTGGAGTCCGAACTCGAAGCTGAACTGGCCAAGCGCAGTGCGGACCTTCGCTTCGGGCTGGAAAAAGGAAAGGCGACCTTCGAGGAAGAAGTGCTGCGCCGCCATCGCGAGATGAGGATCGACCTCTCGACCTATATTCTGAAAGCCCGCTGCTGGTGAGGCTGACCTCGCCGGTGATTTAGGCCCTCATCCTTCCTTTCGCCTTGCTGGATTTGTTCGTCATGGTCTTTCAGGCCATCTGCTTTCCCGTTGATGGCATTACGAAGGTTCGGCGCAGCGATTATTTCGTTTTCGACCGGCAATATCTCGCCTATCTGAATGCGCTCGAAAAATTCAACTGCGCCTATTGCAGCTATGGCAATGGCGTCGTCGCCTATGTGCGCGAGGTCGCCAGCCGCACGGAGCAATATTGGTGTCCGATCAAACATGCGCGGCGTCTGGTCGGGGCGCATGCGCGTTACGCCGCCTTCGCCGACTTCGGCGACGCCGAAAACTTTCGCAAGAAATTAGCGACATTTCCGGAAGAAGCCGCCGATCAGCGAAAAGAGGGAGCTTGACCCCGCTTCTGGCTGGCGTCACGGATTTGAAACCGGCCTCGGCTAGAGTCGGCGTTTGGTCTGGATCGCAGTAGGAGCCATGAGCAGTCCGGATTTCGCACACCCCCTTGTCCCTCCGCGAAAACTCGCGGCGCCCAATCGCTGGGACCTGGTGGCGTTCCCGTTGATTTTCGCTGTGCTGGTGCTGCTGGCCACGGCGGCGAAGGGAACTTTCGCGCCGCTGGAGACGATGCAGGCGACACCGATTTCGCTCGATCCCTGGGTGCTGCCCGGATACGCCCTGCGCACGGTTTTGCGCATGCTCGCGGCGCTAGCCGCGTCGCTGTTGTTCACTTTGACCTACGGGACCCTGGCGGCGAAGAGCAAGCGCGCCGAAATCATCCTCATTCCGATTCTCGACGTGCTGCAATCGGTGCCGATCCTCGGATATATTTCCTTCACCGTCGTGTTTTTCATGAACCTGTTTCCCGGCAGCACGCTCGGCGCGGAACTGGCCTCGATCTTCGCCGTCTTCACCAGCCAGGCCTGGAACATGGCGTTCAGCTTCTACCAGTCGCTACGCACCATTCCACATGATCTCGATGAGGCGAGCCGCGCCTTCCGCTTTTCCAGCTGGCAGCGTTTCTGGCGTCTCGAAGCGCCCTTCGCCGTTCCCGGCCTGGTGTGGAACATGATGATGAGCATGTCCGGCGGCTGGTTCTTCGTCGTCGCCTCCGAGGCGATCAGCGTCGGCGACAATCGGATCACCTTGCCGGGCATCGGCTCCTATGTCGCCATGGCGATCGAGCAGCAAAATCTCGGCGCTATCGGCTGGGCGCTGGGGGCGATGACCGTCGTCATCCTCCTATACGATCAATTGATGTTCCGGCCGCTGGGTGTCTTGGCCGCCCCTTTACGCATAGAGCAATCCGCCGCGCAAACCACGCCGCAATCGTGGTTACTCACGGTGCTGCAGCG
>NZ_JBKQOU010000171.1:0-3659 GCF_052145335.1 Rhodoblastus sp.
CCTGGAACAGGAGTCGCTGTAAACGACACCTTCAACCCATCTGACGGCACGCTTGCGGTTGCTGGCGCCTATGGCACTGGCACTACTACCGCCGGCGCCAAGACGAAACTCACCGCTACCAACGTGCAGGTCGTGTCCGCGGTTGTCAACGCGGCAGGCTCCGGCGGCACGCCCGGCGCAGTGACCGTCACCGGCACGACCGGCACCGGCACGAAATGGCAGGGCACCGGCACCATCAACGCCGGCGGCGCTCTCACCGGTCCGATCGTCGTCACGGTCGCTGGCGACTATACGGCGCAGCCGACCAACGCAGGTGACACGATCACGGGCGGCTCCCTATCGGGCGCTACGTGCACCCTTGTCACCGGCGCGCTGACCTTCGCGATCACAACCGCCGGCGGCTACACGGTCGCCCCGCAGTCCGGCCTCACAGCCGACGTTGTCGGCGCCGGCGTCGGCGTCACGGTGACCTGGTCCTTCGGCCTTGGCACGGCGCTGCTCACGCACTCCGGCAACTATTCCGGGGCGCCGTCGTTCACTGTCTCCGGCGGCGGCGGCTCCGGCGCATCGATCGCGACTGCGACGCTCGGCGGCTCCGGCGCGGCGATCCCGCGCACGGTCGCGATCGACCTTCCGACGCCGTACAACGCCGGGGTCATGTCCAACTGTCAGGCGATCCAGAACGTCACAAGCCTCCTCAAGACGAATGTCGGTTTCACGTTCAGCCTTACCGGCGCAGCGACCCTGGCTGCCGGCACCGTCGACGTCGTGGTCATCGGCTGATGCTGAAGCCCAAGACCAGGGGCGGACACACAGTACCGGAAGGCGGCCATCGGCCGCCTGTGCCGCCTGCGGGCTCGGGCGTCAGGTCGACTGCCGCCCTCGCGCCTACAGTGGACGGGACGGAAGACGTCGAACTTTCCCCGTCGATGCTCGCCTACCCTAACCACCTATCGCGAGTGTCCACCGTGGAGGCCGTAGGAAGCCCCGTGGAGGCTGTCCCCCTTCCCGTGGCCGATGATGCCACGGGGGAGCCCCCAACGGCCCCTGACGAGCCTGCGCTGCCCCTGCGCGCGGTTTTGGCTCACTCAGCCAACTCCGCCGTGTTTCCTGCGGCCGAACATCTCCAGCGCGCCCTTCGTCACCTCGACGAATTCGGCGCGGCGCTGCCCGACGCGATCGAGGCGTCGACGGGCGAACTCAACGCGGGCCTGAAAGCCCTGCGGAACCTTCTGTTCTGAGGACACCCATGGACGCCAAGAAGCTGACCAAGCCGATGCGCGACGCGATTCCGGAAGAGCATTTTGCTGTTCCGGGCAAGCGCAAGCTGCCAATCCATGATGAACGGCACACGCGCCTCGCGTGGGACATGGTCGATCGCACCGGCGGCCTGACCCCGGAAGAGAAGTCCGCCGCGCGCGGCCACATCCTCCGCCGCGCCAAAGAACTCGGAATCGACACCACCGACTGGCACCGCGTCAAGGCCATGCGCTTTGACGCGATGGCCCTCAACATTTCAAACGACGACGATCACCCGAACAAGATGCCGTTCTCCGGCGTCCTGACGAAGGTCGACGAGCCGTCTGACGAGCCGCCCGGCGGCTCCAACGGCAGACGCATCCTCGTCACATCAGAAGCCGCCCAGGCCGCGCTCAAGACGCTGGTTGGGATGGCTGTCGACTTCACGGCCGCCTTTGACGGCCATGATCCGCAAGCCAAGGTTGGCCTCATCACGTCCGCCGATGTCATCGGCAACGAGATCGTCATCAGTGGCTACATCTACGCCTCAGACTTCCCCGAGGTCGCCGCAAGCATCAAAGCGTTGAAATCTGTCCTGGGCTTCTCGTTCGAAGCGCAACGGATTGACGTCGAAGATCCGGGTGCGGACGTTCTCAAGATTGTCGAACTGGCGTTCACCGGCGCCGCGATCCTGCGAAAGGACAAGGCCGCCTATCACTCCACCTCGCTTGCGGCGAACGCCGCCAAGGACATTGACATGACCCCCGACGAACTCAAGGCTTTGCTCGCCGAAGCGCTGAAGCCCATCAACGACAAAATCTCCGGCCTCGAGGCATCCAACGCGACCCTTGGGACCGCCAACGCCGCTCTCGCGGCCAAGGTCGCCGCCGACCTCAAGGTTGTCGAGGCCAACGCTGCGACTGCAGCCAAGGTCGAGCCGCATGCGGCCGGGCTCGAAAGCTGCGCGGCCTCCATGGAAGCAGCTGGCATTGGTTTGCATCCGACTGGCGGTCACGTCCAGACGCTGAAAAGAATGGCTTCCGCCATGCGCGCCGACGCCGCGACCGGCAAGGTCCCGCACATCTTCCGCGACCACGACTATCCCTACAGCGCGTCGGCCGACAGGAGCGACGACAAGTCCGTGGCGGACAAGATCTCGGCCGCGGCCGAAGAGACCAAGAAACTGCTCGCCGCCAAGGACGACGAAGTCGCCAAGCTCATCGCCTCGGCGGTCGAGACGGCTTCCAAGGCGTTCGGCGACAAGCTCGCTGCCGCGGAGACGAAGATTGCGGATCTCAAGGCCGGCAAGCGCGCCGACAGCGCCGCCCCCGAGCGCAAGACCCTATCGCCGGTCGTGACTGCGATCCTGGCGCGGGCCAACCTGACGACGCCGGAAGGAGACGCCAAGCTGTCGGCGTCTGCGATCGACGCCGCCATCAAGCCGCTCAACCTCGAGCCGGCCAAGCGCATCCAAATGAAGATCGAACTCGAGCGCGCTGGCCTCACCGCCTGACGTCAACCTGAACGCATAGAGCCGCGCTGAAAGCAGCGCCGGCGGGGCCTGAAGCGCCCTGCCGGCGAGCGTTCGCGTGCGCCCATCCCAACATCCCGGAAGGATCAATTCGTCATGAGTGGAATTTCCCGCGCCAGATTTGAGGACATGAAGGCCGCGGCCGACTACCTCGGCAACGGCGCCATCGAAGTGAACAAGTACGAGAACGAGATCTACGACATCGTTCGTCGCAGTTCCGAGTTTCTCAACCGCGTCGACGCGAAGCCTGCGACGGGTCATCCCCACCGCTACTTCGAAGAGACGGCGATCGGCACCGGCGGATTCGTCGATCCGCGCAACCTCACCGCAACGGCGACGGGCCCGACCCGCGTCGAGCGTCCCGCGATGATCAAGGCCATCACCGCGCAGACCAACCTGTCGCTGTTCGACATCGACGTCACCAGGCAGCAGGGGCAGTTCGCCTACATCGAAGCCAAGGACATCGACGATATCATCAACGCGATCATCCTGACCGAGGCGAGCGCGGTTTGGGCCGGAAACGACACCAGCTTGTCGCTGCCGACCACGGTCCAGTATGTCGGTCTTCTGACCCAGATCACCACCCAGGCGACGATCGCCCCGGGCGCCTCGATCATCGACGGTCTCAAAGCCCAGGTGGCGAAGCTCGTCTCGAACATCACCTATGTGATCCGGCCGACCGCGATCTACCTCAACCCCGTCCTCGGCGATTACATCGATCGCGAGGCGAAGGCTGCGCAGATCACGTTCGACAAACTGACCCTCACCGCTGGCGTCACCGTCAGCGCGCTTCAGACCCAGGCCGGCGTTCTTCCGCTGATCCCGGATCCCTTCATGCCGACGACTGCGGCCGCCACCTCGGCCTACGGCTTCGCGGCCACTCCCGCCG
>NZ_JBKQOU010000172.1:0-4950 GCF_052145335.1 Rhodoblastus sp.
GCCGATCATCTTCCCCTATTCCAATCCGACCTCGCGGTCCGAATGCACCGCCGAGGAAGCCTATCGCTGGTCCGAAGGCCGGGCGATCTTCGCCAGCGGCAGCCCGTTTCCGCCAGTCGCGTTCGCGGGCAAAACCTTCGTGCCGGGGCAAGGCAACAATGTTTACATCTTCCCGGCCGTGGGGATGGCCGTCTTCGCGACCGAGGCCACGCGCATAACAGACGACATGTTTATCGTGGCGGCGAAAGCCGTCGCGGAACAGGTCAAGGAGGACAATCTCGCTAGCGGGCTGATCTATCCGCCCCAGAGCCGGATCTTCGCCACTTCGTTACACGTCGCAACGCGGGTCGCGGAATGCATCTTCGACAAGAACCTGGCGCGGGTTGATCGCCCCAAAAATGTCGCGGCGCTCATTCAGTCGCGCGTTTATCGCCCGGTTTACGAGGCATGAGGCCGCAGGTGATCGTTATGACCGCCAGTCGGCCATCAGATAGGGCGGCCGAGGCTGTGGAAGCTCGGAATGTATGCTTCTGCGAATCTAGAGTTCGCGCGCCGTGATGGCCCAACCGATTATTTTCGGCTCGGGTTCGCCTTGTCCTCGCAGATAATATTCGCATCAGCATTCCAGACAGGGACCGAAAGGCAAAAAGCAGGCGCTAGAATCCGATTGCAAATAATAGTTAGCCGACTATTTAATTAGCTTGCTATTGGAGAGCGGCGATGACAGCACAATCCGACTTAGTAGGTCCAGGCTGGTTTCCAGAAACGCTGCTCCTGCGGGTTGTTGGGGCCGGACCATCGGTAGCGACGTCCGGCCCAACTGGCCTGCTGCCGAGATCGCAGGATCGCCGTCGAAAGCAAGGCAAAATCGCGGGCGTCACGCGTAAATCAGGTTGCCCCACGACCCGTGACGGATCCTAGTCGACGGAGGGTGACCAGTGCTTCCACGCTCCAGGCGATTTGGGCTTCCTCCAGTCGAATGCCGCATTTCAGGATAAGATGACGTAACGTGTCTTCGCGCGTCAGTGGCCGATGTGAAAAGTCTCGTGCTTCGATGGCCTGATATTCCGCGAGCCTGTCGCGGTGCAGGGCGTGGCGCCGCTCCACCTCGTGCTCGAGGCCGAGCGGACCGATGACGGCCTCGGCCCGCAACTTGATCATTAAATCCTCGCGCAATTCGGCAGGATCGGAGGGTTCCGCCGCCCATTCCCGCAACGACTGCCGTCCGGCATCCAAGACGCGGTAGACCTTCGTCCGCGACTGTGGAGCCTCGTCTGCGGAGTTTGCCGCGATCCAGCCTTGCGCTTCCATGCGTCCAAGCTCTCGATAAATCTGCTGATGGGTGGCCTTCCAAAAATAGCCGATGGACCGTTCAAACCGGCGGGCCAATTCGTAACCCGATGAAGATTTTTCCAGAAGCGAAGTCAACAGGGCGTGCGGCAGGGACATCGAGACGCTCCAGAATTTCAATCCGCAAACGTTATGCAACCAGTTGCATTGCCGTCAAGTCAGTGATACGACTATGCAACCAGTTGCATAGTCGTATCACCTCAAAAGGAAATGCTCGATGACCAGCTATCCGCACCTGTTTACGCCGCTTGATCTCGGCTTCACGACCCTGCCAAACAGGGCGATCATGGGGTCGATGCATGTCGGCTTGGAGGAGATCGAGGGCGGCCCGGAACGGATGGCGGCGTTCTACCAGGAGCGCGTGAAGGGCGGTGTGGGGTTGATCGTGACTGGCGGCATTTCGCCCAACGAGGAGGGATTGACCGCGCCCGGCAGCGGCAAGCTGACAAGCGAGGATGAGGCGGCCCATCATCGGATTGTGACCGATGCCGTGCATCGCGCCGGTGGGCGGATCGCTCTGCAGATCCTTCATACTGGACGCTATTCGCTGCAACCGGGTTTGGTGGCGCCTAGCCCCTTGCAGGCGCCAATCAACCCTTTCCAGCCGCGCGACATGACGAACGAGGAAATTGAGCGGACCATCGCCGATTTTATCCGCTGCGCCGTTCTGGCCCGGCAGGCCGGATATGACGGCGTTGAAGTCATGGGTTCGGAAGGATATCTAATCAATGAGTTCATCGCCGCCCGCACCAACCGGCGCGTCGACGCCTGGGGCGGAAGTTTCGCCAACCGCATCCGTTTTCCGGTAGCTATCGTGCGCGGCATCCGGAAGAAGGTGGGACCCGATTTTATCATCATTTATCGCTTGTCCATGCTCGATTTCGTTGAGGACGGATCGACCTTCGATGAGGTGACAGAGTTGGCGCAAGCCATTGAGGCGGCGGGGGCGACCCTCCTTAATACTGGCATCGGCTGGCACGAGGCTCGCGTCCCCACCATAGCCACGCGCGTGCCGCGCGGTGCCTTCGCCTGGGTCACCAAGCGAGTGAAGGAAAAGGTGTCGATCCCGCTGATTACCAGCAATCGCATCAATACTCCCGAGGTCGCCGAACGCCTGTTGGCCGAGGGTTACGCCGATATGGTTTCCATGGCCCGGCCATTCCTCGCCGACCCCCATTTTCTAAACAAGGCCGAAGCTGGGCAGGCAGATGATATCAACACCTGTATCGCTTGCAATCAGGCCTGCCTTGATCAGATTTTCCAGGGACAGGTCTGTTCCTGCCTCGTCAATCCGCGCGCCTGCCACGAAACCGAATTGGTCTATACCAAGGCCCTGACGCCGAAAAAAATTGCTGTCGTTGGCGCCGGTCCGGCAGGCCTCAGCGCCGCCACCGTCGCCGCCGAGCGCGGCCATGACGTTACCCTTTTCGAGGCCGGGGGCGCCATCGGCGGACAATTTAACATCGCCAAGCGCATTCCCGGCAAGGAAGAGTTCGAAGAAACGCTACGCTATTTCCGTCGCCGCGTCGATCAGACCGGAGTGCAGCTGGCGCTCAACCGCCGCGTCACCGCCAGCGAACTGCAGGCGGGCGGATTCGACGAGATCATTCTCGCTACCGGCGTCACCCCGCGCATCCCGGCTATTCCCGGCATCGGTCATCCGAAGGTTCTCAGCTATCTGGAAGTTCTGCGCGAAGGTGCGGCCGTGGGCGACAGCGTCGCCATCATCGGCGCGGGGGGCATTGGTTTCGACGTCGCCGAATTCCTTAGCCATTGCGGCGTCAGCGCCAGCCTTGACCCGGTTCGCTTTTTCGCCGAATGGGGCATCGATCAGACCTTCCAGGAGCGGGGCGCGCTGGGTCGGCGGCATGTCGCGGCCCCGCCCCGGAAAATCTTTCTGCTACAGCGCAAGGCGTCCAAAGTTGGCGAAGGTCTTGGCAAGACCACCGGCTGGATTCACCGCGCTTCCCTCGCCGGGCGGGGAATTGAAATGATTTCGGGCGTCACCTATCGCGGAGTCGATGACGACGGACTACATATCGCTGTGGGAGCCGCCGAACGCACGTTGGCGGTTGATACGGTGGTCGTTTGCGCCGGCCAGGACCCCTTGCGTGAGCTTCAGCAGGAACTGGTCAGCGTCGGCAGCAGCGTGAATCTGATCGGCGGCGCCGACGAGGCCGCGGAACTGGACGCTAGGCGGGCCATTGCCCAGGGCGCCAGGTTGGCGGCCTCGTTATGACGGAGGCGGCACGAACTGAGCTGCTGCCCGTTTCGTGCACTTTCCGTTCAGGCAATTCATCGTAGTCTGGATTGCGAAAGTGCCGAAAATGACGGCGCTCGATTCTGATTCCAATCGCGGAAGCGAGCAAAAATCGCAAGCGCGCCGTTGATGCAGGTCAGGGAGCGGGGCCTGCCCTTCCGCATCGGCGATTCGGGGGCTCATTCAACCTGAAAAGGTTAGCAAGATCGCTCGCACCCGATCGCTTAGCCACGATCACGCGGACGCGCCAACAGCTACAGCGCCTTGCGTTGCTCCTGTTCCGCGCTCCCCGGTGATTTTCCCGCCGTGCATCGCTCCCGCAAAACACCGCGAAGGCGGAATCACGCGTGCGGTTCGCTGGACGAGCCGACGGAACCAGCCTGGATATGGTACATCGCTCCTCGCGTGGCGATCGTTCGAATTGCTGCGCCAGCGCCGCTCGACTGCGGTCGTTCTTGACCGATCGGCGCCATTTTGCCGCGGATGAAGCGACCGAGTTCCTCGACCGCCAGCGTGGCTTCGGGCACGATGCCGGCATAAAGCTGAAAGTCGTGCCACATGTGCGGAAATTCGATATGGGCGACCTGGACGTCACAGGCTTCGAGAGCGCCGGCAAGGCGGCGGGAATCGTCGCGGAGAATTTCCTCGCACGCCGATTCGATCATGACCGGCGGCAATCCTGCGAGATCCGCCGACAATGGAGACACCAGCGGATCCTCGGCGGAGCGTCCCTGGAGATAGGCGGCGGCGCCCTGTGCGAGCCAGGCCGGACGCAGCAGCGCGTCGTTTGCGATCGGCGCCAGCCGCGTCAACGTGAGGTCCACCCACGGCGAGATCAGCGCGACGCAAGCCGGCTGTGGCAGGCGTTCGGCGCGCAAACGCAGACAGAGCGACAATGCAAGGCCGCCTCCCGCGGAATCGCCCGCGACCGCAATCCGCTCGGGCGCGTAGCCTTTGTCGAGCAAAGCGCGATAGCACGCGAGCGCGTCGTCCAAAGCGGCGGGATAGGGATGCTCTGGCGCAAGCCGATAGTCGGGAACGAATACGTCGGCGCCGGTGAGCCTGGCGAGCCGACCGCTGATGCTGCGGTGGCTGCGGGGCGACCCGAGGATGAACGCTCCGCCGTGCAGGAACAGCACGGCGTCCGTCGCCTGGCCTGTGTCCGCCTTGCGTCGCGCCTCTTCGGTCGGCACGCCCGCCAGGCTCCGGCGCAAGAAGCGCACGCCGAACGGCACGCTCAATGTCCGGGTCGCGACGTCCGCCCAGCGGCGCTGGACGGCGCAGGAAAATTCCGGTCTTAGCGCGGGCTTGAGACAGACGCGAACGGCGACTCGCGCCAC
>NZ_JBKQOU010000173.1:0-3765 GCF_052145335.1 Rhodoblastus sp.
ATACGCCAGCGCCGGCGGCGGGAGCGCAGGAAGCAGGGCGTCATTATCATCAACCTGGAGGTTAACAGCCGAGCCGTGGCGCTTCTTGTTGCCACCAAATTCTTGGCTCGCGATAAACGCTCCGATCCGATTGCGGTCCGCAAGGCGTTCGGGCTGTTCGTTACGAAAACAATGCGGCAAATGGCTGAAGTCACGGGTGACAATGAGAACTTTTGAGGGGGTACGAGGGCGGTACGAGCGAAAATGTGCTGACGAATGGGCTCGCCGATTGCTTCCATCATTCAGTTGCGATCCGCATAAGCATCGGAAAAAACGTGGATTTCTGTAATATGGAGCGCCTGCCTTGGACGGCAAAATCGCCTCAGGACCGGCTCAATTGCGCTCAAACTCGCTCAAAAACCGCTCAAAAACCGCTCAACAGCGCGCCGCCGGTCGCCGTGTCCGAGTGCAAATTTTTTTTGCCGGCTCAGGTACCGTGAGTAGCCGCCCATTTCGCTAGAGGGTCTATCCCCCAGGTGCGGGGGAGCCTGATCGTGGTATTTGAGGGCGGGGCGTTAGGCGGGTCTATCCCCGCAGGTGCGGGGGAGCCACATCACGCTGCGATGCGTCCAGCCCAATCTCGGGTCTACCCCGCAGGTGCGGGGGAGCCGGCTTATCGACATTTTCGCCTCGTAGTCGATGGGGTCTATCCCCGCAGGTGCGGGGGAGCCTCGTTTGCCGCCCGTCAGCATTCGGGCATTGTGGGTCTATCCCCGCAGGTGCGGGGGCGCCCCGCCGGCGGGAACGGAAAACGACGGCGCGCCGGGTCTATCCCCGCAGGTGCGGGGGAGCCCGAGAGCGGGCGTTTCGGGAACGGGCATCTGGGGGTCTATCCCCGCAGGTGCGGGGGAGCCACGCAGATCGCATCGGCCAGCACCACGACCATGGGTCTATCCCCGCACGTGCGGGGGAGCCGTGAAAGTCATGTCCGCGACATTTCCCGCCGAGGGTCTGTCGATTCCGACGAAGGCGCCCGGCAATTACGAGATAATGGCGCCCATCGATTCCTGGATGATGCCGCCCCCCGGTAACGGGATGATGGCGCCCGGGTCGTAGGCTTGCTGGCTGACAATTTCTTGGCGCCTGAGACGGCGCCTGGTCAAGAGGCGATCGTGCTTTTGGTGCGAACGCGCCGCATGCTTTCTCCGGTCAGTTCGATGCGGTGGGCGTTGTGGACAAGACGGTCGAGGATGGCGTCGGCATAGGTCGGATCCCCGATGATTTCATGCCACCGATCGACGGGAAGTTGCGAAGTGACGAGGGTGGATTTGCGCCCATAGCGCTCTTCGAGGATTTCCAGAAGATCGTGGCGCGCCGCGGCGTCGAGGGGTTCAAGACCCCAATCGTCCAGCACCAGGAGATCGGCGCGCCCGAGCGAGCGCAGCAGGCGCGCATGGCGACCGTCGCCTCGGGCCAGGGCCAGTTCCTCGAACAGCCGGGGAACTCGCTGATAGAGGACCGACCGATTATCCCGGCAAGCCTTATGGCCAAGCGCGGAAGCAATCCAACTTTTGCCGACCCCGGTCGGGCCGATCAGGGCCAAATTGTCGTGGGCGTCGATCCAGTCGCCATTGATGAGTTTTTGCATCATGGCGCGGTCGAGGCCCCGTGGGCTGCGATAATCGATGTCTTCAACGCAGGCCTGCTGGCGCAATTTCGCGACGCGAAGCCGTGCGGCCAGTCGCTTGTCCTGGCGCAGGGAGGCCTCGCGATCGAGCAGAAGACCCAGCCATTCCGGATGGCTGAGCCCGCCGGCCTCATCGGACGCCGCGACTTCGACAAAGGCCTTGGCCATGCCGTGGAGTCCGAGGGTGTAGAGTTGGTCGAGGGTTGGATGTTTCAGCAAAAGCTGTCTCCTAATTGTAGTAGCGCGGGCCGCGGATGTTGGCGTGCTGGATCGCCGGCGCCTCCGCGGCGCGCTTTTCGGTGGGCCGACGATCAAGCTTCTTGTCGAGGATGGATTTGACGGAGGAATAGGTGCGCGCTCCGATGGCGATGGCGCGCTCAGCCGCCGCCTCGACGCGCTCGTCTCCGTAGGAGTTCGCAAGGCGAACGATGCCCAGGCAGGCGCGGAAGCCCTGTTCGGGATGGGGGCGACGCTCGATGATCTGCTCGCACAAGGCCGCCGTCGCCGGCCCGATCCGCTTGGCGTCGGCGCGGATTTTGTCGATCGTCCAGTTCTTGTAGCGGCGATGGCTGGACGGCATGTGGTCGGCCACGGTGGTGTGGCCGTGATTGCCGCTCATGCGAAGATGCGCTGCGATCCGCTCGCCCCGGAGGAAGATCTCCACCGTCCTGACGGTGAGCCGAGCCTCGACCTCAGCGCGGGCGAAGCGGTAGGGAACCGAGTAATGGTGGCTGGCGATTTCGACATGGTAGTCGACGCCGACTCGGCAGGTTTTCCATTGCGCGAACTCGTAAGGTTCGACTGGCAGCGGCTTGAGCGCCGGCCGATCGATTTCCTCCAGCAATTGCCGGCGGGTGACGCCAAGGCGACGGATCGCCCGCTCGTCATTGAGTGTCCTCAACATTTCGACGATGGCGGCGTTCAGCTCGGCCAGACTGTAAAAAATGCGTCGGCGCAGCCGTCCGAGCAGCCAGCGTTCGACGATCAGCACCGCCCGCTCGACCTTGGCCTTGTCGCGCGGCTTGTAGGGCCGCGTCGGCAGAATGGCGGTTGAGTAGTGGGCCGCCATCTCGGTGTAGGTTCGGTTGACGTCGGGATCGTAAAAGCAGGCCTTGATGACCGCCGTCTTCGTATTGTCCGGCACGAGAAGCTCAGAAACGCCGCCAATCGCCGAGAAGGCGCGGACATGGGCGTCGATCCAATCGGGCAGCGCCTGCGTCCAGCTGGCGCAGGCGAAAGTGAAGCTCGACGCGCCGAGAACGGCGACAAAGACCTGCGCCTCGCGAACTTCTCCGGTCAGCCGATCGACCACAACCGGCACGGTGTCGCCGGCGTAATCGACAAACAGCCGCTCGCCGGCGGCGTAGGTCTGCCGCATTGTCACCGACAGCGTTTTTGCAAAGCCCCTATAGAGGTCGCAATACCGCGAGTAGCTAAAGCCGCCCGGATTGCAGGCGATATATTCATCCCAAAGGATCGTCAGAGTGACGTGCTTGCGCTTCAACTCGCGATGAACGCTCGCCCAATCCGGCTCGGCGACACGCCGATGCCCCCGTTTGCTGCGGCGATTGGCGTAAAGAGCGCCTTCCAATGCGGTGTCGCTCATGCCTTCCGCCTGCGTCCACGAAAGCCCCGCGCTTTCGGCTCTTTGCAGCATCTCGCGCACCGTCGAACGCGCCATGCCGAGCCGTCGGGCGATTTCGTGCGCCGAGAAAGAAGAAAATTTCAGTCGAATAATTTCGCGCGCCTGGCGCATGGAAATTCGCTCCGCTGGCATTGATTGCTCCCTTGGATTGCCAAAAGAGCAACTTGAACACAGCCAGCGGCGCCCCCTGTCATTCACGAAGTCACCCGGGCGGGATCATCTCGTAATTGGGGGGCGCCATCATCTCGGAATTGGGGGGCGGGATCATTCCGTTACGGGGGGCGCCATCATCCAGGAATTGGGGGGCGCCTTCGTCAGGAATCTACACTGGATGCGGCCGTCGCGGATCTTGTCGCCGGGACAGCTCTTCCCACCGCACTTCTGGAGACGGATATTATCGGCGTCGATTCCAAAACACTCAACCCGGACGGCAGCACGACGGAGACGGTGGAGA
>NZ_JBKQOU010000174.1:0-29919 GCF_052145335.1 Rhodoblastus sp.
AGAAATTCAAGTTGGTGGACGACGATTTCGAAATGATCGAAACGCTCTACGGCGTCGGCTATCGTTTCAAGGAAGCGTGACGGGCGGGCGGTCGCCACTGCGCCACCCCCTCAGCCTGCGCGAGAGATAAGCTGGAATCATCTCTGGAGGAGAAAAATTGGACAGGCGCGTAGGCGCGGAACAGTCGGGAGGCGGGGGCGAACTGAGGCGCGGCGCCAGGACCCGCCTTTTTTCGCGTTGGCCGTTTTCGGCCTTGATCGCCCTGCCGGCAAGCCCGCGCGCGAAACGGCGGGTAGTCGCGCTGCGCGCCTTCTGGCGCGGGGCGGTGTCTCGCTTTGCCTCGCCCCTGACCCGGCGCATCATCCTGCTCAATCTCGGCGGTCTCTTCGCCTTGCTGATCGGCTTCCTCTACCTTAACCAGTTCCGCGAGGGACTGATCGACGCGCGCATCCAGAGCCTTCAGACCCAGAGCGAAATCATCGCCGCCGCCATTGCCGCCTCGGCGACGGTGGATACGGACGCCATCACCATCGATCCCGAAAAGCTGTTGAAACTCGCGCCCGGCCAATCTTATGGCCTGGACGAGGAAACCACGCCCGGCCTCGAATTTTCGATCAATCCGGACCGGGTGGGACCGTTGCTGCGCCGCCTGGTCTCTCCAACCCGCACGCGCGCCCGCATCTACGACCGTGACGGCTACATGCTGCTCGATTCGCGCTCCATCGCGGCGCGCTCGAATATCTTGCGCAACGACCTGCCGCCGCCCGTCCAGGGCGACGGGCCAGCCTGGCTGGACTGGCTGCGCAATGCCGTTCATGGCCGCTTCAATACCGAGCAATTGCCGCTCTTCGACGACATCGGCGTCGCCAACGGCCGCGCTTACCCGGAAGTGGCCGACGCGCTGGAGGGCAGGGAGCGCAGTTTCGTGCGGGTCAATGTGCGTGGCGAAACGGTGATTTCGGTCGCCGTCCCGATCCAGCGCTTCCGCACCGTGCGCGGCGCCCTGCTGCTTTCGACCCAGGGTCACGACATCGACAGCATCATCGCTTCCGAACGGCGGACGATCGTCCGCATCTTCCTCGTCTCCGCCGCCATCATGTTCCTGCTTTCAGCCGCTCTGGCGGGAACCATCGCCGAACCCATGCGCAAACTGGCCGAAGCGGCGGACCGCGTACGGCGCGGCGTCAAGTCGCGGCAGGAAATTCCCGATTTCACTGAACGAAACGACGAGATCGGCCACTTGTCGGGCGCGCTTCGCGACATGACTCGCGCCCTGTTCAATCGCATGGAGGCGACGGAGCGGTTCGCCGCCGATGTCGCGCACGAGCTGAAAAATCCCCTCACATCCTTGCGCAGCGCGGTGGAGACCCTGCCCATCGCCAAGACGGATACGTCGAGGGGCCGCCTGCTCGAAGTGATACAGCACGACGTGCGCCGGCTCGACCGGCTGATTTCGGATATTTCCGACGCCTCCCGCCTCGACGCCGAACTGGCGCGCGGCGACATGGAAGTGGTCGATATCGCCCGGCTGCTCCGCGCTCTGGTCGAGGTCGCCAATCAGGTTGGACGGGAGGACAAGGTGAAGGTCGCGCTCGCCATCGAGGGCAAACGGCGCGGCGAGGAATGGCTGGTGTTCGGCCATGATTCGCGGCTCAGTCAGGTGGTCAATAATCTGGTCGACAACGCCCGCACCTTTTCCGAACCCGAAGGCGAGGTGCGTGTTTCGCTGCGTCGCACGCGGGCCGAGGCGCAGGACGGGCGAGCGCCGCGCGAAGGCTTCGAAATCTCAGTGGACGATGACGGGCCGGGCATCCCCGCCCATGCTTTCGAACGGATTTTCGAGCGTTTCTATACCGACCGTCCCAATCAGAGTTTCGGCCAGAATTCCGGACTTGGCCTTTCGATCTCCCGCCAGATCGTCGAAGCGCATGGCGGCGTCATCCATGCGACCAATCGCGTCGACGACCGGGACGAAATTCTTGGCGCGCGATTCGTCGTGTTCCTGCCTGCGGCTGCGGAATGAGGCCGGAAATGGAGACCCAGTCGATAGGAGAGACCCAGTCCGAAAAGGCTCCCTTCCCCGTCCATGCCAGCGCCGTCGTTTTGGGCGAGAGCGGCGTGATGATTCGCGGCGCTTCCGGCGACGGCAAATCCACATTGGCTTTGGCTCTGGTCGAAGCCTGCGGCGGGCGCGGCGATTTTGCCTGCCTGGTTGGCGACGATCGCGTCATCGTGCGGATCGTCAACGGGCGGGCGCTGGTCAGCCCGCATTCCGCGCTGTCGGGCCTGGCGGAATGGCGCGGCATCGGGCTGGTCCAGCAGAATTTCGAGGCCTGCGTCGTACTCGCCCTGATCGTCGACCTCGAATCGCTCGAACAACAGGCCGGGCGCCCGCGACTGCCCGAAAAGGACGAATTGTGCGCCGATTTCCACGGCTTGCATGGCGTGGCGCGCCTGCGGCTGCCCGCGCGGGAGACCGAGCGCTCGGTCGCGGCGATTATGGCATTTTTGCACAAAGTTTCGCCAAAATGAGGGCCTTGGCTCATTTTGCTTGCCAAGGCGGCAGCAAACACCAAAATGGCCCGTCTGAAATTCGGCGATTTCGTGGCCGCTTGATCGCCGGGTTCGACAACAGGCCGGGACAACACCGGCCGGAATGGTTTTTCGCTCGCGTCGACTCACAAGCCATGGCCTTGCGGGTTGGGCGAGAACAGGACGGTAAGTGTCTATGATCGGCATGGTGCTTGTGACGCATGGCCATCTGGCGACTGAGTTTCGCGCGGCGCTGGAGCATGTTTGCGGGCCCCAATCGCAATTGGCGACCATTACCATTGGCCCCGAGGACGATATGGAGAGCCGCCGCAAGGATATTATCGCCGCCATAGAAGCCGTCGACTCTGGCGCCGGCGTGGTGGTCCTTACCGACATGTTCGGCGGCACGCCGTCGAACCTCGCCATATCGGTGATGGATGGCGCCAATGTCGAAGTTGTCGCCGGCGTCAACCTGCCGATGCTGATCAAACTCGCCTCGGTGCGCGACGAAGCCAGCCTCGACCAGGCGGTGACCCAGGCGGCGGAGGCGGGCCGGAAATACATATACATCGCCAGCAAGATTTTGTGTGGGAAATGAACGATTCGGACCATACCGAGCCCTGTGACGACTGCCCGCCCAACGCCCCCGTTCCCGCCGGCGCCGTCACACGCGAGATCCCAATCATCAACCGTAAGGGGCTGCACGCCCGCGCCACGGCCAAGCTGGTTCATTGCGTCGAGCAATTCGAAGCGGATGTCACCGTGTCGCGCTGCGGAGAGACGGTCGGCGGCCAGTCGATCATGGGCATATTGACCCTGGGCGCCGGGATCGGCTCGACCATCAGCGTCGCCGCGACGGGAAAGCAGGCGCGGGAAGCGATCGACGCCATAGCCGCGCTGATCGCCAATCGCTTTGGCGAAGACGAATAATTCAGTCCGAAAAGTCTCGGAATATTCACGCCTTCTCGCGCAAAAGCCGGCGGATGATCTTGCCGCTCGTCGTTAGCGGCAACTCACTGGCGAATTCGATCTCGCGCGGATATTCGTGCGCCGACAACCTGCTTTTCACCTGGGCCTGAATCTCCTTCGCCAGTTCCGGCGAGGGCGAAAACCCCGGCTTGAGCACGACAAAAGCCTTAACGATCTCACCGCGCAGGTTATCGGGCTTGCCGACCGCCGCCGCATTCGCCACGGCGGGATGGCGCAGCAGCACATCCTCGATCTCCGCCGGCCCGATGCGATATCCGGCCGAGGAAATCACGTCGTCGTCGCGGCCAAGGAAGAACACATAGCCATCGCGGTCGCGCCGCGCCCGGTCGCCGGTGAGCATCCAGTCACCCAGAAATTTCTGCTCCGTCGCCTCCGGCCGGCGCCAGTAGGAGAGAAACATCACCGGATTGGGCCGACGGGAGCCCATTCCGATCCGATCGGGTCGGTGGGCTCCCGTTTCCCCTTTTGCCGCATTCTCTTCACACGAACCGGATTCCACTTCGCTCAAAAATGCTTTGACCGCGATCTCGCCGGTTTCCTCGTCGTCGCAGATCGAGCCGTCGGGACGGATCACCGCCACGTCATGGCCGGGGACAGGCTTGCCGATGGCGCCGGGCCGGTTGACGCCGAGCAAGGCGCTGGAGGCGAGGACCAGGTTGCATTCGGTCTGGCCGTAGGATTCGTTGATGGTCAGGCCGAGTTCCTCGCGGCCCCAGTGAAAAGTCTCGGCGCCGAGCGATTCGCCGCCGGTGTTCACGCTGCGCAACGAAAAGTCATATTTTGCGCGCGGCGCCTTCACCGCCCGCATCATGCGCAAGGCCGTCGGCGGAATATAGGCGTTGCGTATGCCCTGCGCCGCGATCAGGGCAAAAGCCGCCTCCGGATCGAATTTGCGGAATGGCCGGGCCACCACCGCGACGCCGAAATGCAGCGACGGCAACAGCACATTGAGCAGGCCGCCGGCCCAGGCCCAGTCGGCGGGAGTCCACATCAGGTCGCCGGGTTGCGGAAAATCGTCATGCGGCATTTGTACGCCGGGCAGATGGCCGAGCAGCACGCGATGGCCGTGCAACGCGCCCTTGGCGAGGCCGGTGGTGCCGGAAGTGTAGATCATCAGGGCGGGATCGTCGGCGAGCGTTTCGACCGGCGCAAAATCCCGAGATTCGGCGGCCACGGCCGCGAGAAAATCTTCCGCCGAATTTTCCGCGCCGTCGAGGCACAGGATGGTTTGCAGATCGGGCAGGCTTGAGGCGCCGATCTCGCGGATTTTCGCCAGCCCCGGAGCATCGCAGATCAGACCCTTGGCCGAAGAATCGTTCAACCGATAGGTCAGCGCCTCGACGCCGAACAGGCTGGCCAGCGGCAAAGCCACGGCGCCCAGTTTATAGATGGCGATATGGGCGGCGGCGACATGGCGCGACTGCGGCAACAGCAGCGCGACGCAATCGCCTCGGCCGATTCCCCTTTTTCTCAAGGCGTTGGCGATGCGGTTGGATTGCGACCGCAATTCGCCAAAGCTCTGCGCTTTCGGCTGGTCGTCGGGGCCGATTTCGACGATCGCGGCGCGGTCCGGGTCTGCCAACGCCCAGCGGTCACAGCAATCGACGCCTATATTATAATGGGCGGGGATCGACCAGGAGAAGGCGCGCCGTCGGCGCTCGTATTCGTCGGCAATCTGTCGCACGTTTTACCTTTCCGCCCGCCGCTGCGCGGCCATAGCCCACCGAACGACGGCCTCTTCCGACACCCTACGGCGACTGTGGAGGAAATAAATCGCCTCGCGTCAAGCTGCGATGATCGAATTCTTCTATTTTCATTGAACCAGGCGCCGCTGAAGCAAAACGTCCCGCCTGCTTTTCGCGAAGTTTGCATTTTTGCGCGGGAAAACGTTCAAAATCGCGCATTGTCCTGCGATTTGCGGCATGGTTAATGCTTCATTAAGGCACGTTGTTCATTTTAGGAAAACCGCGCGAGAATTTCAGGATCCCGCATGTTCGAAAATCTTCGTCGGTTTCTTGAGGAAATGGCTGGGCCGGCTCCCGCCGAGCGGGGTTTCGGCGACGACGACATGCGCGTCGCGGCCGCCGCCCTTCTGGTCCACGTCGCCGAAATCGACGGATTTTTCGCCGAGCCCGAACGCCGGGCGCTGCTTCTTCTGTTGCAGCAGAGATTCAATCTAGACGCCGAGATGGCGCACGAGCTACTGGCCGCCGCGCAGAAAAGCGACCACGAGGCGGTGGACCTCTATCGTTTCACCTCGGTTTTGCAACATGCGATGACCCTGGCGGAACGCCGGCGGCTGATCGAAGAGATGTGGACCATCGCCTATGCCGATGGCGAGTTGCAGGAATTCGAGGAAAACATCATCTGGCGGGTATCCGAACTTTTAGGCGTGCCGGCCCGCGATCGCATCGCGCTTCGGCGCAAAGTCCGCGCTGAAAGCGGTTGCGATCCGGACGCCCCCGGGTCTTGGGAAACCGATTCCGGGGATGAGAGGCCCACCGGCGAAACTGGAAAGGCCCCGCGATGACCCCGAACGCCGGCGCCGCGCGGAGAATCATGCTGGTTACCGGCGCTTCCGGCGGCATTGGCGCCGATCTGGCGCGGCTGGCGGCGGCCAGAGGCCACGATCTGGTTCTGGTCGCGCGCAATCGCGCCGCGCTCGACGCCCTGGCCGATGAACTGGCCGCCCTGCCCGGCCAGCAAAATCCGCGGCCGCTGGTGTTCGATTGCGATCTGGCCAAGCCAGGCGCCGTCGACTCCCTGGTCGAGTTTTTGGCCGCACAGGGCGCCGCGCCCGAAATCGTCGTCAACAACGCCGGCTATGGCTCGCTCGGCCCGGCGGACCAGGGGAACCTGAGCGAACAGCTTGGCATGATCGACCTGAATATCCGCGCCCTGACCGAAATCAGCCTGCGCTTCGCCGCGCCTCTGGCCCAGGCCAAAGGCCGCCTGCTCAACGTCGCCTCCATTGCGGCCTTCATGCCCGGACCGGGCATGGCGGTCTATTACGCCAGCAAGGCCTATGTGCTGTCTTTCAGCGAGGCGCTGTCGGTCGAACTGGCGCCGCTCGGCGTCAGCGTCACCGCGCTCTGCCCGGGCCCCGTCCCGACCGGATTTCAGGAACGCGCGCGTTTCCGCCGCGATATGTCCAAGTTGACGCTCGGCGCGCTGTCTTCGCCCGAAGTGGCGCGCGCCGCCTATGACGGCATGATGGCGCGCAAGCGCGTGGTCATTCCCGGCTTGATGACGAAGTTCATCGCCTGGACCGCGCCGCTGACGCCCAAAGCCGTGTCTTTGCCCTTGATCAGCTCCCTGCAACTGCGGCGCAAGCAAAAGGGGGGAGGCTGACCATGGCGTTTACCGCCGATCCGTTCTCTCCGCCGCCGCGCCGGCCGGTGCTGGTCATCCTGCACGGGGAACATTCGACGCCCGGGCGCATCGGCCGGCTGCTGCGCGAATACGGCGCGCCGCTTGACATCCGCCGCCCGCCTCTAGGCGATCCGCTGCCCAAAACCCTGGGCGACCATTCCGGCGTCGTCATCTTTGGCGGCCCGATGAGCGTCAATGACGAGCATGACTGGCTGAAGCGCGAAATCGACTGGATCGGCGCGCCCTTGCGCGAAAACAAGCCCTTTCTCGGCATCTGCCTGGGCGCCCAGCTGCTCGCCCGCCATCTCGGCCACAAGGTCGCCGGCCATCCGGAAGGACGCGTCGAAGTCGGCTATTATCCGATCCACCCGACGCAGGCCGGCCACGATCTGTGCGAATGCCGCTTTCCCAACCGCGTCTATCAATGGCACCGCGAGGGTTTCGATTGCCCCAACGGCGCCTTGCTGCTGGCGCAGGGCGAGGATTTCGAGGCGCAGGCGATCAAAGTCGGCGACTGCGCCTACGGCCTGCAATTCCATCCCGACGTCACTTACGCCATGATCTGCAAATGGACGGTGACGGCGCTGGAACGCATGAACCATCCTACCGCGCAGAAAAGACAGCGCCATCTCGAAGGCTGGTTTCAGCATGACGCGGCGGTCTCGCGCTGGACCTCCGCCTTCCTGCGCCGCTGGCTGGGCCCGGACGATTTCGAGGATCCTGGGCTGGCGCCGGCGGAGTAGGGGCTGGGTAGCCTAGGCGCAATGAACGAGCGCCGGATTGTCATCGAGCGAGAGGTCAACCATCAACTCATGGGCGAGCGCTTCGAGGGACTGGCGCAGATCTTCGAGATGAAGGTCATCGGGCAGCGTCAGCCGCGCTTTTGCCTTGAACATGGCTTCGCCGGAGAACGACCCGCTGACGCATTCGCTTTCGAGTTCGGCGATGCTGACGTTCTGGGCGGCGAGGACGCGCGATATGTCTCGAATGATGCCGGGCCTGTCGAGGCCGACCAGCTCGAGTCGCAGCGTGCGGCCGCCGGTCGGCGTGGGCTCGTCACTCTTCTCGATGATGAAGCGCAGCCCCTGCGCTTCCATTCTACGCAGCGATGCGACGAGCGCGTCGGCTTTTTCCGGGGCGATGGCGACCAAAAGCATGCCGGCGAATTGGCCGGAAAGGCTCGCCATGCGCGTGTCAAGCCAATTGCCGCCGCCTGCGGCGATGGTCTCGGAAACCGCGCTCACCAAGCCCGGCCGGTCGCGGCCTATGACGGTTAGAACGAGATGTATCTGCATGCGCTCAGCTCCTCTCCCGCGTTGACAATACTCGATGCTGAGCGCCGCTCAACGCCGGATAGCCGGTTTGCGGTCGATTTCAGCCCCTAGTCCGCCAGAACCAGCGTCCAGAAGACCTTGTAATGGGCGTTGGGATTATAGGCGGCGGCTATCCCCATGCGGCGCATGCCCGGCGCCAGCATATTGGCGTTGTGCGGCGGCGATTGTCGCCAGCCGGAAAAAGCCTCGGCCAGGGTGTGATAGCCGGCGGAGACATTTTCCACCGCTCTCGACTTCCGATAGCCTGCGCGGTTAAGGCGGGCGGTCAGCGTGCCCCGGACCTCGTGGCTAAGCTTGTCGGACCTCGCCATGGCCTCGGCCTGGGCCTGCGCCTCCGCCATCAGGCCTGGATCGACGGTCAAGGCGTCCAGCCCGTGATTGGAACGATAAAGCGAAATCATGTCGCGCGCCGAATCGGCGTCGAGACGGGCGCCCGGCGCCGCCATGGAATCGTAAAAGGTTGGCGCACGCTGCGGCGTGGGAGGCGCGACGACGGGGGTGTCTGCACAAGAAGCAAGCAGCAGGCCGGCCGGCGCGACAGCGAACAGCAAACGCCCCAAAAGGGTAGGATTTTTCAATGCGTTCATTCCGGTGGCGGGAGCCAAGGCATGAGACAAAACAATTAAGTTTTGATGTCCTTCTGGCCGCTGCTTTTCAGTGTTTCTTCGCGCAAGCCAGCGTTCGCCTGGCGCGAAGACGCTTTGAAATAGCGCTGCATCAAGGGTTCGATCTGCTCTAGGTCAAGCGTGAGCGCGGCTGGCGGGGGCGGTGGGGCCGCCGGATTCATCCGCAGGCCGGCTTCTTCGAAAAGCTTGAAAATCGAATAATGCAGGTCGCTGGTCACTCGCGCCGCGCGCTCGACGTCCTCGACGAAACAGACCAGATCGAAACTTAGCGCGCTCGCGCCAAAACCGCTGAACAGAACCACCGGCGCCGGGATTCCCTGGACCTCGTCATGCGATTTGGCGGCGTCGAGCAGGACTTCCCGCACTTTTTCCGGTTCCGAGCCCCACATCACCTGGACCGGAATCTTGATCCGTGCGACGCGATCGCCGCGCACGAAATTTTTGACGATGCCGGTGACCATGTTGCCGTTGGGCACGATCATGGTGGCGCGGTCGAATGTTTCGATCTCGGTCGAGCGGACGTTGATGCGGCGCACATAGCCCTGTTCGTCGCCGATCACCACCCAGTCCCCGACGCGGATCAACCGCTCCCACAGCAGGATCAGGCCGGAGACGAAATTATTGACCACTGATTGCAGGCCGAGGCCGATACCGACGGAGAGGGCGCCGGCGACCAGAGCCAGCTTTTCGGTATTGATGCCGAGATAGGCGGAGGCGAACAGGATCGACAGCAATACGCCGATATAGCCGACGCTGGTGCGGATCGAAGCGCGCAGCCCGGTGTCCAGCCCCGTCAGCGGCAGATAGCGGTTTTCCAGCCAGTTCTGCGCCGCATGGGTCAGTCCGTAGCCCAAGGCGAAAAACAGCAGGGCGAGGATCACGCTGGACAGCGACAGGGTCATGTCGCCTAGCTTGACGCCGAAAAACGCCGACTGCAGCGTCCCGAGCATGTCGTGCGACGCCACTCCCCAGGGGGCGATCACCAGCAGCGCCGCCAGCGTGCAAAGCGATACATAGACGGCGGCGCTGAGCAGCACGCCGATCTGTTGCAGGCTTTCGCGGCGCAGGCCGATGCTGACCATCAGGCCGCGGCTGAGGCGCGAACCGGGACGAAAACCCTGTTCGATCGCTTCGCCGGCCAGTTTCAGCAACAAAAACAGGACGCCGGCGACCAAGGCGGCCCAGACAAGCTGATCGACGATAAAGGCGGCAAGGGCGATATAGCCGAGAAGATCGGCCACCAGGATCGCGCAAGTGGTCGTCCAGGCGATGAAACGGATCGGCGCCCACCATGGGCTTTCATCGGCGAGCGAGGCCGGGCGGCCGTCTTTCTTGTGCTCTTCCTCCGCCCCGGCGACGATGCCATAGAGCCCGCGCACCAGAATCGCGCCGACCAGAAGCGCGAAGACGCCGCGGCCCCACACCGTCGCCTGCAGGGAGGCGCCGATCACCTGGTTCATCGCCTCGACCACCTTGCCGAAGGTGACGACCACGACGATGATCATCGCCAGGCGAAAAAGCCTGTTGGCGACCTTGTCGCTCAGGTCGACCGGTCGCCACATCGCGCGGCCTGGCGCCAGCAAGCCAATCCCCAATCCGGCGGCGAGGGCGCAGCGGATCAGCCCTCGAAACATAGCGCTGGTCACGGGCGCCATTTGCGCGTCGTGGAGACCGAACCCGCCGGTCAGCGCGTAAAGGGCGCCGCCCCCGGCGATGGGAATCGCTGCGACCGCCAGCATCGTCCACAGGGCCGCCACCGCCTTTTGCAGATCATTGGGGGCGCGCCGGGAGTCGGAGCGCGGAATGAGCCGTCGGGCGCCAAAGGCCGCGGCTATGACCCCGACGATGACGAGGCCCAGCGCCAGCACGAAGAGCAGGCCCGAACCCTCGACCTGAATCGACGCGGCTCGCGCCGCAAAATCGACCAAAGCCGACCGGGCGGCGGCGACGGCGCGCGGGGCGTCGAGCGCCACCTGCATCCACAGGCTAGGCGCCAGGATGCTCGATCCGCTCTGGAACACCGCATTGGTGAACAGGGCGCGCCGCCGGTCCATGACCTGCGCCGCCAGTTGATCGGCGCGCACTTGCAGGAGATTGGCGCGTTTAAGCAGGTCTTCGCTCGCCGAATAGAGCTTCTGCTGGTCGTTGCGGTCCTGGGCGACGCCCGGATCCTCAGGCGGCGCGGCCGGATTGGCTTTTGGATCGGGCGCCGAGCCAAGCTGGTCGAGCCGGGTCTTGAGCGCCGCCAGCCGGGGCGTGACTTCCGCAACTACCGACTGAATCTGTTTGGAAACAGGATCGATCGCGGCGGCCTCGCGGGCTAGGTCGGCGTCGGTCAGCGACTCGCTGGCCAGCAGCGCGTCGATCTGGTCCAGACTCTGCTTGGCGGCGTCGAGCCGCGCCGCGTAATCCGTGGTCGCCGGCTCTTCCGGCGAGGTGGCGGTGGGCGAGATAGGGGAGGGGCGGTCCAGCGGGGCAGGGACCCTGGTCGTCTGGGCGATCTTTTCCCTGGGCTCCGCCGCAAAGGCGGCTGGCGGCGACCAAGCCAAAAAAAGGACGAGAAAGATTTTCGACCACAGGACGAGAGCGAACTTGCGCGTCACGGGCGGCTCCGATTCGTTTCGTGTCGGCAGCATCGGCGGAAATGGGCCGAAAGCAAGGCGCTCAAGGCTTTTCTTCGCAGGCGTCGCGGTAGACGTGGCTTTGGCCGCGCCAATCCTCGATCAGCCAATGCTCGCCCTGCCGCGCGACATAGGTCGGGCCGGCCGGAGCCTTCCCGTAGCCGCCAGGAATATCGATAACATAGATCGGCTGACAGAGGCCGGACACCCGCCCCAGCAGGGCGCGAACCAGTTTCCGCCCCTCGTCCAGCGGCAGGCGCAGATGCGAGGTGCCCGGCGCGAGGTCGCCGTGGTGCAGGTAATAGGGATTTATCCGCGTCTCGACGAAAGCGCGCATCAGCGCCGCCAGCGTCTCCACATCGTCGTTGACGCCACGCAGCAGCACGGTCTGGCTGACCATCGCCACGCCGGCGTCGATCAATTTTGCGCAGGCGCCGCGCGCCTCGCTCGTCAGTTCGCGTGGGTGGTTGGCGTGCAGCGCGACATAGAGAGTCTTGCCGCTGTCCTTCAACGCCGCGATCAGGCCGGGGGTGATCCGCTCCGGCGTCAGCGCCGGGACGCGCGAATGAAAGCGCAGTATCCTGACATGGTCGAGCCCGCGCAGGCGCCGCGAAAATGCGGCGAGGCGGCGCTCGGAAAGGCTGAGCGGATCGCCGCCGGTGACGATCAGCTCCCAGATTTCCTTGTGCGCGAGGAGGTAAGCGAAGGCGGCGTCGAGCGCTGCATCGTCCAAAACGCCCTGCGTTCCGGCGCCGACACGGGCGCGGCGAAAGCAGAAGCGGCAATAGACCGGGCAGACGCTGGTCAGTTTCAGAAGCGCACGGTCGGGATAGCGGTGGATCAGTCCTTTCGAGACCTCATGCGCGTCGTCGCCGATCGGGTCGGCGCTCTCCTCGGGCAGGACGCGCAATTCGGCGGGGTCGGGCAGGAATTGCCGGCCTATCGGGTCGTCGGGCCGCTCGATCAGCGCGGCGACGCCGGTTGGCACGGCGACGCTGTAGAGCGCCGCCACTTCCGCCAGCGCCTCAGCCAGTCGCGGCGAAGCGAGGCCGGCGGCGATCAATTCGTCGGGACGGGTCAGGGTTTTTTCGCGCAATACGTCGCTCATGATGCCCCTTTCGGCCGCGCCACCGGCGCCCAGAGGACCTCTTCGACATTTTGCGCAGCCGTAGCCAGCATGACCAGCCGGTCGAAGCCCAGCGCGATGCCGCTCGCCGGCGGCATATGCGCCAGGGCGGCGAGAAAGTCCTCGTCGAGCGGATAGCTATGGCCATAAAGCCGGGCGCGTTCCGCCATGTCGGCCTCGAAACGGCGGCGTTGTTCGACCGGATCGGTCAATTCGCCGAAGGCGTTGGCGAGTTCGACGCCGCAGCCATAAAGCTCGAATCGTTCCGCGAGCCGCGGATCGTCGGGTTTTCGACGCGCCAGCGCCGCCTCGCTCGCCGGATAGTCGATCAGCACCGTCGCCCGGCCGTGGCCAAGCCGCCGCTCGATACGGTCCGACAGGATCTTGCTGAACAGGTCGGACCAGTGATCGTCGGCGCTCACCCTGACGCCGATCTTCGCCGTTCTCGCCGCCAAGGCGTCGCGGTCATCGAGGACGGCGAGCAAATCGATCCCGGCGTAACGCTCGAAAGCCTCGGCGACGCTGACTATTTCTGGAGCAAGGAAGGGATCGAGGCGCGACTCGCCGAAATGAAAATGCGAGGCCCCCGCCGCCTCGGCGGCGAGCTTCAGCAGGGCGGCGCAATCGTCGATCAGGGCGCGGTAGGGCGTATCCGTCCGATACCATTCCAGCATGGTGAATTCGGGATGATGCCATTTCGAGCGCTCGCCATTGCGAAAAACATGGGCGAGGGCAAAAATCCGCTGTTCGCCCGCCGCCAGCAGCTTCTTGCAGTCGAATTCCGGCGAGGAATGGAGATAATAGGTCGTCGGCGGGCCGCCCGGCGGAGAAAATTGCGTGGCGAAACCGGCGATATGGGTTTCATTGCCCGGCGAGACCTGCAAGGCGGAGGGTTCGATTTCGACAAAATCCTGCCCCTCGAAAAAGCCGCGAACGGCTTTTACGATTTTCGCCCGCTGCAGCAGGCGGGGACGCCGGTCGGCGTAGTTTTCCGGCGCCCAATGGGGGCTTGCTGGCCGCATACCGACTTGTCCCTGACGGTTTTGACGAAAAAACTGGCTTTGCGCCCTCGGATCGGTATTAGTGGCGCCGCAGTTTTCAAAAAAGGTCCATAGACCCGACGGCCCGTCCCATCAACCGCGACGGCGGGGTCGCTTCAAGGAAGTCAGACGTGAGAGTGATCGCCAGCAACGTCCGCAAGGGCAATATTCTCGAGCACGAGGACGGCCAGCTTTACGCTGTTCTGAGCGCGGAAAGCTTCTTCCCCGGCAAGGGCACGCCGACGACGCAGATCGACATGCGCCGCCTGTCCGACGGCGTGAAGACCACCGTTCGCTACAAGACCACCGAACAGGTTGAGCGCGCCCATGTCGAGGACATGAATTTCAGCTATCTCTATGCGGATGGCGACGGCTACACCTTCATGAACGGCGACAATTACGAACAGATCATCGTGCCGAAGGAAGTGCTCGGCGACCAGGCCGCCTATCTGCAGGAAGGCATGCAGGTCATCCTGTCGGTGTTCAACGGCATCGCGGTGGCGATCCAACTGCCGGCCCGCGTGACGCTGGAAGTGGTCGACACCGAGCCGGTGACCAAGGGCCAGACGGCGTCCTCCTCCTACAAGCCCGCCAAGATGAATAATGGCCTGCGAGTCATGGTGCCGCCGCATATCGGCGTCGGAGCCCGCATCGTCGTCCTCACCGAGGACAATAGCTATGTCGAGCGCGCCAAGGACTGAGGTTGCCGTTCAGCCTGTCCGCAATGCAAAACGGCCGGTTTCCCGGCCGTTTTTTATTAACCAATTTGTTGATTCGCCGGTTCTCGGCTCACCAGGGCGCGTAGCGCGAGAAGCCGGGAAGATCGAACGGGCCGGGCAGGATCGAGTCGTCGCCGAACAACTCGTTGCGATAGGCGCCCCCCGGCGTGCTGTTGAAGGTCGTCGAGTCGTCCATGTAGCGGTTCTCGCTGCCGACCGGCACGACATTGCCGGAATCGAGGAAGCTGCGCTTGACCACGAGGTTCGGGGCTTCGGCGACATGCACATGTTGCACAGGGCGCGCCGCGCGGTGACGATGATGATGCAGCGTTTGCGCCCCGGCGCCGGCGCCGGCCAGCGCACTGGCGGCAAGCGCGAGAGCGAAAAGAGAAAGACGGCGCATTTATGGCTCCTTATGCGGTTGGGAAGAGTTTATCCCTTTGTGGCTGCCTGCGATAGGTTTTTTGCGAGGTAAACTTGGCTGCGGCCTGATTCGCTAACGACGGCGGGCAATTTCGCCACAGGCGCCCATCCTCCGCGCCTTTACGCCGCCAAAAAAATCGCGCAGGGGCCGGTCGGCGCCCGCATTCAGCAGGTCGAGACGATCGACCAGGCAGGCCATATCCTGGGCGCTCAATGGCTCGGAACCCGCCGCACAGGCGAGCCCCGCCAGTGTCAGGCCCGGCTCAGCCCGAACCAGGCGAAACCCACGGCAGTTTTCGCGCGCCAGGTTTTTTTCCGAAAGGGTCAGGGCCGCCGTCTCCAGATCGCCGAAGCGTGTCACTTGCGTCTGCTCCAGTTGCATATGGTCGAGGCTCAGTCCGAGCGGCGCGGCGCGGCGGGCCATGTCGACGAAGAACGGCGGGTCGGCCGCCTTTTCCGCTCCGACCTTTGCCGCTCCAACCTTTTCCGCTCCATGACGGTAGACCGAAAGCCGAAGGAACGGTCTTTTTCCGGCGAATTCGCCGAAAGTCAGCAAATCCTCGCGCCCACCGCCGGTCGCATGGCGCCGCGCCGCGTAATCCAGCTTTTCATGCGCCAGCGAAGGCGCGGGAAGGTCATAGACCCGTACGGGCTTGGCGATTTCGAGCCAGACGGGCGCCGGCGGCGGCGGCGGCGCCTCGCGAACCGGCGCCGCCACCGGAAATTGCGCCAGCAGGCCGACGGCGGCCAATGATATCAGGCCGATCGCCACCGCTTTCACCGCCAGATTGCGCTTGGCATGAGCGAAACGCGCGACCCGCCGGCCAAATTGTCTCGGCAAGGCTTTAGCCAGTGGCGGCCGCGCCTGGGCCAGCGGCGGCCGCGGGCGCGTCCGTTCCTGCCCGGACGGGAGGTCCCGGATAAAGGCGCGGAAGGCGTTTCCGCTTTGGAAGGCAGCAGTCGACGGCATGGCCCATCCTCGCCGTCCAGGAGGACGCGCGTCTGTTCGATCGGCCGATTTTGTCTCTATTTCGCTAGTCTTCGATTACCGCAAGGAAGACTTCTCGATTAACGATTAATCGAAAGTTACGTCGAGCGATCCCAAATCAAAAGCAGTCGCCTCGCCCCAGACCAACATGCCGGGCGGCAGGCCCGGGGTTTTTACCGGCGTAAAATCGTCGGCGCGGCCAATTCCTCCGCGTTCGGTCAGAACGCGCAGCCGACGCCCGACCTGCGTCTGTAAATGGCGACGCAAAGCCTGTTCGCCCTTTTCACGGAGCTGGGCTGCGCGCTGCTTGACCACCTCGGAGGGGATGCGCGGCATGCGCGCGGCGGGGGCGCCGGGGCGCGGCGAAAACGGGAAGACGTGCAGGAAACTCAAGCCGCAGTCCTCGATCAGCGCCAACGAGCGCGCCGCCATGGCTTCATCCTCGGTGGGGAAACCGGCGATGAGATCGGCGCCAAAAACCATGTCCGGGCGCAGGCGGCGCAGGTTGGCGCAGAAGTCGACGCTGTCGCGCCTTGAGTGGCGCCGTTTCATCCGTTTGAGGATCAGATCGTCGCCCGATTGCAGCGACAGATGCAGATAGGGCGCGAGCCTTTGCTCTTCGGCGAAAGCGGCGATGAGATCGGGATCGGCCTCGATGCAGTCGATCGACGACAGGCGCAGGCGCGGCAGTTCGGGGAATTCCCGCAACAGCAGCCGCACCAGTTTCCCGAGTTTCGGCGCTCCCGGCAGATCGGCGCCCCAGGAGGTGAGATCGACCCCTGTCAGCACCAGTTCCTTGTGACCGGTCTCGACGAATCGTCTCGCCTGCGCCAGGATCGTCTCGGGCGGCGCCGAACGCGACGGGCCGCGCCCAAGTGGAATGACGCAAAACGTGCAGCTATGGTCGCAGCCGTTCTGCACCGCCAGAAAAGCGCGGGTATGGCCCTCGATCGCCGCCAGAACACGGGACGGCGCATTGTCGCGACGAGCCGCCTGTGCAATCGGGCCGACATTGGTTCGGGCGTTGAACGACGCCCAGCTGAGCGGCCGGGTTTTTTCGGCATTGCCCATCACATGCGCCACTTCTGGCATGGCGGCGAAGTTTTCGGGCTCGATCTGCGCGGCGCAGCCCGTGACGACGATGCGGACATCGGGACGCTGGCGCTTGAGTTTTCGGATCGCCTGACGGGCCTGGCGCGACGATTCTCCGGTGACAGCGCAGGTGTTGACGACGACGAGATTGTCTTCGCCGCCCTGTGACGCCAGCTCCCGGATGGTCTGCGACTCGACCATGTTGAGGCGGCAGCCGAAGGTCACGACCTCCACCATCCCAGGCCCCTGTGCGCCCTCTGTCATGGCGCTGCCGCCGCGGCGCCGAAAATCGCCGAATCGATTTTGGCCACAAACTCCAGCTCGACCGGGCCGGTCATCTCGATATGATCGTCCTCCTCGCGCCAGGAGATGATGAGGCTCCCGCCCGGCAGGTCGATGGTGGCGCGACGTCGCGTCAATCCGGCGCGGACGGCGGCGACCAGCGTCGCGCAGGCCGCCGTGCCGCAAGCCAGGGTCAAGCCCGCGCCACGCTCCCAGACGTTCAAGCGCACATGGTCCGGGGACAGGACCTGCGCCAGCGAAACATTGATGCGTTGCGGAAACAGCGGATCATGTTCGACCACAGGTCCAATGGCGGCGAGATCGAATTTTTCCGCCTCAGGGACGAAAAAAATCGCATGCGGGTTGCCCATGCTGACGCAGGAGGCCGGCGGCAGGCCAAAAAGATCGAGATCGACGGCGCCGGTGTCGGCAACCGCATGAGCCAAGGGAATTTCGCGCCAGTCGAGACGCGGGCGACCCATATCGACGGTAAAGGACAAAGGCCCTTCCCGCCGCACGCTGAGTTTGCCGGCCGATGTGGCGAGATTTATCGTCGTCGCCCCGGTCCGCTCAGCCAAATAATGCGCGACGCAGCGCGTGCCGTTACCGCAGGAGGCCGAAAGCGAACCGTCCTGATTGAAAATGGTCATGAAGGCGTGTTCGCCCGGCGAGATGGGATCACTGATCGCCATCAACTGGTCGTAGGCAAGCCCAGGCGTGGCGGCGAGCGCGCGCGCATCCTCAGGCGTCGGGACATAATCCGTTCCGCGTAGATCGAGCACCAGAATGGCGTTGCCAGCGCCGTTCATCTTGACGATGGAACGGCCAGGCAGTTCATGCGCCGGGGGCGCCGCAATTTTTATTTCACTCAAGGGCCCTGTCCGTAAAAACTTCTGTTCATGTCGGGTTTAGGCGGAATATAGGAGAAAAGACCGCCGGGGGCCATATAGCGGTCAAATCCCGGGCGCTAGACTGGATTGATTCGCGCGCCGTCTCGAAGCGGCGAAGCGGTTTGGAGATTTCGCATGCAGAACGGCAAATTTTTCACGGGCCATACCGCCAGGCTGGTTCTGCTGCTGGCCACTATCGCCGCGCCTTTGCCCTCGCTGGCGCAACCCGCGCCGGCCGAGGCGCCAAAAGCCGAGGCGCCCAAGGAGGCGCCGCCCGCCGCCCCCGACACTTCCGCCGCCCCCGCTGAGGACAGCTCGATCCAGACCGTTGAAGTCGCCGCCGGCGTCGTCATCCAGACCAATGGCGCCGCCAGTTGGGAGGAAGGCTATGGCAAGATCGGCGAAGCTTTGGCCAAATTGCGCGCCAGCGCCGAAAAGGCCGGCTTGAAAGTCACGGGCCGTCCGCTCGCGGTTTTCACCGACACCGACGACGCCGGCTTCAAATTCAACGCCATGCTGCCGGTCGAGGCCGCGGCTGACGCCAAGCCCAATCTTGGACCCGATGTTTCGCTGGCGCAGTCGCCCAGCGGCAAGGCGATCAGGTTTCAACATCGCGGCGCCTATGACGATATCGACACGACCTATGACGCCATCACCGCCTATCTCGACGAAAAGGGTCTGGAAGCGCGCAACCTGTTCGTCGAGGAATATCTGACCGACGCCAAGGATTCCTCCGATATGGCGCTGCAGGTCGATATTTTCGTGTTCTTGAAGTGACGGCGGCTCTAATCTAACGAAAAAGGTCAAACTCTCCTCATCGGCAGGCGCCCGTTCGCTAATTCGGGACGAAACAGCGCGAACGCGCCTCTCGCTGCTGCTGGAGTGGGGACGTGATGTGTTCGCTTTGCAATTATCCTCGCCCGGCAATTCAGTCGCGCAAAAAGATTCGGCATGAACGACCGCAAATCCGCCCCGATTTATGTCTGCGAAGACGAGCCGGAGCTGGCCAAGGCGATCGCAGCGGAGCTGCGCGGGCGCTATGATGTGGTGGTGAGCGACACGGGCGCCGAAGCGGTCGCCGCGGCGCGCGCTGGGCAGGCGTTGCTTTTGGTGATGGACCGCCGGCTCAAGGGCGCCGATGGTTTGCGGCTCGTGGAAGAGCTGCGCGGAAAAGGCGACCGGACGCCGGTACTGATGATCAGCGCCCTGAGCGGTGTCGACGAGCGCATTGCCGGCCTGCGCGCGGGCGGCGACGATTACCTGGTCAAGCCTTTCGCCATGGCGGAGTTTTCCGCGCGGGTGGACGCCTTGGTCCGCCGCCTTTCCGACGCGCCGCGGACGGTCCTGATCGCCGGACCGTTGAGCATGGAGTTGATCTCGCGGAAAGTCCGCCGCGATGGGCGGGAAATCGACCTTCTGCCGCGCGAGTTCAAGCTGCTGGAATATTTCATGCGCCGGCCGGGGCTGGTGGTGACGCGGCAAATGTTGCTGGAGGATGTCTGGAATTATCGCTTTCACGTGCAGAGCAATGTCGTGGACGTGCATATCCGCAATTTGCGCCAGAAACTCGACGCGCCGGGCGAAAAAAGGCTGATCGTCAATCTGCGTGGCGAAGGATTCGTGCTCGATGCGCAGCCGTGACCTGATCCGCTCGACCCCCCTGCGTCTGGCTTTTGCTTTCGCCTTGGCCATGGTCGCGCTCACCAGCGGCGTCTTCGCCTTTGTCTATGTGGCGACAACCAATGCCTGGATCGCCCAATTGCAGCATGTTTTCGCCGACGAGGTGGAAAAGGCCGCCTCAAGCGACGACGACCGGCTGCGCCGCGCTCTGTCGCTGCGGCTGACCCGCGATTTCCGTCGCGTGAATTACGTCGCGCTTTACGATTCCTCCGGGAGGCTGGTTTTTGGCAATTTAGACCATCGTCCGGACATTCCGGTCGATGGAAAGGCGCGCGTCGTCGACGATTTCCAGGCCGCGGCAGGCGCCGAGCCGGAGCCGATCTTGCTGGTCGCCCGCGCCCGTCCCAATGGCGAGGTCATCGTTCTGGGGCGCAGCCTCGAGGAAGTCGCAACGCTGCGCCGCATTCTCGCCCACGCCTTGTCCTTCGCCATCCTGCCGCTGGCGGCCAGCGCCTTGGCCCTCGGCCTGTTCTTCGCCCGTCGCACCGCGTCGCGCATCCGCGAAATCGACCGCGCCATAGAAACGATCGTGCTGGGCGATTTGCGCGCCCGCCTGCCACGGTCGGGCATCGAGGAACTCGACGGGGTGATCGGCTCGGTCAATCTCATGCTCGACGAAATCGAGCGCCTGCTCGGGCAATTGGCGAGCGTTGGCGACAATATCGCCCATGACCTCCGCGCGCCCATCGTCAATGTCCGCGCCATGCTTGAACAGGCGTTGGCGACCGCGCCGAAAAACGATCCCTTGCGCGCGCCGGTCCAGTCCGCCTTGCGCCAACTCGACCGCGCCTTGACGACTATCGCCGCCTTGCTGCGCATCTCCTCGATCGAGAATGAACGCCGGCATTCCGCCTTCAGCCAGATCGACCTGGCCACGCTCTGCGCCGAACTGCAAGAGTTCTTCCTGCCGCTCGCACAGGCCAAGGGCGTCGAGATGACGCTTGCCGCTGAAAAGCCGGTCTGGCGGCTCGGCGACGCCGATCTGATGCGCGAGGCCATCGCCAATCTCATCGACAACGCGCTGAAATTCACGCCGCGCGGCGGCGGCGTCCGCATCGAGGCCCGCGAGCGGGACGGCCTCGCGCTTGTCGAGGTCAGCGACAACGGGCGCGGCGTGCCGGCCGCCGAGGCGAAAGACATTTTCTGCCGCTTCGCTCGCGCCAAGGGCGGCGCCGACCAACCCGGCGCCGGCATCGGCTTGAGCATAGCCGAAACGATTGCGCGGCTGCACCGGATGGAGCTGATCGTCGCCGATAATGCGCCGGGCGCGCAGTTCATCCTGCGCGAAAAACCACCGGCCGGTTAGGGGCGAAAGGCCCTTGGAGCTTCAACCGGCCTGCTTCCGCTTGGCCATGGCGGTTCTCGCTGTTTTCATGTTATCGCTGGGAATGCCGGGCACAACGATCGCGGAAGGCTCCGATCGTTCGCCGGTTTGAATCCCGCCGTAAGGACGCAAGATCGCATTTCATGAAGTCGCCGATGAAAACGACCTGCATTGCAGTCGCAGCCTTCGCAGGATTCATCGGTGCGGCCCATTGCGACCAGTTGAGCCAGATTCAACGCCAGACCAGGGAGCTTCGCAAGGAGAGCCTGATTTTGGCGGCGCGCCTGAAGCGGCTGGAGTTGCGCAGCGCCGCTCAAGAAAAACGTCCCCCACCAGCGCCCGTCCCGGCGGCTCCGCCTCCGTTTCAAGCGCTGATGGAGGGCGGCCCGATTACCTGGCGCGGGATCACGTTTTACGGCGCCGTCGACGCTGGCGCGGCCTGGCAAAGTCACGGCGCGCCTTTCAACGGTCTTTATCCGCAAGGGCTGCAATATCGCATTTCAAAAAACAGCAATCAGGCCGGCTTCGGTTTCGCGCCCAACGCATTAGGCTATTCGAACCTGGGCCTGAAGGGAACGGAAGCGCTAAACTCCGACCTCGCGGTGATCTTCGACCTCAACACCGAATTCAACCCGGGGTCTGGAATGATCGCCAACGGTCCAGGCTCGCTGGCGCAAAACAACGGCGTAGCCCTGGCATCGCAGAGCTCGAGGGGCGATTCCGCCCTCGCCGGGCAGGCGCTCAATAATTTCGCCTATATCGGCCTGTCGTCGCAGACTTTTGGCGCCCTGACGGTAGGGCGGCAGAAAAGCCTGGTTTCCGATCATGCATCCGCCTACGACCCGATGGATTCGGCGCCCGCTTTCTCGGTCATCACCGGGTCGTTCTCCGGCGGGGGCAATACCGAGAACTCGCGGCTCGACAATGTGCTCAAATATCGACTTGGCTATGGTCAGGCGCGCTTCGCTGCGCTCTATCAGGTGGGCGCCGGACCCGCGTCGCAGGGCGCCTATCAATTTTCGCTTGGCGGCGACATCGGCGCCCTGTCCTTCGACGCGACCTTCAGTCACATCAGCGGCTCGGTTTCCGTTTCATCCTTGAGCGCGTCGCAGGTGGCCGTCGAGCCGCCCGGATCGCTTTCGGGAACGATTTCGGACAATACGGGGATCATGCTCGCCGCGAAATATACATACGAGCGTTTCAAATTCTACGGCGGTTACGCCGCGGCGCAATATGCCGACCCGCGAACGCCGGTTGCGCCGGGGTTTTCCGGCCTCGGCGGCTATGACATCAGCGTTACCAACAATACCGCCTTTCAGTATCACGACAGGATGCGGCAGGTATTCTGGACCGGCGTTCGATACGCTTACGACGACCATTTCGAATTGGCTGGCGCTTTCTACCATGCGTTGCAGAACAGCTATGGTCAAAATGGGTGCAACACGACGGAGTCGAGCACCTGCTCCGGCACGCTGGACGCCGTCTCCGGCGTCGTTATCTATCACGCGTCCACGAAGTTCGAGGCCTATGGCGGCGCGATGTATTCCGTCGTCGCCAATGGCTACGCCAGCGGTTATCTCTATCGCAATAGCGTCGACCCGACGGTGGGCGTCCGCTACCTGTTCTGAGCGGCAGGTAAGCCTCCAGCCTGAACGCAGGCGGTAGCCGGAAAAAGACTGCCGGTGGCAACCTGTCGAGCGGCCCGGCGTCATCATGCGAAGGCGCGTGGATCTTCGACACGTACATGTCCGATCAATTTATAATGCTTGCACATCGCCGACCAGCCGCGCGGATTGCGTCGAGGCGGACGAATAAAATAAATTTCATTTCCGGAATACGTCGCAAGCGCTTATGTTCGCGCCAAATTCGTGGTGGTCGCTAACCGCGCCATATCACTGTGTCTGAAGGGTCGAATGCTCGCTCTCGTCCGCATCGCGCTGAAACGGCCCTATACTTTCGTAGTCATGGCGATGCTGATCGTCATTTTCGGCGTCCTGGCATGGATTCGCACCCCGACCGATATTTTTCCGGCGATCCGCATTCCGGTCGTCGCCGTGGTCTGGACCTATAATGGCCTGCCGCCGGACGACATGTCGGGGCGGGTGGTCTATTTTTACGAACGATCGATCAGCGCGACGGTGAACGATATCGAACATATCGAATCGCAGTCTCTGGCCGGCTATGGCGTGGTCAAGATTTTCTTCCAGCCGACCGTCAACATCAATTCCGCCCTCGCCCAGATCACCGCCGCCTCGCAGACCGTGCTGAAACTACTGCCTCCGGGGATCACGCCGCCCTATGTGCTGACTTTCGACGCCGCCAGCGTGCCGGTGATCCAGCTCGCCTTTTCCAGCGACAAGATCTCCGACGCCAAGATATTCGACTTCGCGCAGAACACCATCCGGCCGCAGCTCGCCACGGTGGCGGGCGCGGCCGTGCCCTCGCCTTATGGCGGCAAGGTGCGGCAGGTGCAGATCGACGTCGATCAAGCGAAATTGCGCTCCTATGGCCTGTCCGCCGAGGATGTCGTCACTGCGGTGGGCCGGCAGGACCTGATCATTCCGGTCGGCACCCAGAAAATCGGCAGCAAGGAATATGTCATCCAGCTCAACGATTCGCCTGACACCATCGATGACCTGAATTTTCTGCCGATTCGCACCGCCAATGGCGCGACGGTGCGGATCGGCGACGTGGCGCATGTGCATGACAGCTATCCCCCGCAGATCAACATGGTGCGCGTCGACGGCGCCAATGCGGTGCTGATGACCATCGTCAAGGCCGGCTCCGCCTCGACGCTCGACGTCATCAACGGCGTCAAGCAGCTTTTGCCGCGGCTGCGCGAACTGATCCCAGCGGAGCTGAAACTGGCGGTGGTCGGCGACCAGTCGCCTTTCGTGCAAAATGCCGTCTCCTCGGTGATTTTCGAGGGCGCGCTGGCGGCGACCCTGACCGGCCTGATGATCCTGGTCTTCCTTGGCAGCTGGCGCTCGACCGTCATCATCATCATCGCCATTCCCTTGGCGATCCTGACCTCGGTCGCCCTGCTGGCCGCGACTGGCGAAAACATCAATGTCATGACCCTTGGCGGACTGGCGCTCGCCGTCGGCATCCTGGTCGACGACGGCACCGTGACCATCGAAAACATCAATTTCCAGCTTGAGCAGAAGAAGGAAATCGAGGCGGCGATCATGGACGGCGCGCGGCAGATCGTCATTCCCGCCACGGTGTCGTTGTTGTGCATCTGCATCGTCTTCGTGCCGATGTTCGGGCTCGGCGGCATCTCCGGCTATCTTTTCCGCCCCATGGCCAAGGCCGTGGTTTTCGCGCTGATCGGCTCCTACATCCTGGCGCGCACGCTGGTGCCGACCATGGCCAATTACCTGCTCGGGGGCCACGCGCACGATCCCGACGCGCCGCCGCGCACGATTTTCGGGCGTTTCCAACGCGGATTCGAGCATCGGTTCGACGGGTTGCGGCGGTTTTATGCGCGGACGCTCGAGGCCGCCATGCGGCTGCGCTGGATTTTCATTCTCGGATTTTTGGGATTTGTCGCGGCCTCGTTGCTGCTCTTTCCCTTCCTAGGCCAGAATTTCTTCCCCGATATCGAAAGCGTCCAACTCAAGTTGCATGTGCGCGGGCCGACCGGGCTGCGCATCGAGGAAACGGGGCGGCTGGTCAACAGGGTCGAGACGGCGATCGGCGATATTGCGGGGCCCGGGATTGTCGCCACGATGGTCGACAACATCGGCATGCCGATCAGCGGCATCAACGCCGCCTATGGCAATTCCGGCACGATCGGCTCGGCTGACGCCGACATTCTGATCACCCTGCAAGAGGGGCAGGAAAAGAACAGTGCGGAACTGGTCCGGCGTCTGCGTGAAAAACTGCCCGAGCAATTCCCCGACGCAACCTTCGCCTTCCTGCCCGCCGACATCGTCACGCAGATCCTCAATTTCGGTCTCCCGGCGCCGATCGACGTTCAGGTGGTCGGCAATAATCTCGAGGGCAATCGCATCCTGGCCAACAAGCTTCTGAAGCGCATCGCCGAAGTGACCGGGGTGGCCGACGCGCGCATCCAGCAGCCGGCCGACCTGCCGACGATCAAGGTCGATGTCGACCGGACCCAGGCGGATCGGCTCGGCGTCACCGAAAGGGACATCGCCACCTCGCTGCAGATCACGCTCGCCGGTTCGATCCAGACCAATCCGACCTTCTGGCTCAATCCGCAAAATGGCGTCTCCTATCCGGTGGTGACGCAGACGCCGCAATACTGGATGCAGTCTTTCAGCGATCTGGCGCGCATCCCCGTCTCGCAAGGCAAGTCGCCGCAGATTCTCGGCGCCGTCGCGGATATCAGCCGGGCGTCGAGCAACGCCGTGGTCTCGCATTATTCGGTGCAGCCGGTAATCGACATTTACGCCACCAACAGCGGTCGCGATCTCGGCGGCGTCTCCGCCGACATCCAACGCATCATTCACGAACTCGACGCGGAGCGCCCGCGCGGTTCGCAGATCATCCTGCGCGGCCAGACCGCGACCATGACGTCGGCCTATAGCCAGCTCTATCAGGGGCTGGCTTTGGCGGTGGTGCTGATTTATCTGTTGATCGTCGTCAATTTCCAGTCGTGGCTGGATCCGTTCGTCATTGTCGCCGCCTTGCCTGCCGCGCTCGCCGGAGTGGTCTGGATGCTGTTCGCCACCCATACGACGCTTTCGGTTCCCGCCTTGACCGGCGCGATCATGTGCATGGGCGTGGCGACCGCCAATTCGATCCTGGTGGTCAGCTTCGCGCGGGAACAGCTGGCGGAAGGGTTCGAGCCCTTCGCGGCGGCGCTCAACGCCGGCGTCGGCCGTTTTCGCCCGGTGCTGATGACGGCTCTCGCGATGATCATCGGCATGGCGCCGATGGCGCTTTCCGCCGAGCAGAACGCGCCGCTCGGCCGGGCGGTCATCGGCGGCCTGATCTTCGCCACCGTCGCCACCCTGATTTTCGTGCCGGTGGTTTTCGCCATGGCGCATTCCCGCAAACCGCGCTCCGAGGCCTTCATGCCACCGTCTTCAACCGAGATGTCGTCATGAACGAAGATATGGCGAACGAAGGCCTGGCGCACGAAAACACAGCGCATGACCCGGCGCCAGCACGGCCGATCGCGCCCGTCAGGCGACGTCGCATCGGCCTGTGGCTGATCCCTCTCGCCTCGGTCATCCTGGCCGGCTATGTCGCTTTCGCCCTTGTGCAGCGCCGCGCAAGCCAGACCGATCTCGCCGCCTGGACGCGCGATCGGGCAGTTCCCTATGTCGCCGTCATTCATCCGCATTCGGACGCCAGCCCGCAGGTTCTCGCGCTGCCGGGCAATATCTCGGCCTGGTACGAAGCCTCGATCCACTCGCAGGTCGCCGGCTATATCAAAAGCTGGAGCAAGGATATCGGCGCGCATGTGAAGAAAGGCGACGTGCTCGCGGAAATCGACACGCCGGAGCTGGACGAGCGTCTCGCCCAGGCGCGCGAGGAACTGAGCCGGGCGCAAGCGAACCTGTCCCTGGCCAAGGTGACGGCGGAGCGCTGGGCGGCGCTGCGCAGCTCGTCGGCCGTCTCCAAACAATCCAGCGACGAGAAGGCGAGCGACGAGAAGGTCAAGCAGGCCGATGTCGGCGCCGCGAGCGCCAATCTCGACCGGCTCAAGGCGCAAAAGGTTTTCGCGCTGATCGTGGCGCCTTTCGACGGCGTGGTGACGGCGCGCAATATCGACATCGGCTCCTACGTCGCTCCCGATCGAAACTCCGAGGCGATGTTCAAGGTCGCCGACATTCATGAAGTGCGCATTTACGTCAATGTCCCGCAGATCTATTCCGCGCGGCTGAAACCGGGAATGAAGGCGACCTTCACCACGCCGCAAATGCCGGGGCGGGTCTTCACCACGACCATCGCCACGACTTCCAACGCCATTGGCGCGCAGACCGGCAGCCTTCTGGTCGAGCTGGACATGCCCAATGTAGATGGCTCGCTCTATCCCGGCTCCTACGCCGATGTGCATTTCGAACTTCCGGTCGATGCGAGCCAGCTGCGCATCGCATCCAGCGCCTTGTCAATCGGCGAGCGCGGCACACGGGTGGCGATTGTCGATGCCGACGATCGCGTCAGGTTCAAAACGGTGACCATCGCCAAGGATTTCGGTTCGGAAGTCGCCATAGCCGGGGGGCTTGCTCCAGAGGATCGCGTGATCGACAATCCGGCCGAAACCTTGACCGACGGCGATCAGGTGCGTATAGCCGGCGCGAAATCACCGAGCGCCAGCGAATGAGATTCTGGATCGCCTGCGGGCTTTGTGTCGCCTTGGCCGGCTCCCTGGCCGGCTGCGACCTCGCGCCGAATTACGCGCCGCCGGCAATCGACGTTCCTGCGCGGTTCAAGACCGCTTTGCCACCCGCCGACGGACAGGTCGGCGACGGCTGGTGGCGATCTTTTCACAGTGTCGAACTCGACCGGCTGGAGGCGCGGATCGAGGCGGACAATCCCGGTTTCGCGGCGGCCCTGGCGCGTTACCAACGCGCCAAGGCGTTCATCGACCTCGCCGCCTCGGCCTTTTATCCGGGTCTGGTGGGACAGCCCGCGCTCAGCGACAACAAGCAGTCCGCGACCCGGCCGCTGCGCTCCAAGGGGCAACCCACCTATTATGGGGCCAACCAGCTGTTCGCCCAGGCGACCTGGGAAGTCGACCTGTGGGGCCGCATTCGCGACAATATCGCCGCAGCCGAAGCGGGGGCTCAGTCCAATGACGACCTGCTCGAAGCGACCCGCCAGTCTCTGCACGCCAGCCTCGCCCGCGCCTATATCGCCTTGCGCGGGGCGGACGCGCAGGCGGCGCTGCTGGCGCGCACCATCGTCATTTACAAATCCGCGCTCGATCTGACCGAGCAGCGTTTGAAGGGCAATGTCGCGCCGCCGATCGACGTCGAGCGCGCCAAGGTGCAATTGGCCAACGCTCAGGCCGCCGCCGCCGATATCGCCCAGAGCCGCGCCGTGCTGGAGGACGCTCTGGCGGCTCTGGTCGGCGAGCCCGCCTCTTCCTTCAAGATCGCTCCGGCCGCTACGCAACCCTCCATGCCGCGCCCGCCCCGCGCCGCGCCGTCCGATCTGCTGCTGCGCCGCCCCGACGTCGCCGCCGCCGAACGACTGATCCTGGTGGCCAACGAGCGCATCGGCGCCGCCAAGGCGGATTTCTTTCCGCGATTCTACCTGCTTCTGAACGGCGGCACCCAGTCCACCACCCTGCAATTGTTCAATCTGCAGAACAGCCTGTGGAGCGTCGGTCCCGCCGCCACCGTACCTATATTCGACGGCGGACAGCGGCAAGCGAACCTCGACGTCGCACGCGCCGATTTTTCGGCGGCGGCGGCCGATTACAAGTCGACCGTTTTCGCCGCCTTCCAGGATGTCGAGGACGCTTTGGCGTCGATCCGCCTGCTGGGCCAGGAACACGCGGCGCTGGCGGTTTCGGCGCTGGCGGCCCAGCGGGCGTTGGACATGTCTATGGCCCTCTACAAGGACGGCGCCGCCTCGTCGCTCGACGTCGTCACCTCGCAAAGCGCGGCGCTCGACGCGCAACGAGCCGAGCTTGCGGTGCAGACGCGTTTGCTGGAGCAATATGTCGCTCTCATGCTGGCGCTGGGCGGCGGCTGGAGCGGCCAGGCGCCGCCAACTCCGCCGACGACGACGCCCGGCATTGCGCTGCTCGGCCCGCAGGGTCAGGATCCGTCGTCGAACGGGGACATGAAGAACGCGCCGCGCTGAACGTGCGACCGGGTGGGGGAGTTCTGGCAAATGGAATGCTGCGAGCAATGCCTGTTTTGGAAAATGGCGCGCGCGAGCGAGGGCTGGTGCCTCCGCCGCGCTCCCAGCGCGGCCAGCGAAGCCGAAAGGATCGCCCATTGGCCAACCACGCACGGCTCGCAGGGTTGCGGCGAATTCCTGGCGACCGGCTCGGCCTATGAAATGGTCGTTTGCGCCGACTGCCGTTATTGGCGCAAGCCCGCCCAGGGCCTGCAGCCGGTGGATCGCGGCGACAAGCCATGGGCATGGTGGACGCAGGCCGGCAAATGCGCCCGCCATGCGCCGACGCCGCAATCCGAACCCGGCCCGCGCGCATTCTGGCGCGCCAGCCACGCGACGGATTCCTGCGCCGAAGGACTGCTCCGGTCCCACTCCGACGAAAAAAAATAGCGCCGGAGCGCCGCCGGCTGGCTTTCTTTACAGCGTCTTTTGCAGCGCCGCGACGATGGCGTCGCCCATGGCCGAGGTCGAAATGCTCGCCGCCGCCTCGCCCTTGATGTCGGCAGTGCGCAAGCCGCTCGCCAGCACATCGGAAATGGCTTTTTCGATCCGGTCGGCGGCCTCGCCAAGGCCGAAGGAATAGCGCAGGGCCATGCCGAAAGACCCGATCATGGCGATCGGATTGGCGATGCCCTTGCCGGCGATATCGGGCGCCGAGCCATGCACCGGTTCGTACATCGCCTTGCGCTTGCCGTTGGCGTCGGCCGCGCCGAGCGAAGCCGAAGGCAGCATGCCGAGCGAGCCGGTGAGCATCGAGGCGACGTCGGACAGCATGTCGCCGAACAGGTTGTCGGTGACGATCACGTCGAATTGCTTCGGCCAGCGCACCAGTTGCATGCCGAGCGCATCGGCGAGCATGTGCTCCAGCTTGACGTCGGAATAGCTCTTCTGATGCAGGCTGGTGACGACTTCCTTCCACAACACGCCGGACTTCATCACATTGTGCTTTTCCGACGAGGTCACCTTGTTGTTGCGCTTGCGCGCCAGTTCAAACGCCACGGCGGCGATGCGCTCGATCTCGAAGGTGTCGTAAACCTGGGTGTCGATGGC
>NZ_JBKQOU010000175.1:0-14839 GCF_052145335.1 Rhodoblastus sp.
TGGCGGTTCCGTCCTCGTAGCCGGAAAGGTCGCGTCCGCCCGCGTAAGCGAAGGTGTCGATGGCGTCGCTCATCACGAACCCGCCTTCGAGCAGGTCGAAAATTTTTCTGGAAAAATCGAAGATCGCTCCGCGATCCATGGCGCGCAGAAAAATCCACAAATCGTGTTGCACAGAGGGAATGGCGTGCGGCGCGCCCGAAAGCGCCGGAAACACCCGCAGGCCGGGCATTTCGCGCTCTAAAGCGCGACCCAGGGGCTTGCCAACGCCCACGACGCCCCATTCGGGATCAAAGTTTTCACGCAACAGCGCCAGCGCCGGACGGGGATCGGTTTCGTGCCCGACAGAGAAGGAAAGCGATCGCCCATGTGGCAAAGCAGGCGCAACAATGCCCGGCTGATAAGTCAAGGTCATGAAAAACTCCTCCGTCCCCATAGCCAAGGGTGGCGGAGTCGCTGAAAACCGGCAATGCGCTCGATCAATGACGAAGCTACGCGGGCGTTTCAGGCGTTGAAATCGGCCAGGACTTCCGGCGCGACAGCGGTCAGGGACACCGATTCGCCGCAGCCGCAGGACGCCGTCTCGTTGGGGTTTGCAAAAGTAAACGTCGCCGACAATTTGGTGGTGACGAAATCCATCCGCGCGCCGATCAGGAACAGGATCGCCTTGGGGTCGATCAGCACTTTCGCGCCCTTTTCCTCGACCAGCGTCTCGCCCGGAAGCGCCTCTTCCGCCAGATCGACCGTATAGGACATGCCGGCGCAGCCGCCGTTCCTGACGCCGACGCGCAAGCCGAAAACCTTGCCGTCGGCCTTGTCGACCAGCATCTTTATGCGCGACGCCGCGGCGTCGGTGATTTCCATGAGGGGGCGTGCGGCCATGTCTTGTCCTTCGAACCGGTTCAAGTCCGGCGAAATATGAGTTGAACAGGATATAGCATCGACGGGGGCCGGGTTAAAGGAGGCTCGGCATCCGCGACCTGCCGCCGCAATTGACTTCCCCCGCCCTTCCGCTCAAAACAGCCCGACACAGCCCGAGCGAACGGGCGGAGAATTTCGATGCCTTCCGTCACCCTGATCGACAATTACGACAGCTTCACCTTCAATCTGGTGCATTATCTCGGCGCGCTCGGCGCCAGGGTGAAGGTTTTGCGCAACGATCAGGCCAGCGTCGAGGAAATCATCGCCGAGGAGCCGGGCTGCCTAGTGCTGTCTCCGGGACCCTGCACGCCGCATGAGGCGGGAATCTGCCTCGACCTGATCCGCCAGGCCAGTTCGAAGATCCCGATCCTCGGCGTCTGCCTCGGCCATCAGGCGATCGGCGAGGTTTTCGGCGGCGAGGTCGTGCGTGCGCCGACCCCCGTCCATGGCAAGATCGCCGATATTTTTCATGAGGGCGAGACGCTCTTCCACGGCCTGCCCAGTCCATTCAAGGCCACGCGCTATCATTCGCTGGTGGTGCGCCGCGATTCGGTTCCCACCGAACTGGCGGTCACGGCGCAAACCGCCGATGGCCTGATCATGGGCTTGAGCCATATCACCCATCCCGTCCATGGCGTACAGTTTCACCCGGAAAGCATCGCTTCCGAACACGGCCACGCCCTGTTGCGCAATTTCCTCGATCTGGCGAAAAGCTGGAACGCGGCCAAGCGTCAAAATTGACGATTCAGGTCCACTGACACCATGGAAGCGTTCAAGCCCGTCCTCTCGAAAATCGCCCACGGCGAGATCCTCTCCCGCGCCGAGGCTGAAGCCGCGTTCGAGGCTTTGCTTTCGGGACAGGCGACCCATGCGCAGATGGGCGCTTTTTTGATGGGCCTGCGCGTGCGCGGCGAAACCGACGACGAATTGATCGGCGCCGTCACCGCGATGCGGGCGAAAATGTTGCGGGTAAAGGCGCCTGAAGGTGCGATGGACATCGTAGGCACCGGCGGAGATGGCGCCAACACCTACAATGTCTCTACGCTCGCGGCGATCATCGTCGCCGCCTGCGGCGTGCCGGTCGCCAAGCACGGCAGCCGCGCGGCGTCGTCGAGGTCCGGCGCCAGCGACGTTCTCGGCGAATTGGGCGTGGGCGTCGGCATCGAGCCCGAGCGGATCGAGGCGAGCCTGAGGGAGGCCAATATCGGCTTCATGACCGCGCAGGCGCATCACGCCGCCATGGCCCATGTCGCGCCGGTACGTCGCGAGACCGGCGCGCGCACCCTGTTCAACCTGATCGGGCCCTTGTCCAATCCCGCCGGGGTCAAGCGCCTGCTGCTCGGCGTGTTCTCCGAAAAATGGATGGAGCCGATCGCCAGGGCCCTGCAGGAACTCGGCGCCGAGCGCGTCTGGGTCGTGCATGGAAGCGACGGGCTAGACGAGATCACCACCACCGGCCCGACCCAGGTCGTGGCTCTGGAGGACGGCAAGCTGCGCCGCTTCGAGATCACGCCCGAACAGGCCGGGTTGAGCCGCGGCAGGATCGAGGATCTGCGCGGCGGCGATCCGGCCCATAATGCGGCGGCTTTGCGCGCGGTTCTCGCCGGCGCGAAAAACGCCTATCGCGACATAGCCGTTTTGAATGCCGCCGGCGCCCTGGTCGTGGCCGGCAAGGCCGCCAGCCTCGCCGAGGGCGCAAAACTCGCCGAAGCGGCGCTCGACAGCGGAAAAGCCGCCGCTACACTCGAAAAACTGATAAAAATCTCCAACGACCGATCCCACGCCGGTACACAGGCGGCGGTTTAGGCGCTAAGGTTGAATCATGCCCGATATTCTGAAAAGAATTGAAGCTTACAAGCGGACGGAAATTTCCGAAGCGAAAGTGCGCGTGCCTTTCTCCACCCTGGAGCGCAAGGCGCATGACCGCGACCCCCCGCGCGGCTTTCTGCGCGCCATCGAGGCCAAGGTGGACGCCGGGCGCCCCGCCCTGATCGCCGAGATCAAGAAAGCCAGCCCGTCCAAGGGATTGATCCGCGCCGAATTCGATCCAGCCGCGCTCGCCCGTGCCTATGAGGCCGGCGGCGCCGCCTGCCTGTCGGTGCTGACCGACGGTCCCTCCTTCCAGGGCAGCCTGGACAATCTTGCCGCCGCCCATGCCGCGTCCCGCCTGCCGTCGCTGCGCAAGGATTTCCTGTTCGATCCCTATCAGGTCTATGAAGCGCGCGCCGCCGGCGCCGATTGCATCCTGATCATCATGGCCTGCGTCAACGACGCCGAGGCGCGCGCCCTCAATGTCGCCGCCCACGACTTGCACATGGACGTGTTGGCCGAGGCCCACGACGAGGCGGAACTGGATCGCGCGCTGGCGCTCGAAACGCCGCTGGTCGGCATCAACAACCGCAACCTGCGCGATTTCAAGGTGACGCTGGAAACCAGCGCACGCCTCGCCGCGCGGGCGCCAAAAGACCGGCTGCTCGTCGCCGAAAGCGGCATCTCGACCCATGCCGATATCGCCCGGCTGCAAAAAGCCGGCATCAATGTGTTTCTGGTCGGCGAGTCGCTGATGCGGCACGCCAATGTTGAAGAGGCGACCAAAAGCCTGCTGACCGGCGCGCCGGCGACCGCGCACTCGGCATGAGCGCAGGCAAAACCGGACTTACCCATCTGAACGAGGCCGGCGAAGCGCGCATGGTCGATGTCTCGGCCAAGCCGCGCAGCGCCCGCATCGCCGTGGCGCAGGGCTGCGTGGTCATGGGGGCGGAAACCCTGGCGCTATGCTTGTCCGGCCAGGCGAAAAAGGGCGATGTTTTCGCCGCCGCGAGAATCGCGGGAATCATGGCCGCCAAGCGAACGTCGGATTTGATTCCGCTTTGCCATCCGCTCAACCTCTCCAGGGTCGACGTCGATATCAAAGCGGACGAGCGGTTGCCCGGGCTTCGCATCAAGGCGACGGCCAAGACGACCGGCGAAACGGGAGTGGAAATGGAGGCCCTGACCGCTGTTTCCGTCGCCTGCCTTACCGTTTACGACATGCTGAAAGCGGCGGACCGCGCCATGCGCATCGAGAACGTGATGCTATTGGAAAAGACTGGCGGCGAATCCGGGGACTATGTTCGCGCCGACTGAGAGAGGGCTCCCGCCGATGACCGAAAACAAAAAACCCTTGTCGGTCGACGAGGCTCTCGAGGCCATTCTCGCGGCGGTGAAAAGCCCCGTCGCCATCGAGGATGCGCCGCTGGCGAAATGTTTCGGCCGCACCCTGGCGCAGGACCTGTTCGCGCGCCGCACCCAGCCGCCAAAGCCCCTGTCCGCCATGGACGGTTACGCCCTGCGCGCCAACGACGCCGGCGCGCGAAAAGTGATTGGCGAATCCTCCGCCGGGCGTGGCTTTGACGGATTGTGCGGGCCGGGCGAGGCCGTGCGCATTTTCACCGGGGCGCCGATTCCCGACGGCGCCGATACGGTGCTGGTCCAGGAAGAGGCCCAGCGCGACGGCGACTTCGTCACCGCGACGGCGCCGATTCAGCACGGCCGCAACGTGCGGCTCGCCGGCATAGACTTTCGCGAGGGCGAGAAAATTCTCGAACGCGGTCGCCGCCTCAGCCCGGCGGATATCGCGCTGGCCGCCAGCGCCGATCACGCGACTTTGCCGCTGGCGCGCGCGCCACGGATCGCCGTGCTGGCCACTGGCGATGAACTGGTCGCGCCGGGCGCGCCCCGCGGCCCGGACCAGATCGTCGCCTCCAACTCCTATTCGGTGCTCGGCCTGATCGCTGCCGCGGGGGGCGAGGTCATTGACTTAGGCATTTGTTCCGACCGGATCGACGAGATCGAGGCGGCGATCGGCCGCGCCCGTGCGGAACAGGTCGACGTGCTGTTGACCATCGGCGGCGCCTCGGTCGGCGACCATGATCTGACGCGCGGGGCCCTGGCGCGCGAAGGCATGGCGCTGAATTTCTGGCGGGTCAACATGAAGCCGGGAAAACCGCTGATTCACGGCCATATCGGGCCGATGACGGTGCTCGGCCTGCCCGGCAATCCGGTATCGGCGGTGGTCTGCGGCGAGCTTTTCCTGAAACCTTTGATCCGCGCCTTGTGCGGCGATCCTCTCGCCGGGGCCGACCGCTCCCAACCCGCCTTCGCCGGCGCCGCTCTTCCGAAAGGCGGCCTGCGTCAGGAATTTGTTCGCGCCGCTTTGGCTCTGGACGAACAGGGGCGCATGATCGCCACCGCGCATGCGGATCAGGATTCCTCGCTCAATCGTGTATTGTCACAATCGCAGGTTCTGATCATCCGCCCCGCGGGGGCGCCGGCCTGCGCAGCCGGCGCGAGCGTGCGGATTTTGCGCCTCACCTTGTGATCGACGCGCTTTTCTTGCCGGCCCTCGTTAGCTAGAAGACCACATGCGTATTTCCGATCTCGATATTTTCATCCTTCCCGGCCTCGGCGGCTCCGGCCCCGACCATTGGCAGAACCGCTGGTCGCAAAAGCTCTCCACCGCGCGAATGATCGAGCAGGAGGACTGGGACAATCCCCGGCACGACGCCTGGGTAGCCGCGATCAAGCGTGAAATCGCCCAATCGACGCGGCCCGTGGTGCTGGTCGGACATAGTCTCGGAGCCTATGCCGCCGCCAGCGCCATAGACGACGAAACCCGCGAAAAAATCGCCGCCGCCTTTCTGGTCGCGCCGCCAGACCCGGACAGCGCCGACGTGAAAAGCTTCCTAATCGACCCCGCATTCAAGGAAAAAGCGCCGCGGACGGCGCTTCAGGTTCCAGGCGTGATCGTGGCAAGCCGCAACGACGCTCTGGCGGATTATGAATTCACTGAAAAGCTTGCTGCTCTCTGGGGTCTCGAACTGGCCGACGCGGGCGATGCCGGCCATATCAACGCCGAAAGCGGTCACGGGCCTTGGCCGGAAGGATTGATGCGTCTGGCGGGGCTTTTATCCAAGCTTTGACCGCGCTCGCCCTTTGGCGCCGCTGGCGCGGCTAAGGGAGTTCAACAGTTTATTCGGCGCAGCAGCAAGCCGCGGCTTGCGCCATCCGGCGCCGCACCGCCGTCCCCCGCGTGATCGCCTTGGCGGCCATCAACGCCAGCGGAATGCCGACGACATAGCCGGCTACGGCGGCGATCGGAATGTAGCGCAGGGCCTCATCCGTCAAGCCAGGCGTCATCAAGACGCCAAGAACGGCCAATCCTGCCAGAACCGTACCGCCCATCACCCATAAAAGTGCAGCCAGCCGTGTCATTTTCGCCTCCCGAAGCCTCTCCCGATCTGACCACAACGGAGCAAAAAAAGGCTTAAGAACCCGAGCTTGTCGCGATTCCTTCTCGCAAAACGGTAAACGCTTCGCTTAAAAATATTATCGCGAAGGCGTGAATGGTCGCGCCGGGAGGACAAAATTTCGTTGACACACATCTATTGCCAAGCTGCAGACAAAAAAGGCCGCCCGAAGGCGGCCAGATTTTCTCGTACTTGGTTTTCTTGTTTCGCGCCTCAGCGCGAATAGAATTCGATGACCAGATTGGGCTCCATCTGCACCGGATAGGGCACTTCCGACGGCAACGGCACGCGGGTCAGCTTGGCGGTCATCTTGGAATGATCGACCTCATAGAAATCCGGCACGTCGCGCTCGGCCAGGCCGACCGATTCCAGCACGGTGACGAGCTGGCGCGAGGCTTCCTTGACCTCGATCACGTCGCCCGGCTTGACCAGGAACGAGGCGATGTTGACGCGCTTGCCGTTGACCTTGACGTGGCCGTGGTTGACGAACTGGCGGGCGGCGAAAACCGTCGGCACAAATTTGGCGCGGTAAACCACGGCGTCGAGGCGGCGCTCCAGCAGGCCGATCATGTTGTCGCCGGAGTCGCCCTTCATACGGATCGCCTCGGCGTAATATTTGCGGAACTGCTTTTCCGAAATATTACCGTAATAGCCCTTGAGCTTCTGCTTGGCCTTGAGTTGGGTGCCGAAATCCGACATCTTGCCCTTGCGGCGCTGGCCATGCTGGCCGGGGCCGTATTCGCGGCGATTGACCGGGCTCTTCGGGCGGCCCCAGATGTTCTGGCCCATGCGGCGGTCGATTTTATACTTGGCTTGTGAACGCTTGGTCATCTAGTCCTCAAAATTCGAATGCGGCATGAGGACAGATAGTCGTGCGCAAAGATTGCGCAGAGCCAAAGCGTCCTCCCGCCGGGCGGGATAACGCGCCCTCCTCTGCCGGCATTTGCCGGCCGACAGACGGCTCACCTGTCAAAGGGAGCGGTCACGGGTGCGAGTCTCCTCCCAAGCATCAGCCGGGCGAAGAAGCGGGGTCATAGAACCCGGCGCTGCATAAGTCAATCGGCGAACCCGATTTCAGCGCAGTTTCACCAATTGCTTGCCGAAGTTTTTCCCCTCCAGCAAGCCGAGAAAAGCGGCGGGCGCGGCCTCGATGCCCTCCGCCACGCTTTCGCGCCAGCGCAATTTGCCGGCTCCGATCAGACCGGCGAGTTCGCCCAAGGCCTGCGGCCACAGCGGCAGGTGATCGAAGATGATGAAGCCCTGGATTTTCGCCCTTTTGACCAGAACCACACGAAGATCGCGCAGCGCCGAAGGCTCGTCGACCTGATAGGAGGCCACCAGGCCGCAAATGGCGATCCGCGCGAAATCATTGAGCCGGCGGGCGCAGGCGTCGAAACATTTGCCGCCGACGTTCTCGAAAAGGCCATCGACGCCTTTCGGCGTCGCCGCCTTCAAGAGCTCGTATAAATTTTCCGCGCGATGATCGACGCAAGCGTCGAACCCCAGCGTCTCGACCGCATAGGCGCATTTTTCCGCACCGCCGGCTATTCCCACCGCCCGCGCTCCCGCCGCCTTGGCGAGCTGGCCGACGACCGATCCCACCGCCCCGGTCGCAGCCGAGACGACCAGCGTTTCGCCGGGTTTGGGTTCGATGATCCTGTTGACGCCATACCAGGCGGTCACGCCCGGCATGCCCAACACGCCGAGCCAGGCTTGAATGGGAATGTCGTTCGGCTCGATCTTGCGCAAGAAAGATCCGTCGCTGATCGAGTAGAGCTGCCAGCCGCCCATGCCGACGACCTTGTCGCCCACGGCGAAATTTTGATGCCGCGAGGCGACCACTTCGCCGACCGTCCCGCCGATCATCACTTCGCCGAGCGGCTGCGCCGCGGCGTAGGATTTCGCGTCATCCATCCGGCCGCGCATATAGGGATCGAGCGACAGATATTCGTTGCGCACCAGTACCTGGCCCGGTTCCGGCTCGGGCGCCGGACGCTCGAAGAGCTGGAAATTCTCGGCCGTGGCCTTGGCGCCTGCGCCTGGCCGCGAAGCCAGAAGGATTCCCTTGTTGACCGGCATAGCTTCCCCCTCATTGGCTTTGTTGTCGACAGACTATGACGGACCCGCCGGTGGCGTTAAGGCTTTCTTCACGTTAAAAGCTGTTCCCTGACCCGAAGGAACTTGCCCGGCGCGGAAAATGGATCGCAGCCCCAAAATTCTCGTCTTCGATTCCGGCCTTGGCGGCCTGACGGTTTTTCGCGCCCTGCTCCGGCAAAGGCCCGATGCCGAATTTCTTTACGCCGCCGACGACCTGGGCTTTCCCTATGGCCCGAAAAGCGAGGCGGAAGTCGTCTCTCTCGTCATGAGCGCGATGGAGAAGCTGATCGCGGAGAATGCTCCCGATTGCGTGGTCATCGCTTGCAACACCGCCTCCACTCTGTTGCTGCCGCATCTGCGCGCCCGCTGGCCGCAAACGCCTTTCGTCGGCACGGTGCCAGCGATCAAGCCGGCGGCCGAGCTTTCGCAATCGCGGATGATTTCCATTCTCGCCACGCCGGGCACGGCAGCGCGCGACTATACACTCGACCTGATCGAGAGATTCGCCGGCCATTGCGACGTGGCTCTGGTCGGCTCCAAAAATCTCGCAGGCCTCGCGGAAGGTTTCGTCCATGGCGAAGCTATTTCCGAAGAGCAAGTCGCGGCGGAAATCGCGCCCTGTTTTGTCGAAAAGAACGGGCGGCGCACCGATTCGATCGTGCTCGCCTGCACCCATTATCCGCTGCTGCTCGAAATTTTCGACCGAATCGCGCCCTGGCCGCTGCGCTGGATCGATCCCGCGCCTGCGATTGCGCGGCGCATGGATCATGTACTGTCGGCGCGCTTTCCGGCAGGACGGACGAATGGACGGAGTTTTTCCTTCCATTTCACCAGCGGCGCGACGCCGACGCCGAAGCTGTTGACGACCCTGGAGCTTTTGCGGCGCGACGACCGCAAATCGACCGAAGTCGATCGCGCCGCAATGTGAGCTTCCAGCCTAGCCCGGCCGAATATTCTGATTCATGCGGAACAGATTGCCGGGGTCGTATTTGGCCTTGATCTTGCGCAATCGCGCCATCGCGCCAGCATTGTAAGCGTCCGCCACGCGGTTTTCGCCCTCGTCGGCGACAAAGTTCACATAGACCTTTCCGGCGCCATGCGGCTTCATCGCGTCGAAGAAACCTTGAGTCCAGGCAAGATGCTGAGCGGATTCCGCAGGGTCTTTCCATCTTGTCTGGATGACCAGCGCATATTTGGAATCCCGGAATCCGCAGGCCGTGTCGTTCTCGCCCACGCGCGCCACGGCGCCGCCCATTGTGGCGAGCTTGACGTCCGTGAAGGGCGAAGAGACCATCGAAACATGTTCAAGCATGGTTTGCGCGGCCGCGTCGGTGAGTTCGGGTAGATAATGCCCCACCCATTGATTCCGGAACCCGTTGCCCCATGCCGGGTCGAGCGCCTTCTGCCAATCCGGGTACGGCCGGACTTTCACCAGGTCGATGAGCGGCTGGCCGAACTGGCGAAGCGGTTTTACAACCTTTTCGCCGGTTTCGAGGTCGCCGGCCCAGCAGACCGCGACCGTCGCGACAGGGCGGCCATGCATTTCCGTGGGCAGCGCCGGCGAGGCAGGCGCCTTGCGCATCGTCATCCAGACACACACGTCATCGGGCGCTCCGGCGTTGAATTCCCGAACATGGGCCGCCACCTTCGGGAGATCCTCAAGCGGATAAAAAATCAGGCCGGCAAGAACGTCTTTGACCGGCGCCAAACGGTATTTGAAGCTGGACACAATGCCGAAATTGCCCCCGCCGCCCCTGATGGCCCAGAACAGGTCCGGGTTTGACTGCGCCGATGCGGTGACGATTTCTCCATCGGCCGTCACTATCTCGGCAGAGACGAGATTGTCGCAGCCCAGACCCAGCTTGCGATGCAGCCAGCCGATGCCGCCGCCCAAAGTATAGCCGCCCAGGCCAACCATCGAAATGATCGGCCCGGTCGAGGCCAGTCCTGATTCGTGCGTCGCGGAATCATAGACGCCGAAGGTGGTTCCGCCGCCAGCCTTGGCGGCTTTCGCGGAAGCGTCGACCTCGACACCGGCGAGGCGGGTCAGATCAATCGTCACCCCGCCGTCGCAAACGGCAAAGCCGACGTGGTTGTGTCCGCCGGCGCGAACGGAGAGCAGCGCATTATGACGTTTGACGAAACGCACGGCCCTCGCGATATCCTCGCTGTCGGCGCAACGGATGATCACGGCAGGATGGCGATCGATCGCAGCGTTCCAGATATGCCGCGAAGTTTCATATTCGGGCATGCCGTCGATCAGAAATTCGCCGTGCATTCCCGCTTTCAACTCACGTAAAGCGGCGCCGTCTAGGGAGATGACGCCGCCGTCGAGAGTTTTGATTGTAACGCCTTCCGTATCCCCGCGAGAGATCGCCATCGGGCACAACGAGGCGCCAGCAAAAATGGAAACAGAAAAGCCGAGGAACTCGCGCCTCCTCATTGTTTCCTCCCATAATTTTTTCCGCATTAAGTTGCGGAATTATTGTATATAAACAGCTTATTATAGCAGAGATTTAAACCATGAATTCAACATGCGAGCACGTCAAAGACTTTGCTTTGCCAACTCTTTGGGCGTCTTCCCAAGGACAACGGCCGAGAGCATCAAAAGTTCAACAGTTCGAAGTTTCGGCAAAGCCATAAACTTTCGACCCAGGAAGCCTTTTTTCTCACTTCGCCGGCGCGTAAACGCATTTGGCGCCAGCGCCGCTTGGGCGTTGGAGGAGACCGAATTTATTCGCCTTGAGCAAACCCTTCGGCGGCGGCCGGCCGGCATTGGCGCGCTGGCCCGGTCATCATCGCAGCGATAATGGGACTCGCTTTGCGCCTGACAACCATGAACCCCCTCGCTGTCCGGCCAATGGCGAAATAAGCTGCCGAGAACACAACCAAGCCCGACAAAGCGGCCGACAGCAACTCAATCGCCCCATAAGCAGCGATTTGCATGTGAAATACAATGATCAAGGAAGACGCCAATGACAGGAGCAACGCAAATAATATCGCCACATTCGAAAAAATCTTGATTTGCTCACGCAACATCGCGCTGGAAATCCGCACGGAGCGATCGTCATCGTAATCGTTGGCCGCCGCCGACAAAGCCCGCGTTATCGACAAGGAGGACATGAAGGCCGCGAACAGAAAACAGCTTGCCGTGATGATATAGAGCGAGCCTTCCTGGCTCACCGGATTTGCCTTCAGAGCCTGGACGAAGGGTATCCCGAAAATACACGCCTGCGCCACGCCATTAGCGAGAAATGGCCTGATCGCCTTCAGGGCGGGCTGCAGTGCATAAGTTTCATTTGTTACACTAGAAGTCATGACAATACGCCACTAACGTTGCTTGGTGACGCAAGGTAGCGCCGGCAAAACGATAGAAGCAAGCGCCGATTGAAATGATGGTGAACCCTAGCCTAGCGGCCGCCTCGGCGCGTCATCCAAACCTGTTCGCCTTGGGGAACCCCTTCGGCGGCAGCCGGCCGGCTTCGGCGCGGTGGCCGAGCCATTCGGTCAGATTTTCCTTCGCCACATTGAAGACGCGGCCGCCCGGATCGATCCAGCCAAGACCGTCCGCCAAAGCGAAGGTCTTGATATCCGACAGGCCGCCGTCGCGATAGCGTTGCAGCCTTACCCCCTTGCCGCGCGTCATTTCGGGGATTTCCTCCAGCGGGAAGCACAAGAGCTTGCGGTTCTCGCCAATCGCCGCGACGTGGTCGCCCTCGACCGGAATAATGAACCGCGCCTTGGCCGGCGGATCGACGTTCAGCAGCATCCGGCCCTTCTTGGTATTGCCGATCATGTCGTCCTGCGAGGCGCGGAAACCGCGTCCGTCGGACGCGGCAACCACCATTTTGCCGCCCGGACGATGAACGAACACGGCCGCGACATCTTCGCCGTCGTCAATGTCGGCCAGCAGGCGGATCGGCTCGCCGGCTCCGCGTCCACCCGGCAGCTTGGCGGCGTCGAGGGTGAAGATCTTGCCGTCGGTCGCCAGCACCAGGATTTTCGACGTGGTCTCGGCAAAGAACGACACCCGCAGGCTGTCGTCGCCCTTGAACTGCAGATTTGACAGGTCGGAAACCTGACCCTTCAACGCGCGAATCCAGCCCTTTTGCGTGACCACGACCGTGATCGGCTCGCGCTCGACCAGCACGTCGGCCAGATCGAAATCGCTGGAGACGGCGGGCGGCGCCTCGAAACTGGTGCGCCTTCTGCCGAGCGCCGTAAGCGGCCCCCATTTCTTCTTGATCTCGCGGATCTGCGCGGTGACGCTTTTCCACTGCCGGCTCTCGTCGCCTACCAGGGTTTCCAGTTCGCCCTTTTCGCGGGTCAGTTCGGCGTGTTCGTTGCGCAACTGCATCTCTTCCAGCCGGCGCAGCGAGCGAAGCCTGGTGTCGAGAATGTAATTGGCCTGATTGTCGGTGAGTTCGAACCTCGCCTTCAGCACGTCCTTGGGCTCGTCCTCCTCGCGGATGATGCGGATCACCTCATCGAGATTGAGGAAGGCGATGATCATGCCGGCGAGGACTTCCAGCCGGCGTTCGATCTCGGCCAGGCGGAAGCGGGCGCGACGCACCAGCACATTGCGGCGATGGTCGAGCCATTGGCGCAAGGCTTCGGAAAGCGAAACCACGCGCGGGGTCACGCCATCGACCAGCACGTTCATGTTCATGGGGAAGCGGGATTCCAGCTCGCTCATGCGGAAAAGGCTTTCCATCATGACGCCGGCGTCGACGTTTCGCGCCCGCGGCTCCAGCACGATCCGCACATCCTCGGCGGATTCGTCGCGCACGTCGGCGAGCAGCGGCAATTTGCGCTCGTTGACCAGTTCGGCCAGCTTTTCGATCAGCCGCGACTTCTGCACGCCATAGGGAATTTCGGTGACCACGGCGTTCCACACGCCCCTAGCCCCCTCCTCCTTGCTCCAGCGCGCGCGGATGCGGAACGAGCCGCGCCCGGTGCGATAGGTTTCGCGAATCGCTTCGGGCGAATCGACGATGATGCCGCCGGTGGGAAAATCCGGCCCGGGAACGAAGACCGTCAATTGTTCGGCCTCGGCTTGCGGATTGGCGATGAGATAGAGCGCGGCGTCGCAAAGCTCGGCGACATTATGCGGCGGAATGGAGGTCGCCATGCCGACGGCGATGCCCTGGCTGCCATTGGCCAGCAGGTTGGGGAAGGCCGAGGGAAGGACCACCGGCTCCTTCTGGTCGCCGGAATAATTCTCGCGGAAGTCGATGGAATCCTCGTCGATTCCTTCCAGCAGGGCGCGGGCGACCTCGGTCATGCGCGCTTCGGTGTAGCGATAGGCGGCGGCGCCGTCGCCGTCGATATTGCCGAAATTGCCCTGCCCGTCGACCAGCGGAAAACGCGAGGTAAAATCCTGCGCCAGCCGCACCAGCGCGTCATAGATCGCCTGATCGCCATGGGGATGGAACGAGCCCATGACGTCGCCGACGATTTTCGCGCATTTCTTGAACGGCGTGCCAGGATCGAGCCGCAAAATGTGCATCCCGTAAAGAATGCGCCGGTGAACGGGTTTCAATCCGTCGCGCGCGTCCGGCAGGGCCCGGCCCATGATGGTCGACAGCGCATAGGCGAGATAGCGCTCTTCCAGCGCGTCGCGCAGATTGACCGGCGGATTGTTCTCGCCCGGAGGCGGCAGATGCGGTTTAGCCATGCCCTGCCATAGGACAGGCCGGGCCGCGGTTCAAGTTCCCTGTTTGTACCTATGCCGATTTTTGATGCCCACTGTTGCGTTTTAGCACTGGATTGTCCCAGCGAGGGGAGATAGAAACGCGCAAATCCTTCGCATGTGCGAACCCTTTCTCAACCATCATCGTTTAGGTTCCGGCAGTTGAATGCTTTGGCGTGGCAAGACGTTTCGCTTGCGCCGATGTTCCTGATCTCGGAAATCGACTGAGGCGGTCATGAAAACGTCAAACAAGTTTGCGCCGGCGCTGATTGCACTGGCTGTCGCCGCAGCATTCGGCCTTGGTTTCGTCTCGCCGGTCGGAAAAGTGATGGCCGAAGGCGTCGCCCAGGCGGTGGAGGCTGTCACCATCCAGTCCCAGGCCGCAGAGGACCGGCAATGCGAGATGCGCGAAGTCGAGGCAGACGAAGGCTATGGCGTTTCGCGAAAGGAAATGCGACTCGTCTGCCATTGAGGCTGGACGGAAGCGAGACCGGAAATCGGAGCCTCAGATAAAAACCGCGTGCTGAATTCGATCAAACAGGCGCGTCGACTCTTCGCTCCGGCAATTCATTCTTGACCGAAAGTCGTGCTACGTCAGCGCAATATATGCCGAAACCGCAAATATCAATGCGGCAAATATTACGGACAATACGGGATAACCGCTATCCGCAAGACCGACAATCGACCTTTCTAATCCAGCAAGATAGTCACTGATGACGGGCAGCATTTTCCCCCCCATTAATACATAATACGAGGACCATCAGATTCGTGAACCTTGCGAACACGACTGCGGGCGCCTCTCCTATGCCCCACAACGGAACAGGATCGATTGGCGCCATCCTGG
>NZ_JBKQOU010000176.1:0-5190 GCF_052145335.1 Rhodoblastus sp.
ATAGGCCGCCTGTCCCATGATCGTGGGGTTCAACCCCATGCGAGACAGGAGCTTTCGCGATGATCGACAATCCCAGCAGCCCGTTGCGCCAGCGCATGATCGAGGACATGACGGCGCGCCGCTTCACGCGCAGCCGCTGATTCCTGGCCGACAGTTCCGCGTGATAACTGCGCCCGGTTCCGCCCGCGTCGGAAAACACCAGAATGCGCTTCTTGTCGTCCATGAATGCGGCGGTCTCGCCAAGATTGGTGGAAGACGCGCGGTTTTCGACAACCAGGCGGTCGCCGGTCGCGGTCGATTTGCGGATAATGCGGCGCGAACGGCCGGTCACTTCGGCGACCACATCCACGCCAAAGCGCTGGACGCTCTGGTCGAGCGCGCCGGGAACCGGCGGCAACCCGGCCAAATGTTCGATCAGATTGTCGCGTCGACGAACCGCCTCACGGCTTTCGACCGGCTGGCCGTCGCGATAGACTGGGCGCGACGACAGATTGCCCTCGCCGTCGGTGAACGGCTCGTAGAGCTGAACCGGGAAGGAATGGGCGAGATAGTCGAGGACATATTCCCTGGGCGTAATATCGACGCGAACGTCGTTCCATTCCTCCGTGGGGATTTCGGCGAGGCGGCGCTCCATCAGCGCCTCGCCGGTCGAGACGATTTGCACCACGGCGGCATGTCCCTCCTGAAGATCGCGATCGATGGACGCGATTAGCGTGGGCGTCTTCATGCTGGTGAGCAAATGGCCGAAAAAGCGTTGCTTGGCGCTTTCAAAGGCCGAGCGCGCCGCGGATTTGGCCTGCCGGTTCAAAGTTCCTTCGGAGCCGGTGATGTTGGCGGCCTTCATCGCGGCGTCGAGATTGTTATGGATGATGGCGAAGGCCCCGGCATAGGCGTCGTAGATGCGGCGCTGCTCGTCGGTGAGCTTGTGCTCGAGCAGTTCATATTCCACGCCGTCATAGGACAGCGAGCGCGCGGTATAGAGGCCGAGCGCCCGTAAATCGCGGGCGAGCACCTCCATCGCGGCGACGCCGCCATCCTCGATCGCGCTGACGAATTCCGCGCGGGTGGCGAAAGGAAAATCCTCGCCGCCCCACAGGCCGAGCCGCTGGGCATAGGCGAGATTATGCACCGTGGTGGCGCCGGTCGCGGAAACATAGACGATGCGGGCGATGGCCAAAGCGTGCTGGAGACGCAGTCCGGCGCGCCCCTGCTGTGAGGCGGCGACGTCGCCACGCTCACTCTTGCCGCCGCCGGCATTTTGCATGGCGTGGCTTTCATCGAAAATGATCACGCCGTCAAAATCGGCGCCAAGCCATTCGACAATTTGTTTGACCCGCGAGACCTTCTCGCCGCGATCGTCCGAGCGCAGGGTCGCATAGGTCGTGAACAAGATGCCTTCCGCCAGCGCGATTTTCTTGCCTTGGGGAAAGCGCGACAGCGGCGTGACCAGCAGGCGTTCCATGCCGAGCGCCGACCAGTCGCGCTGGGCGTCCTCGATCAGCTTGTCCGATTTGCTGATCCACAGCGCCTTGCGGCGGCCCCGCAGCCAATTGTCGAGAAGGATGCCGGCGGACTGGCGGCCCTTGCCGGCGCCGGTGCCGTCGCCGAGCATGAAACCACGCCGAAAGCGCACCGCGCCCTCGGCGGCTTCCGCCGCGGCTTTGACCAGATCGAAGGTCTCGTCGACCGTCCAAGCGCCGCTCAGAAACTCGCCATGGGCTTCGCCGGCATATATGACGGTTTCGAGCTGGGCGTCGGACAATAAGCCGTCGTTGACAATGTTTTGTGGAAGTCTGGGCCTGTAGCTCGGTTTGGGCGGCGCGACGCTGGCCATGGCCGCCGACTGCACCAGCCGGGTCGGATGGGGCAGGGCGCCGGGAATGCGGATCGATTGCAATCCATAATCTTCGTAGATGGCCTCGGTCAGACGCCCGCCTTCCGGCGGCGTCCAGTCCACGGCTTCATAGGCAAGATCCGCCGCTTCCGGCTCGGCGAGCGTCGACCGATTGGACAGAGTGGCTTTTCCGCTCGGTCGCCCGGAGCTTGCCATTGTGGCGCGGGGCAGGGGGCTGAATGCCGCCGAAGCCGGAGGCGGGCAAACCGGCAGACGCGGAGGAACATGCCGCTCGATCCAGCCGAGCAAGGTGGCGACGTCGGGCGCAATTCCGATCGAGGCAGGGAACAGTTTGGGGTTATCGGCCGGGCGCTTGTCAAAGACCGTGAGCCGCGTCGCGAAATTCGTACCGTGCCGGGAATAGACCGCGCCATCGATGGCGGCGGTGAAGACCATGGCGCTGTGTCCCTGCAAGCCCACGAAAGCCTCGCGCCAGGCCGGCGTCAAGGGAAAGAGATTGGCGCCGGTGATGGTCACCAGGCGGCCGCCGGGCGCCAAACGGTTCAACGCCGAAGCGATATGGCGCAGGGCGGCATCGGCCACGCGCCCCTCCACATGCGCCATGGCCGAGAAGGGCGGATTCATCAGCACGACGGTCGGCGCGGCGGCGCCGGCGAGATGATCGTCGATCTGAGCGGCGTCAAAGCGACTGACGGGCGCGGTCGGAAAAAGTGCGGAAAGCAGATCGGCGCGCGTCTCGGCCCATTCGTTGAGGATGAGCCTGCCGCCGGCTATTTCGGCAAGCACCGCGAGCAGGCCCGTGCCGGCCGAGGGCTCAAGCACGACATCGGTCGGCGTGATGGCGGCGGCAGTCAGCGCCGCAAGGCCAAGCGGTACCGGGGTCGAAAATTGCTGAAGCGACTGGCTCTGTTCGGAGCGGCGCGTATGGCTCGGCAAGAGCCCGGCGATTTTGCTCAACGCGGCGAGACGCGATGATGTCAACGGATTTTTGCGAAACAGAGCCCGGCCAAATTTGCGCAGGAACAGCACACTTGCCGCCTCGCAGGCCTCGTAGGCGTCTTTCCAGGCCCAGGCGCCCGACGAATCCGAAGCGGCGAAAGCACTTTCCATCGCTTGGCGCAGAACAGCGGCCTCGATGCGTTCGCCACGTTCGAGATAGAAAAGAAGAGCCTGTCCGGCGGAGAAAATTGCGGCGGCGTTGGAACCGGACGCGACCGGCGCGGCGATCACGGGGGACAAAATGTTCATGGGAAGAGCCCTTGGAGAGCGGCAAGGGAAAAGGCCGGATGGCGCTCTCTCTCAAACCGCCCGGACCCATCCCCTCCCGGCGACCCTCTTCCTCTCAAACGGCTGACATAAAAAAACGCCCGACATGGCGCCGGGCGCTGAAATTCCAAATGCATCAGGACGAGGGCTCGCACGGAGGAACGTAAACCTCATAAGGATTCCCGTCCGCGAGATGGCCGAAGGGGGTGAAGAGGAAATCGGATCCCTCGCGCCCCACGGCGCAAATGACGTAACGCGGCTCGCCGGTCAGGGCGTCGGCACATTCCATCAATGCGAGATCGCCATTTTCCGCAGCCCGCAGCAGCGTCTGGAAATTGGCGTGTGCGTGATCGGGGATGCTCATGATTTGCCTCCCGCGTCCGCGATCGTCTGAGCAATCCAGTTTTCGGTGTCGATCCAGGCGATTGTTTCGCCCCCGGCGAGATCGAGCACATGCGCTCCACCGCCAAAGCCATCGAGTCTCGGCTTCGAGCATGTGTTCGAATATTGGAAGCCCCAACACCCGGATTGGCCAAAAGCCGCGGCGCAGATTTTGACGAAGCGGATCACCGATTCCGGATCTCCGGCGCCCTCGTCGCGAATCCAGAGCTGGCTGCCGGCGTCCTGCGAGGGAATCGAAACGAAAAACCCATTGCTGAACTGCGCCTCCAGGGCGCCATCGGCGCAATCCGCCTCATAGATTTCGAGAGCGCGCGCCGCGTTTTCTGGCGCGCCGACATCAAGCAGGCATGAGAAGTGGGTAAAATAATCGGCCATGACAGGCTCCTGAGAAAAGAAAGCCCGGCGCGAAGCCGGGCTCGGGGATCGGTTTGAAATCGAGGAGGGCTCAAAGCCCCAGCTCCCAGGACGGCCAGGCCTGACCGTCATCGGCGGCGGCGACCGCTTCCGCGAGATAAGGCGCTTCCCCTGCGACGACGGTCGGATCGCGAACCGGCGTGTCGTCGATGACCGTCACCCGCGCGACAAGCCCATCTTCGACCTCGACATGCACCGGCACGAAATATTGAAACACCACGCGCCGAACAGGCGGAGAATTTTGCTGCGACATGAGACTGCTCCTTGAAAATAGGCGGAGAGTTTTTCGCTCTCCGCCCGCGCCCTTTATTCGGCGGCGAGTAAGCCACTTTGGTCGTCTTCGGCTTCGACGGCCTCGTCATCATCGCCGCCGTCGGCGAGGAATGCGGGCAGCGCATCTTCGCCTTGGTCCACGTCGGCAGGGCTCTCGGTAAGCAGCTCCGCATCGGGATTATCGAGCCGCAGCGGCTCGGGCAGCCAGTTGCAATCCGTCAGCAGCCGCTGTGCCTCCTTGGCCATGTCGCCCTTTTTGAGATGCTCGAGCATTTGCTCCGCCCTGTCGCCGGCTCCTTCGCGCACTGCTTCGAGAATCCGCGCCTTGGTGACGCGTCCCAGGTAATTGCCGACCGTCGGCCTCCAGCCGGCCTGCACCATGTCGAGGCCTGTCGCCCGCGCCAGGCGATCGGCTTGGCGCAAGCGGCTTTTCAGGCCGTGCTCGGAGACGCCGGAGCCACCATAGGGATTGGGCCTCTCGTAAAGCGCATTGACGCCATAGCTCACGCAATGGGCGAGCAGCGCCATGCGGCTGCCCTCGTCCAGCGCCGCCAGCCAGTCCCACAGCGCTTCATCATCGGCTGGAATATGGTCGCCCCAGCTTTCGCGCCGCTCGTCGATGGATTTTGCCGAAGGACAGTCCTTCAGTTCCTCCGTCTGCGCCGGAAAGAAGACGTGGCGAACATTTGCCTCCAGACACCCAGTCCCCGCCGGATGCAGGAAATTGTCCGACACCAGTTTGTGCAGCAAGGCCGTCATGGCGATATGCGGGTTGTTGGCGACGGCGTCGCGAAGCGCCAAAGTGCGGTGCGCGGTCAATTCGGTGAGGAGACGGTCGGGGAGGGGCTTTATGCCTTCGTCCTCCTCTTCCTCCGGCTGCGCCAGTTCTCCGCCAAGGGTGATGACCGCGCGTTGAACCGCCGGGGCTTCGTCCGGCTCAGCGGTCACAGCCTCGCAATCGGACGCGTCCTCGCCTTCGG
>NZ_JBKQOU010000177.1:0-7524 GCF_052145335.1 Rhodoblastus sp.
GACGTTTCCTTCTCGCTCGGCGACGGTTTGCGTCCCGGCTCCATCGCCGACGCCAATGACGCCGCGCAATTCGCGGAACTGGAGACGCTGGGCGAACTGACCAAGGTCGCCTGGGACAAGGGCTGCCAGGTGATGATCGAAGGTCCCGGCCATGTGCCGATGCACAAGATCAAGGAAAACATGGACAAGCAACTGCGCGAATGCGGCGAGGCGCCCTTCTATACGTTAGGCCCGCTGACCACCGACATTGCGCCGGGATACGATCACATCACTTCCGCCATCGGCGCGGCGATGATCGGCTGGTTCGGCACGGCCATGCTTTGCTATGTCACGCCGAAGGAACATCTCGGCCTGCCCGACCGCGACGACGTCAAGACCGGCGTCATCACCTATCGCATCGCCGCCCACGCGGCGGATCTCGCCAAGGGCCATCCCGGCGCGCGGCTGCGCGACGACGCGATGAGCCGGGCGCGGTTCGACTTCCGCTGGAACGACCAGTTCAATATCGGCCTCGACCCGGACACGGCGCACAAGTTCCACGACGAAACCCTGCCCAAGGAGGCGCACAAGGTGGCGCATTTCTGCTCGATGTGCGGCCCGAAATTCTGCTCGATGAAGATCACCCAGGATTTGCGAGTGGAGGCGGCCGCCATGATCGAGGCGGAAAAGGGCATGGCGGAAAAAAGCGCCGAGTTTTTGGAAAAGGGCGGCAAGCTTTATCTGGAGAGTTGAGGGCTCTTACGCGACTTCGGCTTCCCTTGCCTCGACCTCGACCTCGACCGGCGTCATGACGCCGTTGGCGCCCATCGAGAAGTCCTGGCCGCGCCAATGCACCTGGCCGGGGAAGAAACTCGCTACAAAAACGGCGAAGCTCAAGAGATCGCGCAGGGGCGACAGCCACAGGGCGTGGGGGACGCCGACAAAACGCCGGTCGACCTCGTCCTGCAACGCCAGCCGGCACAAAAGCGCGGCGAAGGTCAGGATGACGCCCGCCGGCTCGAAACCGCCGGCGAGCATGGCGAACAGCGACCAAGCCAGCGGGAAGGTCACGGCCATGCCGGCATAGCCAAAGAAATCGAGCGAGCGAATTGTGCGCGCCCAGCGCATTTCCCGGCGCCAGAGCTGACTGAGCGAGGTTTCGCCATGCGCATGACTTACCGCGAAATCGGCGAGAACCACTTTCAGACCCAGCTTTCGCACTGCTTCGCCGAGGGCGTAATCGTCGGCCAGCTGATCCTTGATCGCAGGAAATCCACCGGCCGCGTCGAGCGTGGCGCGCTGCAGCGCTGTGGTCGCGCCGATGCAGGGATTGGCCATTTTCAGCTTTACGCCGGTCACGACATTGGGCAGGAAGCCGTAGTCCACCCACATGGCGCCAAGCCTCGACCAGACGCCGGCCTTTGGCGCGCCCCGATAGAGACAGGTGACCAGACCGACGCCGGGCTGCGCCAGCGCGCACGCCAGCCTCGACAGGTAATCGGGCGCGACCAATATGTCGCTGTCGGCCAGCACCACCATGTCGTGCTCGATTCGGCGCGACATGTTGATCAGATTGGAGACCTTGCCATTGGCGCCGTGCCGCGCCGGATCGATCAGCAGTTCCGCCGTCATCCCCGCCGGCGCGCCTTCGATCCTGCCGGCGCGCAAGGCATTGACGATTTTCCGCGCGACGATGGCGGCCGGATCGTCGGGGTTTTGCACCCCGAAGACGATCTGGACCGGGCCGGAATAATCCTGGCGGCAAAAACTGGTCAGATGATCGTACAGACCTTGTTCGGCGCCGTAGAGCGGCTTGAGCACGGTGATTCCGGGCGCGTCCAAAGCCGGGGCGCGCGACCCGGCCGGGGCAAAGCGGCGCAGGCTGAAAATACACAGCAGCGTATAAAGACAGGCGGCGATGGCCAGGCCATAGAACAAGGGCTCCAGCGGGCTCGCGTCCATCAACTCGGTCAAGGCCAACCAGGCGTCGTCCATAACCATCCTCAGAATCAGGGCGTCAAAAAAGCGTCCCGGCGCCGCCTCAACACCGCGAGACCCGCTGAAAAGTCGCCGCTGCCAGCCAATCCGCGCAGCGAACGACGCCATTGCGCCAATTCGCTGACTGAGCCATTAGCCAAAATATCGCCGATGCGCCAGCCCTGAGCGGTCTGGCGCATGACATAATCGATCGGCACGGGCGCGCCCTCGGTGAGGATCACCCGCGAACTCACCACAGTTTCCCCGCCGCGCGAAACAGTCCCGGCGTCGCGCTCGAAGCCCTTGCCGTTGAAACCATCGAAACGCGCCGCATAGGAGGCGGCGACATAATCGCCGAAGGTCGACGCCCATTCGGCCTGTTGCGCTTCGGTCAAATTCTCCCAGCCGGCGCCGTAACAGGTCCGGGCCATGGAAGGGAGATCGAAGGCCGCTCCGATAGCCGGCCGCAGCGAATCGAACCGCTGGCGCAGGCTCAGGTCCGCGATGTGGCCCAAAATCTCGGTCATCGCGTCCTGCAAAGTCTTGACCACAGAGACCGCGTCATCGGCGCCCTCGACCGCGGCGGCCGCCCTTTGCGCTTTGGCCCCGCCAAAAACCGCGAGACATAAAGCCGCGACCAGAACGGACCGCCGGTCAGAGACCATGCGGCTCTTCCTTGGCGGAGAGGTCGCCACGCGGGAAAAAGGCCAGGAAACCAGACCCTTCCATCCGCCGCCAGACCCACAGGCCGGGCGCGCCGCACAGGAAGTCGGGAATGCGCTTGGCCAGCGACAGCGCGATGGCCGTCGGCGAGCCAATGCCGAAGGCGGCGCAAAGGGCGATGAAGCCGCCTTCCTGCACGCCCCAGGCGCCAGGAATGAGAAAGCCCGCCGCCTTGACCGCATGACCGAGGCTTTCGATGGTCACCGCGGTCGCAAAGGAGCGAGGATCGCCCAGCAGCGACAGGCCGATCCAGATTTCCAGCACGCCGACGAACCAGATGGCCATATGAATGCAAAGGGCGGCGGCGAGACCGGAGCGGCGGCGCAAAATGCCGTCCAGCCCGGCGCGCAGGGCCGGCAGTCCGCCGAGCGAGGCCCAGCCGGTGCGGTTTTCGACGCTTTCCGCGAGCCGGTCGAGCCAGCTCATCTTGAGCAGCCGGGGCGCCAGCCAGAAACCCGCCAGCGCCGGCGCCATGATCAGCAGGCCGAAACCGACGGCATAGGACAATTCACCCTGGGCGCCGCTATGAAACAGCAGGATCACGCCGATGACGGTGAAGACGACCTGGGTGACGGTCTGCGCCAGCAGATCGACGATGACGCTGGCGGCCGCGACGCCGCCGGTGACGCCCTGGTTGCGCAACAGCCTTGCGCCGAGAAGATCGCCCCCGACCTGCGCCACCGGCAGCAGCGAATTGATCGATTCGCGCACCCAGCGCAATTTGCAGAACATCCACGGCGCCGGGCGCGGCCGCGCCAGCAGCGCCCGCCAGGCGAAGCCGGAAAGAAAGGTCTGCCCCAGGCGAATGACCGCCAGTCCCAAGGCGCCAAAGCCGATGGAAGCGAAGGCGTGAGCGACGTCCTCCGCTCCCTCATAAAGGGTCAGGGCGGCGAAAAGCGTCAGGCCCAGCAACAGGCCCAATCCAGCGGCGGTCTTCATCGACTGGCTTTAGCTCGATTTGGATAATTTGTCAGCCGGAAGACGCCGCGCCACCTGCAAAAAGCGGGATGTGTGACCATAAAGGAACGGTTTTTCCATGCGAACGGTCCCAATCACTTGCGCGGCTCCTTTCCCGGGGCAAGCCCGGCGCGTGAAAAAGCGTCTGCGAAGGCGTTTCCACCCGCTGGGCGCGCCGACTCATTTCGTGTCGGCGGCGCTTTCTCGTTGGTCACGCCGCGCGGCTTGTCAAAAGCGCCGCGCTGCGGCTTGGCCTCAAACGCATCGTCGAGCCGCATGGTCAAAGCGATGCGTTTTCGCGCCGCATCGACCTCCAGCACCTTGACCTTGACGACATCGCCGGGCTTGGCGGCCTCGCGGGGATCCTTGATGAAGGTCTTCGACATGGCTGAAATATGCACCAGCCCGTCCTGGTGGACGCCGATATCGACGAAGGCGCCGAAGGCGGCGACATTGGTCACCACACCCTCCAGCACCATGCCGGGGCGCAGGTCGGTCAGCTTCTCCACGCCTTCCTTGAAGGCGGCGGTCTTGAATTCCGGACGCGGATCTCGACCGGGCTTTTCCAGCTCCTTCAAGATGTCTGTGACGGTCAAGGCGCCGAATTTCTCGTCGATGAAATCCTTCGGCGACAAAGCGCGGAGCGTTTTGGAATCGCCGATCAGCAGTCGAATGTCGCTTTTGGTCGCCGTCAGAATCTTGCGCACCAACGGATAGGCCTCGGGATGGACGCTGGAAGCGTCGAGCGGATCGTCGCCGTCGCGGATGCGCAGAAAGCCGGCGCATTGCTCGAAAGCCTTGCCGCCGAGCCGCGCGACCTTTTTCAGCTCGGTGCGCGAGCGGAATCGTCCATTGGCGTCGCGATAGGCGACGATGCCGGCGGCCAGGCTCGTCCCCAGGCCGGAAACCCGGGCGAGCAGCGGCGCCGAGGCGGTGTTGAGATCGACGCCGACGCCGTTGACGCAATCCTCGACCACCGCGTCGAGCGAACGCGACAATTTGAATTCGGCGAGATCGTGCTGGTATTGGCCGACGCCGATTGATTTCGGATCGATCTTGACCAGTTCCGCCAGCGGGTCCTGCAAGCGCCGGGCGATCGACACCGCGCCGCGCAAGGTGACGTCGAGTTCGGGCAATTCGCTGGCGGCGTAGGCGGAGGCCGAATAAACCGAGGCGCCGGCTTCCGACACCACGATCTTGGTCAGTTTGAGTTCCGGCAGCTTGCCCGCCAGCTCGCCAGCGAGCTTGTCGGTTTCCCGCGACGCCGTGCCATTGCCGATGGCGATCAATTCGACCCTGTGCAGCCGGCATAGCCGCCCCAAGGCCATCAAGGCCTCGTCCCAGCGCCTCTGCGGCTCATGCGGATAAATCACCGCAGTATCGACGACTTTGCCGGTGGCGTCGACCACCGCGACCTTGACGCCGCTGCGAAAGCCGGGATCGAGCCCCAGGGTCGAACGAGGGCCGGCCGGGGCTGCGAGCAGGAGATCGCGCAAATTGCCGGCGAAAACCTTGACCGCCTGATCCTCGGCGTTCTGCCACAGCCGGGCGCGCAGATCGACCGACAGCGATATCTTGATCCTCGTGCGCCAGGCCCAGCGTACGCAATCCCCCAGCCATTTGTCGCCGGGACGGCCGCGATCCATGATGGCGAAACTCGCAGCGATGGCCCGCTCATAGGCGGCCTCGCCCTCGATTTCCGCCTGGGCGGCGCTTTCCGGCTCCAGCGCCAGATCGAGAATCTCCTCCTTCTCGCCGCGAAACATAGCCAGAATGCGATGCGAGGGCAGTTTCGCCAGAGGCTCGAAAAAATCGAAATAATCGGAAAATTTGGCGCCTTCCTGCGCCTTGCCATCCCGCACTTTTGAGACGATGCGTCCGCGCGACCAGAAACTCTCGCGCAAAAAACCGATCAACTCGGCCTTTTCGGAAAATTGCTCGACCAGAATGGCGCGGGCGCCCTCCAGCGCTTCCTCGGGCGTCCTTATCCCCTTGGCCTCATCGACAAATTTTTCCGCCCTGGCGGGAGGCGCCTGCGATGGATCGGCGAGCAGGGCGCTGGCGAGCGGGCCGAGGCCGGCTTCGCGGGCGATGGTCGCCTTGCTGCGGCGCTTGGGCTTGAACGGCAGATAAAGGTCTTCGAGCTTCGCCTTGGTCTCGGCGCCGAGCAGCGCGGTCTCCAGCTCTGGCGTCAGCTTGTCCTGCGCGCGCACCGACTCGACGATGGCCGAGCGACGCTCCTCAAGCTCGCGCAGATAGCGCAGGCGCTCTTCGAGATTGCGCAATTGGGTGTCGTCGAGAGCGCCGGTCGCCTCCTTGCGATAGCGTGCAATGAAGGGCACGGTCGAGCCGGCGTCCAGCAGTTCGACAGCGGCGGCGACTTGCCGCTCCTCGACATGCAGCTCCTGGGCGATGCGGCGAGGAATTGAAATCATCGGCGGCTTCCAATTCAAGAAGGGGGAGCGCTTTTACCGCCTGGCGCGACGGGCGTCAAAAGCGGCTTTGTGGATAAAATGTTTGGGCGGTCAGTCCCGCGCGAGTACTCCAAGGATACTTGCAATTCACTTGTTTTTCGTCTTGCGGATTTGCAAGGCGGCGCCGACAAAGCTTGCGCTAAACTGGCGTCGCGCCTATCTCCAGCGCAACAAGGAGATTACCATCCATGACCATGACAAATCTTTGCAAAACGCGGCAAATCGTTTCAGTCTACCATGGTGAGCGAACTTCCGACGGCGCCGGCGTCAAATTGATCCGCCTGATCGGCACGAGCGCACAACCGCCGCTCGATCCTTTTCTGATGCTGGATTTTTTCGGCTCGGACCGGCCGGGAGACTATATCGGCGGCTTTCCCGATCATCCGCATCGCGGTTTCGAGACCGTGACCTATATGCTGGCCGGAAAAATGCGCCATGCCGACAATCACGGCCACTCCGGAGTGATCGAGGCCGGCGGCGTGCAATGGATGAAGGCGGCGCGCGGCTTGATCCATTCCGAAACGCCGGAACAGGAGTCCGGGCTTCTGAGCGGTTTCCAGCTGTGGATCAACCTCCCGGCGGCGGAAAAAATGAGCGCGCCAGCCTATCAGGAGTTTGACGCATCGCGCATCCCGCTCGAACGGCGCGAGGGAGCGCGGGTGAAAATCATCGCAGGAACCAGTGGCGGCGGTGCTGCCGGACCGGTCCGCGCGCCACATGTCGACGCCGTCTATTACGACATCGAACTGGCGTCCGGAGGGGTTTTTTCCGAAGCCCTGCCAGAGGAGCACGTCGCTTATTTTGTCGTCTACGAAGGCGAGGCGACGGCGCCTTCGCCAAATGGATCGCAGCCGATTCAGGCGCTGAGCCTGGTCGCGCTTGGCCCCGGGGCCGCCGTGGAGCTGAAGGCGGGAGCGAAAGGAGCGCGGGCGCTGCTGCTGGCGGCCAAGCCCCTGCACGAACCTGTGGCATGGAGCGGCCCTTTCGTGATGAACACGCGCCAGGAGTTGGTGCAGGCATACGAAGACTATCGTCAGGGAAGGTTCTGAAAGCAACCGGCGCCGATCTACGGACCGAGCAACTCGATCCGGTATTTCGGCGCCAGCTCCTTGGCCTTTTTCAGGAACGCGGCGCGTTGCTCCTCGTTCGAGTCCGGCGCCGGGGCGGTGCGGCTGGCGACCGGAATGCCAACGGCGAGGAAAAATTCCTCCAGACCGGGAGGCGTGCACATGCACAAAAGCCGCGCCGGCGCGCTCGACTGATTCTTGAAGCCATGGGGCGCATTGGCGGGAATGTTCACGGTGAAGCCGGCGCCCGCCTTTCGTGTCTGGCCTCGAAAAGTCAGTTCGATTTCGCCCTCCAGGAGGGTGAACATTTCCTCGAAATCGTGGCGATGCGGCGGCGGCCCGCCACC
>NZ_JBKQOU010000178.1:0-4289 GCF_052145335.1 Rhodoblastus sp.
AGGAGATGGCCGAGGTCAAGGCGGCAAGCTGATCCTCGGATATGGTGAAAGCCGGGGTCAGATAGACGATGTCGCCGAAGGGGCGCACCCAGACGCCCTTTTCGACGAATTTTGCGCGCAAGGCGGCCGCATCGGCGAGAGTCTCCAGTTGCACGACGCCGATCGCGCCCTTGACCCGCACATCGACGACGCCTGGAAGGTTGCGACAAGGCTCAAGCCCCGCACGCAACAGCCTTTCAATTTGCGCCACCTGATCCAGCCGCGGTTCGGTTTCAAAAAGGTCGAGCGAGGCGTTGGCGGCGGCGCAGGCCAGCGGATTGGCCATGAAAGTCGGGCCGTGCATCAGCGCCTTGGCCGGATCGTTCGAAAGAAAAGCCTCGTAGACGTGGGGCCGCGCGATGGTCGCGGCGAGCGACAAGGCGCCGCCGGTGAGGCCCTTTCCCAGACAGAGGATGTCAGGCGTGATTCCGGCCTGCTCACAGGCGAAAAAGCTTCCCGTCCGCCCGAAGCCGACGAAAACCTCGTCGGCGATCAACAACACGCCATGCCGTTCGCAGGCTCTAGCGACGTGGAGCAGGACCTCTGCGGAATGGAACTTCATACCGCCGGCGCCTTGCACCAGAGGCTCGATCAGCACCGCGGCAATCTGGGCTTTCTCACGTTCCAGCAGAACATTAAAGACCTCGTCTAATTCATTGCTTACAGGTAGTTCAGCCAGGAATTGTTTTGGCAGGTAATGCTTGAACAACGCGTGCATCGACTCGTCGGGATCGCAGACGGACATGCAGGCCATGGTGTCGCCGTGATAGCCATGGCGAAAGCTCACCATGCGGCTGCGGCCTTCGTCGCCGCGATTGAGGTGATATTGCACCGCCATTTTCATTGCCACTTCGACCGCGACCGAGCCGCTGTCGACGAAAAACACATGGCTCAGGTCGCCAGGCGTTTTTGCCGCCAACCTCTCGGCGAGCTTCAGCGCCGGCTCATGGACCAGGCCGCCGAACATTACGTGCGGCATGGCGTCGATCTGGCGGTGCAGCGCTGCCTTGATATGGGGATGGTTGTAGCCGTGGCAGGCGGTCCACCAGCTGGCGATGCCGTCGATAAGTTCGCGCCCGTCGCGCAGCCGGATCAGCGAGCCTTGAGTCGAGACCGCCTCATAGGGCTGGCTCGCCGTCTGCATTTGGGTGTAGGGAAGCCAGACATTTTGCAGAAGATCTGTCATCTAAACGGGCCTGCGGAGAGACATGGGTTTGGCGAGACGTTATTTCATCACTTCGACCGGCACCGGCATCGGCAAGACCTATGTCACCACGGCCTTGATCGCGCAGGCGCGCGCGAAGGGGCTGACGGTCGCCGCCACTAAGCCGGTAATCTCGGGCTTCGACAAGCAGGAAATCGCCGCCAGCGACACCGGGGCGATCCTCGCCGCACTGGGTGAGTCGCCGACCCCGGAAAATGTGGAAAAAATCTCGCCCTGGCGCTTTTCCGCGCCGCTGGCGCCGAACATGGCGGCGCGCGCCGAGGGAAAAATCCTCGACTGCGAGGCGCTTTTCGCCCAAGGGCGCGAGTTTTTGCGGGGCGAGGCCGAGCTGATCCTGGTCGAGGGCGTCGGCGGCGTGATGGTTCCGCTCGACGACAAGCGCACGGTGCTCGACTGGATCGCCGCCGTGGGCGCGCCGGTGGTGCTGGTGGTCGGCGATTATCTCGGCACGCTCAGCCACACCCTGACGGCGGTCGAGGTCTTGCGCATGAAGGGGGCGGACTTGGCGGCGATCGTCGTCAACGAAGGCGCGGCGGCGTCCGTCGCATTCGAGGACACTCTGGCGGAATTAGCCGCCCGGGTTGCGCCGTTTCCTGTGCTCGGACTGCGGCGTGGCGGGGATGGCGCCAAGCTGGCGGCCCTTTTGGCTTGAGCCCGAAATCGCGCCAAGGCGACAGAGCTTTGGCTTGAAAAAGAGCAAATTCATTCAATATGCAATTTTCCTGTGAATTCAGGTTGATGACAATGCCAAATTGAAATCGTCGGGTTCGTAGAGGCAGGCATGCCCGGAAGATTCGTGCTACCCGGCGTTCGCTGGATTCCGGCGGTTCGTCACTATCGGCCGAAGCGGCGTGTTTTGTTCGGCCGTTCGACCCGCCGTTTTCGCGTGCCGATTTTCGCCGTCAGCGCCTTTGCTTCTGGCTTGGCGGCCACGTGGATCATCGACCAGGGCCAGACGGTCGTTCCGACGCCTGCGCGGCAGGTCGCCCCGGTTCAGCCAGCCGGCGCTCCCTTTGGCGAGCCGCCAACGCCGGCGACGCCAACCAAGCCGCAGCTGGAATCGACTACGCCTCCATCCGAATCAGGATCTTCGTCTGAGGTGACCGGCCCTGGGAGGCCGCTGGCTTTGCCTCCGGCCATTGGTTCGCCAAAGCCGCAACCTCCGTTCACGGCCGCGCCGTTCGAACTTCCGCCAATCCCGTCGCCGCCGCCGCCGATCGACTCGACATTGGCGCCGGCGGAGACCGTCTTGCCGGGGGAACCGTCGGCCCCGAAGGCGCCGAAGCCTCCGCCGCCCGAAACGATCGCTCCGCAGGCGCCCGAACCTCCGGCGCCGGATGTTGTCGCGCCGTCGCAGCCGATCGACCGGACATTGGCGCCAGAAACCGTCCCGCCTCCTGAACCGATGGCGCCCCCGGCGACGAAGCCTTCGCCGTCGGATCTTGTTTCGCCAGCCCGGCCAGCGCCGCCCGCGGTTCGGGAACCGCCACATCGTCAAGCGGCGCCCACGGCTCGCGGCGGCATGGGCGAAAAGGCCGGGACGCATCGAAACTCCGCGTCCGTCCGGCCTCCAGCCCCAACCAAGTCGCAGGCCATTCGACACGCGAAGAAGCAAGGCAAAGCCGTCACGCCTGTCGTCGTCGCGCCTCCCGCGCACCACAAATTCGTCCTTCCGCCAGCGCTGAAACCATCCGTCAGCGCCGCGCCAACGGGTTCGCCGATCCCGCAGGTGGGCGTGATTCCTCAAGCTGGAGAGGAGTAGACAATGTTGAAAGCTTGCGCCCTTGTTTCGAGCCTTTCGACGCCGCTGCTCGTGGCGGGCTGCACGAGCCTTGCTCCGGGAGAGACAGCGGTAACACCCGGTACGTCGGTCGCGTCGTGGCAGATGCCCTGGCAGCTTGATCCGATTTGGCCGCAATCCGTTGCGCATGGAGAAACGACCACCAGAACCTACGTGCCGGGCACAGGCTATGTTCGCGGAACGCCAACGGCGCTGGCTTCGGTGGGCCGTCCCTTGCCCAAAGGCCCCGAACCGAACCATACGGTCGAAACCTGCCGGCAAACGGTCGCGGGCGAAGCCGCAAAATTAGGCGCAAGGCAGGTCGAGGCGGCTTCAGCGGGCCGCGAGAGTATCGACGCTAAAGGCAATTATGTCGCGCCGGTGCTTATTCGCGTCAATTACCTGCGCGGCGGCCATTACGAGGTGCGCGAGGCGGTAATGACCTGTATCGTCGACCGGAATGAAAAAATCGTCGACGCTTATGCGGCAGGCTCGCGCCATCGCGTCGAAATAGACGCTGGCAAGGCCGACGGCTGACATTCGTCTACTTCCACAACCCCGCCGGGCCACCGCCGCGCTCCTGTGAAGACCGCGGCGGCGGAGAGTCCAAGCTCAGGGCATCAGCACTTTGTTGATGACATGGATGACGCCATTGGACTGGCCGACATCGGCGATGGTGACGCGGGCGACGTCGCCTTTGTCGTCGATAACGTCGAGATGCTGGCCGCGCTGCTCGACCTTGAGCGTGTCGCCTTCGACCGTCTTGTAGGTTGCGGTCCCGCCGCCCTTCTTGACCGCCTCCATCAGATCAGCCGCGGTCAGCCTGCCGGGAACCACGTGATAGGTCAGAACCTTGGTCAGGGTCGGCTTGCTTTCAGGCTGCAACAGTCCGTTGACCGTGCCCTTGGGCAGTTTGGCGAAGGCTTCGTTGGTCGTCGCGAAAACCGTGAACGGCCCGGGCCCTTCGAGGGTATCGACCAGCCCGGCGGCCTTCACCGCCGCGACGAGGGTGGTGTGGTCCTTGGAATTGACCGCGTTCTCCACGATGTTTTTCGACGGATACATCCTGGCGCCGCCAACCATGACGGTTTTTCCCGACATTTGCGCGGCCGCGGGCGAAATGAAGTTAACGGCGGCGGGGACCATGGCGACGGTCAGGGCCGAGGCGAGAAGAAGGGAGCGATTGGAAAGCACGTTGGTTCTCCTTGGATGAGAGGCTGTCGTGCGCCTCAACTGGAGATACGG
>NZ_JBKQOU010000179.1:0-3253 GCF_052145335.1 Rhodoblastus sp.
ATAGGCCGCCGATAACGCGGCGACGTGGCCGCCGCCATACGACAGGGCGTCAGCCCTCCAATCTTGAAAACGTCTCCAAATCGGAGCGAAGTCGCTGAACCGCTGAGTTTTTCAACGGAATCCGCCAGTTTCAGACATTCCCGGTTGTGATGACCATTGACCAGATTCGGCGTTAAAGCCGACATTGCGGTATTGAGACGCCAAAACGCAGACGTCAGTCGCGCAGCATCGCCCTCAGCGTGTCGGGCGCCAGTATGCGTATCCGGCGATAGGACTTGTCGATGAGCCCCTCGGCTTCAAGCTTCCTGATGACTGAGCCGGCTGTTGTTCTGGTGACGTTGGCGAGCGTGGCGATCTCGTCCTGGCGCACATCGATCTCGGCCGGCGATGTGTCCGGAAGCGAAAAATTTCGGCAGCCACCAAGGCGCAGGACCGTCGCTACGCATCGCTTGACGTGATCGCGAAGCATCAAGTCGTCGCAGGCGCCGATGGCCATTTCGAGGTGACCGACCGTCACGAGGGCGAACAGCCTCCAGGCGTTCGAATCCTTGGCGACTATTTCATCAATCTTTTCGATGGGCAGATACAGCAGTTCGGCGTCGCGCGTTGCTGTCAGGCCGACGCGGCGCGGTTGTCGCAATATGGCGGCGGCTTCTCCGAACCACGTCCCCGGCCTCGCCAGATGTGCAAAATAGGGTCCGCGTTCTCCCGGCGCGATCGATATGCCGACCCCACCCGTTACAAGACCGAACATGCCTCCAGGCGGATCGCCGACCATGTAAATGGATTGCCCTGTCTTGAAGCTTTGCAATCGGCACCGGTCAAGAACCGCAGCCTGAAACGATGGCGGCGTCAGGCTGAGCCAGCCATTGTCGATAGCGATTTTCCGCGCTGCCTCGATTGTGAGCATTTTTTCTCCAAAAATGATCGTAGATTGACAATGTTTCATCAAAAAGCGGGCTATACAAGCCTCGTCCGGTTTGGGAGCCAGAGAATTAGGAGTGCGCACCGCCGGGATCCGATCTCGCCAAAACAAACGCTAGGTGATTGATGAGAAATCCATTCTCCCGCGCTTTGCCGCAAACTTTTGCGGCGCTCATCATCACATTGGGTCTCGCCGGCGCGGTGGCTGGCTCCGACTCGCCTCAGGCAAGGGCGGAAGACTCTCAGCACGCGGACTGGCGCGAGCAGAACGCATACACGTTGGGCGTACAGGCTTATCTCTATGCGTTTCCATGGGCGTACATGCCCAATGCGAGGTGGCTGCGAACGGAGGCCATCGGCTGGCAGGCCGACCGGTTTGATCACATCCGTCATCTTGAGGATGCGGCCCATCTGAGCGGTGGCGCCCCCAACAACGACACGCTCTATTCGCGCGCCTGGGTTTACCTCAAGGACGAACCGGTCATCCTGACCGTGCCTGCAATCGCCGACCGCTACTATACGATGGAGATCGTCGATTTCATGGGCGACAATTTCGCCTACGTCGGCACGCGCGCAACGGGAACCGAGGCCGGGAACTATGCGATCGTTGGCCCCGATTGGAAGGGTGTGCTGCCGGAGGGTGTCCGACAGTTGCCACCGTCATCGACGCCTTGGGCGACGATCTTGGGCAGAACCTATGTCAAGGACGCCTCCGACCTCGATGCGGCGCACAAGATACAGGATCAATACAAGCTGACGCCTCTGTCGCAGTGGGGCAAGACGCAGACGACCCCGCCCAGGGACGCGTAAATCGGGCAAGCGTTCGACCCGAACCGCGACCCGGTCGCCGATTGGAAGACCATCAACCACGCGATGGTCGAGGTCCCGCCGCCCGCGCGCGACTCCGACCTGCTGCAACAGCTTGCGCGCATTGGGATCGGACCTGGTCTGGATGTCGATGCGCAGGACGCGAGCACGAAGCGCGGTCTTGCTCGCGCCGCCGTCGAAGGGAAAAAGATCATCGCCGAAGCATTTACCGATGGTTACCTGCAAAAGGCGGTCAACGGCTGGAATTACCCGCCGCCCGCGACCGGAAGGCCGAGCCCAACCCGCGACTGGCTGTTCCGCGCCGTGCAGATGCTCGCGGGCTTCGTCGCCAACGACCCGGTCGAGGCAACCTATTTCAATGTTTCAGTTGATGGCGACGGCAAGCCCCTGTCCGGCAAGAACCGTTATGTCATTCATTTCGATAAGGGCGGCGAGCCCAAGGTCAAGGCCTTCTGGTCAGTGACGATGTACAATCTCAAGTACAACCTCGTCGCCAATCCGATTAACCGCTATTCTGTCGGCGACCGCAGCGGCATGAAACCCGACGCGGACGGTGGCCTCACGATCTATGTGCAGAAGGATTCGCCCGGCGCGGACAAGGAGGCTAACTGGCTTCCTGCGCCGGAGGATCAGTTCTTCATGATCATGCGCACATACCTTCCCGCAGAAGACATCGTGAGCCAGACGTGGCTGCCCCCTAAAATAACGGCTGTTGGCGAATAATCGCCATCCGACTGGAGCATGAGTTGGTTGTCGTCGCTGCTTGATCGAACGCGGTTTTCTAAAATTTGGAGCGGCCAAATGATAGCGGGAAGATATTGCGCCGTAATCGCGGCGGCGGCCATGAGCCTCATTTTGACCGGTCCGGCCCGCGCCGGGGATTCTGCCCCTCCCTCCGCTCAGTCGGAAGTCGCGTTGCCCCGGCCGACGCCTGCGTTCGAGGGAAAAATCGGCAAGACCTACAAGGACTCGGTCGCCGATTTTCCGCAGCCTGTCAAAGCGCCGAAAGGGGCGCCCAATGTCGTCGTCATCCTGCTCGACGATGTCGGCTTCGGCCATCCCGGAACCTTCGGCGGACCTATTCCGACGCCCAACCTCGACAAATTGGCGAGCGAAGGCCTCCGCTACAATACTTTCCACACCACCGGCATCTGTTCGCCGACGCGGGCGGCGGTGCTCACTGGCCTCAACCATCATCAAGTCGGCTTCGGCACCATCGCCGAACTTTCGACCGGCTTCCCCGGCTATGACAGCGTCTGGCCGCTCGAAGCCACGACAGTAGCGGAAGTCTTGAAGGAAAATGGCTACAGCACGGCGGCCTGGGGCAAATGGCACAATACGCCCGACTGGGAGACGACGCCGATCGGGCCTTTTACGCGCTGGCCGACGGGTGAAGGCTTTGAATATTGGTATGGATTCCACGGCGGCGAAACAAGCCAGTGGGAGCCGCAACTCTTCCGCAACGAGACGCCCGTCGAGCCGCCGAAAAAGCCCGAGCAGG
>NZ_JBKQOU010000180.1:0-8577 GCF_052145335.1 Rhodoblastus sp.
GCCGGAATTGCTGGACGAGTATTCCGACATGGTGCGAAGGCTGATGGACACCCACTATTCCGACGTCACCCGCTACACCACCAGCGGCTTCCTGCGGGTAAAACTCGGCGCGGCGCTGAGCAAGCGCGGCGTCGCGCCGCATATTTACGAAAGCGCCGAGGAAGCGGCCCAGTCGTGAGCGGCCTCGTGTTCTAGGCAGTTCGGCCGGGTTGAGCCGGCGGCGCGAGTCGGCTTATCTGGACCATTGATTACGAGAAGCGACGGATTGTGCGCATGAATGCGGAAGCGGAAGTTCTGGTCGAGGAAATCGGCGGAATCGGTCTGGTGACCCTCAATCGCCCCAAGGCGATCAATGCGCTCACGCTGGGAATGGTTCGGTCGATTTCGGCGGCGCTGACGCAATGGAGCGCCAGCGACGGCGTCAGCCTGGTGTTGATTCGTGGGGCAGGCGAGCGCGGGCTCTGCGCCGGCGGCGACATTCGCGCCATTTACGAGGACCTGCTGAGCGGCAATCTGCGCCCGGCGGGGTTCTGGCGCGAGGAATATGCCCTCAACCAGATGATCGCCGACTATGCGAAGCCCATCGTCGCGGTGATGAACGGCATCGTCATGGGCGGCGGCATCGGCCTTTCCGCCCATGCGTCACACCGCATCGTCACCGAAACCACCACCATCGCCATGCCGGAAACCAGCATCGGCTTCCTGCCGGACGTCGGCGCCACCTATCTGCTGTCGCGGGCGCCCGGCGAAAGCGGAACCCATCTGGCGCTGACCGCCGGCCGCGTCGGCGCCGCCGACGCGCTTTTCCTCGGTCTCGCCGACTTTCATATCGAAATGGCGCGGCTGGCCGATCTACCGAAACGCTTGCGCGACTGCCGCTCGGCGGAAGATATCGAAAAGCAATTGCTGTCGCTGGCGACGCCGCCCAGCCCGGGGGAGCTGGAGTCGGCCCAGAGCTGGATCGACGAGGCTTTTTCTGCCGATACGGTCGAAGAAATCTGCGAGCGTCTCGCCGCGCGCGGTGAGCCTGAAGGACTGGATGATCTGCAGAAAATCCGGGGCAATTCGCCGACTTCGCTGAAGATCGCGCTGCGGGCGCTGCGCAAGGGCCGCGAATTCAAGAAACTCGCGCCCTGTCTCGCCATGGAGCTGACGGTCGCGACCCACCTCATGCGCAGCCACGACATGCGCGAGGGCGTTCGCGCGGCGGTGATCGACAAGGACCGCAAGCCCAAATGGTCGCCGGCGAGGCTTGAAGACGTGTCGGACGAGGCGGTCGAGGCTTATTTTTCGGACAGCGATTTGAAATAACGCCTAATCTCGTGAGATTTGGTTAGGAGCGAATGCGACGCCGAGCTGAAGCGAGGGATCGTTGACCGCGACGAGTCGGGGCAAAGAGTTTTTATATGGGTCTGGATTGGAACGACCTGCAATATTGCCTCGCGGTGGCGCGTGACGCCACGGTTTCGGCGGCGGCGAAAAGACTGGGCGTCGATCATGCCACGGTGATCCGCCGCATCGACCGACTGGAAAGCGCGCTCGGCGCAAAACTGTTCGTGCGGCGCAAGACCGGCTATGAAATCACCGACGCCGGCCGCCGGGCGATGGCGGTGGCGGAATCGATCGAGTCCGAGATCCGCAGCGGCCAGGCGGAAATCGGCGGCGGCGGCGCGCATCTGACCGGCTCGGTGCGCATCGGCGCGCCCGACGGTTTCGGCAGCTATTTTCTCGCGCCGCGCCTTGGCGCCTTCGCCGACCAACATCGCGACCTCGATCTCGAACTGGTGGCGACGGCGCGGCTGTTCTCGCTGTCGAAGCGCGAGGCGGATATCGCCATCAGCCTCGCCATGCCGCAGGAAGGCCGGATTTTTGGGCGGAAACTGGTCGATTACCGGCTGTTTCTTTACGCCTCGAAGGATTATCTTGAGCGAACGCCGGAAATCCGGCAGCGCTCCGACCTGATGGGAAGGCGGGTGATCGGCTATATCGGCGAGCTTCTGTTCACGCCGGAACTCGACTATCTCCCGCAGGTTCTGCCGGGTCTTTCGGCGCAGATCCGCAGCGCCAATCTGATCGCGCAATTGCAGGCGGTGCTGGCCGGGGTGGGCGTCGCGGTCCTGCCCCGTTTTCTGGCCAGGAACTTCCCGCAGCTTGTCCCGATCCTGCCCGACGAGATCTCGATACTCAGGTCATTTTATCTGCTGATGCACGCCGATGGACGGCAATTCCCGCAGGTGCGGGCGGTGGCGGATTATCTTTACGATCTGGTGGAGAACGAGAAAGCGCTGTTTCTTGATGGGCCGTAGAGGTTCGCGCATCGACTTGGCGAACATTCGGGGCGGCCTCTGCTGCGACTGCTTGTCACCCTACCGAGGACATTCATTGATCCGGAACAAATGTCTTGAGGCGGCGGATTGCAGTCATACTGGCTTTGGCAGGCTTTGAACCAACCTCAGAATAGCGTATATATAGATAATCCAGCAATGGAGATTGCCATGCTCAAGCAAACAGGCTCTGCTTTGGCCCTTTCATTACTTTTTGTTCTTTCACCTGCCACTGCGATGGCCTATGGTGGCTACTTCCCACCCACTGAGGAAGCGAAGCCGGCGCCGCCTCACCATATGATGAAGCATCACCGCCAGAAAGAGATGAAGCACCATCAGGCCGTGGGAGAAACGCCGAGGATGGAAGAAAAGACAAACTGATGGCGGCTACCAGGTGTCGCTAAGGGCCAAGGCGCGATGCACGCGAGCCTCGTGGTGCATGGACTTGAACTGCTGACTTCGAAACCATAGGCGCAATGCCGCTTTCGGCTCCAGCGCTCAATAGCCGGTCATTTCCACATGGCCTTTGCCTTGTTGAGATCCATCAATGCTGATGGGGCGTTCGAGATTGCCGGTTATGGCGCCGAGCCGTCCTTCGTCGTCATAAGGCAATGGCTCCTTCGAGCCGCTTCGGAAGGAAGTCATCCAGCTCGGCAACGTCCGGAAATGGCCGCCTTGCAGACGCACGCCGCAAAAAAGAGGCGGAAACCATCCCGATTTCCGCCCCCAAAAATTTTGTCCCCGAAATCAATGCATCGTCGGTATGACAAAGCTCGCGCCATCCTTGACGCCTGAGGGCCAGCGCGCGGTGACGGTCTTGGTCTTGGTGTAGAAGCGCACCGCGTCGGGACCGTGCTGGTTGAGGTCGCCGAAACCCGAACGTTTCCAACCGCCGAATGTGTAATAGGCGATCGGCACCGGGATCGGCACATTCACCCCGACCATGCCGACATTTACGCGAGAGGCGAAGTCGCGGGCCGCGTCGCCGTCGCGGGTGAAGATGGCGACGCCATTGCCATATTCGTGGTCATTGCAGAGTTTCAGCGCGGCTTCATAATTCTGCGCGCGCGCGATCGACAGCACCGGCCCGAAGATTTCTTCCTTGTAGATACGCATGTCGGGGGTGACATGGTCGAACAGGCAGCCGCCGAGATAGAAGCCGTTTTCATAGCCCTGCATCTTGAAGCCGCGCCCGTCGACCACCAGCTTCGCGCCTTCGCTCTCGCCGATGTCGATATAGGATTTCACCTTGTCGAGATGGGCCTGCGTCACCAGCGGGCCGTAATCGGCGGTCACGTCGGTGGAGGGGCCGATTTTCAGCGCTTCCACGCGGGGAATCAGGCGCTTCACCAATTCGTCGGCAATGGCCTGGCCGACCGGCACCGCGACCGAAATCGCCATGCAGCGCTCGCCCGCCGAACCATAGCCGGCGCCGATCAGCGCATCGACGGTCTGGTCTAGGTCGGCGTCGGGCATGATGACCATATGGTTTTTCGCGCCGCCGAAAGCCTGCACGCGCTTTCCATTGGCGCAGCCTCTCGCGTAAATATATTCGCCGATCGCGGTGGAGCCGACGAAGCCGACAGCCTTGATGTCCGGGTCGTCGAGAATGGCGTCCACCGCCTCCTTGTCGCCGTTGACGACATTGAGGATTCCGGCCGGCAGCCCGGCCTCGATCATCAGTTCGGCGAGACGCAGCGGCACGCCCGGATCGCGCTCCGAAGGTTTCAGAATGAATGCGTTGCCGCAGGCGATGGCCGGACAGAATTTCCACATCGGGATCATCGCCGGAAAATTGAACGGCGTGATGCCGGCGACGACCCCGAGCGGTTGGCGCATCGAATAAATGTCGATGCCGGGACCGGCGCTGTCGGTATATTCGCCCTTCAGAAGGTGGGGAATGCCGATGCAGAATTCCGCCACTTCAAGACCGCGCTGAACGTCGCCCTTGGCGTCGGGAACGGTCTTGCCATGTTCGCGCGCCAGCAGTTCGGCCAGCGGCTGCATGTCGCGATTGACCAGTTCGACGAATTTCATCATCACCCGGGCGCGGCGCTGCGGATTGGTCGCCGCCCAGGCGGGCTGCGCCGCGCGGGCGTTCTCGACCGCTGCGCGCACCTCGCTCGCCGAGGCCAGCGGCACTCGCGAAATCACTTCGCCGGTCGTCGGCAGATAAGCGTCGGCGAAGCGGCCCGACGTTCCCTTGACGTGCTTGCCGCCGATAAAATGGGTAATTTCCGCAACCATGGGCTTTCCTCTCCAGACTTGTTGTTTCGCAGACTTGTTGTTTCCATGGGTTTGAACGAGGCGGCCTTTCCCTTCAACGCATATATTCGCCAAACGGTTGTGTGAAAAATCGTCTTCCGCACCGCAATATAGTCGCATGTCTCGGGATTTCTGCGGATCGGTTCTGCTTTTTGCGGCGTTTCCTTGTTGGGCAATGCTGTTAGGCTCAGCCGTTAAATCGGGCCGTCGCGACGGAAGCGTCAGGCTTGAAGTAAGGGCAGGGGGAAATGCTGGACCACAATAGCCACGACGTCGCCAATCCTTTCGCGCTCACCGAGGAGCAGCGCGCCATCCGCGACATGGCGAGCGATTTCGCGCGCGAGGAACTGGCCCCCAAGGCGGTCGAATGGGATCAGGAAAAGCATTTCCCGGTCGATGTTTTCCGCAAGGCCGCAGCGCTGGGCATGGGCGCCATTTACGCGCGAGAGGACTTTGGCGGTTCGGGCCTGACCCGCCTCGACTCAGCCCTGATCTTCGAGGCTCTGGCGGGCGGCTGTCCCTCGGTCGCCGCTTTCCTGTCGATCCATAACATGGCGACCTGGATGATCGACCGTTTCGGCGACGACGCGCAGAGAGCGAAATATATCCCCAAACTCGCCACGATGGAGCACCTCGCCTCCTATTGCCTGACCGAGCCCGCCGCCGGTTCCGACGCCGCCGCCCTGCGGATGCGCGCGGTGAAAGACGGCGACGAATATGTGCTCAACGGCGTCAAGCAATTCATCTCGGGGGCGGGCGCCTCGGACATTTATGTGGTGATGGCGCGCACCGCCGAGACCGGCGCCGCCGGCATTTCCGCCTTTGTCGTCGAAAAGGGAACGCCGGGACTTTCCTTCGGCGCCAATGAGAAAAAAATGGGCTGGAACGCCCAGCCGACGCGGCAGGTGATCTGCGAGGACCTGCGCCTGCCCGCCGCCAGCCGCCTTGGGCCCGAGGGTTCGGGCTTCAAGATCGCCATGGCCGGGCTCGACGGCGGGCGGCTCAATATTTCCGCCTGTTCGCTCGGCGGCGCGCAGAACGCGCTCGACCGGACCCTGGCCTATATGGCGGAAAGGCAGGCTTTTGGGCGCAACCTCAGCGATTTTCAGGCGCTGCAATTCCGCCTCGCCGACATGGCGATCGACCTGGAGGCGTCGCGCTCCTTTCTCTGGCGGGCGGCCTGTGCGCTCGACGTCAAAAGCCCCGAGGCGACCAAGCTCTGCGCCATGGCCAAGAAATTCGTCACCGACGCCTGTTTCAACGTCGCCAACGACGCGCTGCAATTGCACGGCGGCTACGGCTATCTCGCCGAATACGGCGTCGAGAAGATCGTGCGCGACCTGCGCGTCCACCAGATTCTCGAAGGGACCAACGAAATCATGCGGCTGATCGTGGCGCGCAATCTGATCGCCGGAAAATAAGAGAGACAGGGAACGAAACATGACGAAAATCGCATTCATCGGACTGGGCAACATGGGCCTGCCCATGGCGGCCAATCTTGTCCGCGCCGGCCATGAGGTCGCCGGCTTCGATTTCGCTCCCGCCGCCATGCAGCGGGCGGCCGAGGCGGGGGTCGTCGGCGCCGACAGCGGCGCCTCGGCGGCGGCAGACGCGGATGTGGTTGTCACGATGCTGCCGATGGGGAAGCACCTGATCGACGCCTATTGCGGCGCCGGCAGCCTTCTCGCCGCGACAAAACCCAAGACCCTGTTCATCGACTGCTCGACGGTCGATATCGCCAGCGCCCGCATCGCCCATGAGGCGGCGGCAAAAGCGGGGATGCTCTCGGTCGACGCGCCGGTGTCGGGCGGGGTCGGCGGCGCCGCCGCCGGCACGCTGACCTTCATGGTGGGCGGTTCGGACGAGGCGGCCAAGGCGGCGGAGCCGATCCTCGCCGCCATGGGCAAGAAAATCGTGCATTGCGGCGCCGCTGGCGCCGGCCAGGCGGCGAAAATCTGCAACAACATGATTTTGGGTGTTTCGATGATCGCGGTGTCGGAAGCCTTCGTCCTCGGCGAAAAGCTCGGCCTGTCGCATCAGGCCCTGTTCGACGTCGCCTCGACTTCCTCCGGACAATGCTGGTCGCTGACTTCCTATTGCCCGGTTCCTGGCCCTGTTCCGGCGAGCCCGGCAAATAATTCCTACAAGCCCGGCTTCGCCGCCGCGCTGATGCTGAAGGATTTGAAACTGTCGCAGGCGGCGGCGGAAGACGTCGACGCGCCAACCGCGCTCGGCCTTCACGCCACCCGAATTTTCGACGATTTTGTCGGGGCGGGCGGCGCCGAGACGGATTTTTCCGGGGTGATCAATTTCATCCGCACCGCGCACGGAGCCTGACACATGAACGCGATTTCCCTACCCAGGTACGAAACCATTCTGGTCGAGCAGCGCGGCCGCGTCGGCCTCATTACGCTCAATCGTCCGCAGGCGCTGAACGCGCTGAACGTTCAGAGCGCGATCGACATCACCGGCGCGCTGAAGATGTTCGACGCCAGCGACGATATCGGCTGCATCGTCATCGCCGGGTCGCAAAAAGCCTTCGCCGCCGGCGCCGACATCAAGGAAATGCAGTCGCTGTCCTATATGGACGCGCATCGGCTGGACTGGTTTCACCTGTGGGACCTGCTGCCGCAGATCCGCGTTCCGATCATAGCGGCGGTTTCCGGCTATGCTCTGGGCGGCGGCTGCGAACTGGCGATGCTCTGCGACATGATCATCGCCTCGGAGACGGCGAAATTCGGCCAGCCGGAGATCAAGATCGGGGTCATGCCGGCGATGGGCGGTTCGCAGCGCCTGACCCGCGCCGTCGGCAAGGCCAAGGCGATGGACATGTGCCTGACCGGACGGATGATGGACGTCAGCGAGGCCGAGCGCAGCGGGTTGGTGTCGCGCGTGGTCCCGGTCGACAAGCTGATGGATGAGGCGCTTGGCGCAGCCGAAACCATCGCCTCCATGTCGCTGCCGGTGGCGCGGCTTTGCAAGGAGGCGGTGAACATGGCTTTCGAGATGCCCCTCGGCCCGGCCGCGCGTTTCGAGCGCCGGCTATTCCAGTCGCTGTTCGCCACACAGGACCAGAAGGAGGGTATGGGCGCATTTGTGGAAAAGCGGCCCGCGCATTTCGGCAATTCCTGACGGGTGCGCAGGCGCGTTCGTGTTCTTCTAGCGATCGAAAAGCGATTTTGCGCCGGCGTTCAGCCGGCGATATTCGGCATAGTTCCGGAGCAGCCGGTGCGGGGCGAATTGAACCTTGGCTTCGCGCCCCGCGCCAAAGAAGGGAAGTTCGACGGCGCCGTTAACGGGGCTTGCCGGAACAGGCGCCTGATTTAGGGGACGGATGGTCACGCCATAGGGCAGCATGCGATCCTCGGCCGGTTGTGTTCGCAAGGAAGGTGGCGCTAGCTTGACGCTGCGTCATTTTGTCCAACCAGCATTTCCGCTGAAAAGTTCCGAAAAATATCGCCCATGACCGACTCATTTTGCCGCCCGATGGTTTGCCTGCGTGAGGCCGCTTTCGTTCCGCAAGGCCGGGCGGACGCTATCGACAAGGTTTTTGCCCTCGCTCGGTGTGACAAGGCGGCGCCGATCGCGATCACAGCGGTTCCGAATACCGGCGGCATGGCTGGCGTTGCCGCGATAGATGAGGGAGCGAGAGCTGTTGTCGAGAAAGGTTATGGCGGCGCGTAAGAAAAACCGAACGCGACACGGTCCGATTTTAATGATTACATTATCTCGTCAAGCTATCTTTAGACGATGGGGCCCTTTGACTGGAACTCGCGAGCTGATCACAGTTTAATTGTGGCCATGCCAGGTAAACAGCACGTATGTCGTGTCAATAAACATTTGTACAAGTTTCAAAGAGACGATGGCCGAAACCATAATTAAAAACAACGCTATTAAATCGGAATATCTGGCCATGGCGTCAGCTCCGAAATTATTGATGTTTCAATCCAAAACCGTGCCCAATAGAAATTACGTCAAAGTTTTAAGA
>NZ_JBKQOU010000181.1:0-3422 GCF_052145335.1 Rhodoblastus sp.
GGCCTTGAGCGCGTGAAAATTTTACGCACGACACTGTCGGAGGGGGCCGGCAAGCCGGGCGAAATCCTCGACGACACGCCGCGCATCGCCTGCGGCGACGGCGCCCTGACTTTGGTCGAGGTTCAAAGGGCGGGACGAGGCCCGGTTTCGGGAAGCGAGTTTTTGCGCGGCGCGCGACTTGTTCCGGGCGCCCGCCTGTCCGACGCCGCACAGGTCTCGCAGTAAGAATGCCCCGCTACAAACTGCTCATCGAATATGATGGAACCGATTATGTCGGCTGGCAGCGCCAGGCCAATGGCCTTTCCGTGCAGGAAGTCATCGAGACGGCGTGCAAAAAACTCGATCCCGGCCCGATCGGCCTGCGCGGCGCGGGACGCACCGACTCCGGCGTTCACGCCTCGGCGCAGGTCGGCCATGTCGATCTGCAAAAAATCTGGCGGACAGACGCGCTTCGCGACGCCCTCAACGCCCATATGCGGCCGGAAAAGGTCGCGATTCTCGCCGCCGAGGCGGTGGAGGACGATTTCGACGCGCGTTTTTCCGCCAAGGCGCGGCATTATCTCTACCGCATCGTCAACCGCCGCGCGCCGCTGACCTACGATCATGGCCGCGCCTGGCTGATCAAGCGGAGGCTGGACCCCGAGGCGATGCACGAGGCGGCGCAAGTGCTGACCGGCCACCACGATTTCTCGACCTTTCGCGATTCCGAGTGCCAGGCCGAAAGCCCGGTGCGCACCCTCGACCGTCTCGACGTCTTCCGGGCGCCGCATGACGAAATCCACATCCGCGCCAGCGCCCGCGCCTTCCTGCACCGGCAGGTGCGCTCGATGGTCGGCTCGCTGGAGCATGTCGGCTCCGGCAAATGGCGGGCGGAAGACCTTTCCCAGGCCTTGAAGGCGCGCGACCGCGCGCGTTGCGGCCAGGTGGCGCCGGCGGCGGGGCTCTACCTGATCGGCGTCGATTATTGAAGCTTGCTTTTGTCGCGCAGCCTGGCGCTGTCGCGCCTCTCCCGCTGGACCAGGTTCCACACGATGACCACGGCCAGAAGCACGCCGAGCGTGATCATCACTTTCACGAAAGTCTCGGGGTCCCAGAAGCGCAGCCACAATTGCGCCAGAAACGCGGCCGCCCCCAGGAGAAAAAGGCCAAAGCCGGCGGGAATCGTCCAGTTCATGGGCGCTCCTTTTCGACAATGACGGCGGAGCCGTAACAAATGACTTCGGTGACGCCGTTCATGATTTCATTGGCGTCGTAGCGCATCATCAAGATGGCGTTGGCGCCGTTGGCTTCGGCGTGAGCGCACATCATCTCATAGGAATCGGTGCGGGTTCGCTCGCATAAATTGGTGTAGACGGTGATATTGCCGCCGAACAAGGTTTGCAGGGCTCCGCCAATATTGCCGACGATGGATCGCGAGCGAACGACAATGCCGCGAACGATTCCGATGTTGCGCGTCACGCGGTAGCCCGGCAAATCGAGCGCCGTCGTCACCATTTCAGCTTTCATCGCCTTTTCCCCCCGTCTGGCCGATCCTACAATCCGTTTTGAACATGCGCCAGCGGCCGCGAGCCCGGCCTATTCCACCTTTTCGCCGGGATAGACGCCCCATAGATTGGTCTGGCTCATGAAGCCGTCATAGCCGTCGCCCTTCAGTCGGCACCATGTTCCGTCGCAGCTTTTCACGCTTGCGACCACGCCTGGCGCGAGCTTGGCCTTGACGTCGGCGTCCTCCTGCGGCTGGGCGTAAAGCGGCAGGGCCGGAGCGTTCTTCTTCCACGGCTCGATCAGCACGGTGCGCTTGCCCGACAGCAGCGAATGCAGAACCCAGCCTTCCGCGCCTTCCGAGTCGCGGATGCGCCGCCAGATTTCGTATTCGGCGGTGATCTCCACCGGCAGTCCGGGACGCTGGTAGATCCATTTGGTGGCGTGGTCTTTCGAAGGACCCTCGCGCAAATTGACGTGATCGGATTTCAGGCTGACATAGCGGGGAATGGCGAGGCCGGTGGCCGAACCGACCGCCTGCTGCGCGTGAACAGAAATGACGCCAAGACAAAGACTTGCGCCGACGAGGGCGCAGGCCGCCCGACGGCGCCGCCCGAATGAAGAGACTGAAGCAAACCTGATTTTCGGCCCAATCGCCATAACGCCGTCTTCCAACTGTCCTGCCCAACGCCCGCGCAAAATCATCGAACCCATTTCGCCATTCTTGTTTTTGCCAATCCATCTGCTAGGAAGCAAAGAATACGGGAAACAGGATTGATCGCGGTCAAGTCCTTGTCGCCCGCCGATCGTTAATGACCGGTGAAAGCCGGCGCCGCTGCGGCGCAAAAACGGGCGGTCGCGCCGTCCGCGAAAAACCGGGGCAGAGGGAACGGAACACCATGGGCAAAAATAATCCGCTCGTCATCGTGACCCGCAAACTGCCCGAACCGGTGGAAGCGCGGATGCGCGAATTGTTCGACGCCCGTTTCAACGAAACGGACAAGCCGATGACCCACGCCGAGCTTGCCGAGGCGATTGGCGCCGCCGACGTGCTGGTGCCCACCGTGACCGACCGCATCGACGCCCCGCTGATCGCCAAGGCCGGCGAGCAATTGAAGCTGATCGCCAATTTCGGCAATGGCGTCGATAATATCGACGTCACTTCGGCGCTTCGGCGCGGCATCACCGTCACCAACACGCCCGGGGTGCTGACCGAGGACACCGCCGACATGACCATGGGGCTGATCGTCGCCGTCTCCCGCCGCATTGTCGAGGGCGCCGGCGCCGCCCTCGACGGCTCCTGGCGCGGCTGGTCGCCGACCTGGATGCTGGGGCGGCGCATCACCGGCAAGAAACTCGGCATTGTCGGCATGGGCCGCATCGGCCAGGCGCTCGCCCGCCGCGCCAAGGCTTTTGGCCTGTCGATCCATTATCACAACCGCCGCCGCGTCTCCGCCTCGATCGAACAGGAGCTTTCCGCGACCTATTTCGAATCGCTCGACCAGATGCTGATGCGGATGGACATCGTCTCGGTCAATTGCCCGCATACGCCGGCGACTTTTCATCTCCTTTCCGCGAGGCGCTTGAAGCACCTTCATTCCGGGGCCATCGTGGTGAATACGGCGCGCGGAGAGATCATCGACGAAAACGCCCTGACCCGGATGCTGGAGGCCAATGAGCTGGCCGGCGCCGGTCTCGACGTGTTCGAGCACGAGCCCGCTGTCTCGCCCAAACTGCTCAAGCTGGCGCAGGGCGGCAAGGTGACGCTGCTGCCGCACATGGGCTCGGCGACGCTCGAAGGGCGCATCGACATGGGCGAAAAAGTCATCATCAATGTGAAGACCTTTATGGACGGCCACCGTCCGCCAGACCGCGTGCTGCCGAGCATGTTGTGACGCCAGCCGGGGCATGCGGCCGACGAACGCCGAGCGGCAGGCGCG
>NZ_JBKQOU010000182.1:0-2682 GCF_052145335.1 Rhodoblastus sp.
TGGCGGTGTTGCCGCCGCCGATGACGCCGACCACGCGGCCGAGGCGCGGCGCCTGACCCCGCTCCGCTTCGGCCAGCAAGGTTACGCCGTCGATCAGCCGGCGCCCGTCCGCCGCCGGGATGTTGAGCCGATTGGCGGCTTGCGCGCCGACAGCGAGGAATACCGCGTCGAAGTTGCCCTTCTGCTTCTCGGCCAGCACGTCCTCCACTTTCTGGCCGCAGGTGATCGTCACACCCATCGCGGCGATGCGCGCGATCTCGTCACGGACGACCTCGCGCGGCAGGCGATAGGCCGGAATGCCCCAGCTCATCATGCCGCCGGCCTCCTCGGTCGCCTCGCGAACCTCCACGGCATGGCCGCGGCTCGCCAGGTGATAGGCGCAGGAAAGGCCGGCCGGACCGGCGCCGACGATCAGGATGCGACGGCCGGTCGGCTCGCCGGGGCGCGGTTGCCATTTCTCCTGCCGCGCCATATCGCCCACAAGCCGTTCGACGGCATGGATGCTCACGGCGTCGTCGAGATCTGCCCGATTGCATTTGCTCTGGCAGGGATGATAACAGGCCCGACCATGCACGGCCGGAAAGGGATTGTCGTCGAGGATCTGTTCCCACGCCTGCCGCCATCGGCCGGCCAGCGCATGCTCGAGCCAGGCTTGAATGTTCTCTCCCGCCGGACACGCCGCGTTGCAGGGCGGCACGTGATCGATCCATTGCGGGAGTTGCCGCCTTGTCGGGCCCGTGCCGGCGGCTGTCGCATGAACGTGGGTGGCGTCGGCTTGCTTCAGCATCTTTGTGATCCTCCAGGCGCGTGACCGCGCCGCTCCTCGGTCGAATGTCCCAGTTGTCCGTCGCCTGGGCGGCGGCGATGCCCCGCCCATGGCTTTTCACGATCGGTCAGCGCGCAGTCGCGGCCGTCGGGGGCGCAGATCGCGCCGCAACGCCGGTCTCGCGCAGGAACAGCGTCAAGATAAAAGCCAAAACGATGCCGGCGACCCAGATCAGATCGGCCCGTTGAAACACCGCCGCGGTCAGAGGCTGACCGCTAGACAGATGGGAGAGCTCAAGCCCGAAGGCCGGCGCAACGACAGCGCTGAGGCTGAAAACGAGGAAGTTCATTGCGCCGGTGGCGCTGCCCTTCACGTTGTCCGGATTGACTTCCTTGATCATCGTATAGGGGATCATCGCTGCGCCGGAGCCGATGCCGAAGACGAGGCCGCCGACATAGTGCGGAAGCAGGCCGGGCATATAGAGGAGGCTGAAGATGGACAGCAGCATGAGGATGATCCCGCCAAGCAGCGCCGGCTTGCGAAGGCCGATGCGATCGGCGACATAGCCGAGCAGCGGAGCGCCGATCGCCCAGCCGAAGGTCACGGAGGAGGCGCGGTGCACGGCCTCCGCAGGGTCCGCGCCCAGGCTACGCAGGAGAGGGACTCCCCAGATCATGATGCCGACGGTGGTCGGCATGAACAGCAGCCCGCCAATAATGCCGCAGAGATAGGATTGCGGGTTCGTCAGCACGATTTTGTATGGCGCGAACATCGACCACACGGAGCCGCGGGCCTGATCATGGCTCCCTGGAGTCGTGATCAGCACGAGGACGGCGAGGATCGCGCACACCACGCCGCTGTCGATCCAGAAGGCTTGCCACCCGATGGGGCCATGCACGAGCGGACCGACGACGACCTGCCCAGCGAAGCCGCCAAGCATCCCGGCGAATTGCGTGAACCCGACGGCGGTGGCGAGCCAGCGGTGGGAAAATCCGCGCGCCGCAAGATAAACCGCGCCCGTGAAGGAAAAAGCCGATCCGGCTCCTTGCAACAGCCTTCCGCTCTCGGCGGCGCCGATCGAGCCAAGCCCGAACAGCACACAGCCGGCCGCCAGGGCGAAGACGCCAGTCGCCATGGGCGCCTTGGCCCCATAACGGTCGAGAGACGCGCCCGCAACGATGGCGAACGCGGCGTAGGTGTAATAATACAGCCCCAACAGCGAGCTGAGGCCGAGCGTCGTCAGACTGAACGCCTGCATCAGTTCAGGTACCATTACGCCTGGCGCAGAGCGGAGGGCGTATTGAATGAAATAGAAGACCAGGGCGAATAGCCAGGCTATTGCAAATGGCCAGTAGATCGATTTCTCCGCAGTTGCGGGCGCCTGAGAAGGCGTTGTTGCTCCGGTTTGCACTGACATTGGCTTTCTCCTACCAGACTGCATGATTTGGCGCACAGATGCCCGCATCACGCGGCGCGCCCGCGACGATCACGAAGATCAATCAGCTCCGGGCGGAAAGAATAATGAGAGGCATCCCCGACGTGCCGCTCATCGCTTTGCCGTCTTTTCGACCGGTTGGGGCCCGGACACCGACACTCTGATTGGGCCTTGCAGCATTGGTTTGCGTCACGGGACCCAAGCTTCCGGGAAAAGACGGAGGCCTGGATCTCATGACCCAAGCCTCCGCAAAAGCGCGCCGTGGCTCGCACTTACGCGCGCAAGCTGCGATCGAGGCCGGCCCGGTCGTGGGGGAGGAACACGATGGGGGTGAAAGGGGCCCAGTACGCCGATCCACGGCTCACGGTCTTAAAGCTACAAGCAGCAGCTGGCCGAAGCCATTAAACACGCGTTCACAATAATAAATTCAGATTTAAAGTCCCCCATAGATCAGCCATCCCCTCATTTTTCAAACGAACGC
>NZ_JBKQOU010000183.1:0-17965 GCF_052145335.1 Rhodoblastus sp.
TTCGCGCCAGACCGTCGAGATCGAGCCGGCAACCGCGCGCCAGGGCGCCGCGGTCTTCGGAAATTTTCACTGTCTCGCCGGAGGCCAGATCTTGCAGAACCATGTCGCAGCGCCGTCCCGGCGCTACGGGCGCCACAGGTTTCTCGATCACGCCGCCAAGGCGCAAACCGGCTTTTTTCGCGCTCTTGGCAATGGCTTGAAAAATCTCGCCGATGTTGAATCCTTCGTCATAGACCAGTGCTGTCAGCGGAAGGCCGGTGGCGAAATCCACGCCGATTTTTATCATCGCGTTCATCGGATTCATTCGCCTCCGCAACTTCCGCAGCAGGGTGCGGGTTGCCCCTCCCGCGAAATCGCCCATTCGAGCATGAAGCGCAGGCAGGCGGCGCCGGGATCGTCAGTGCGTCCCATAGCCGCCATCAACGCCACCCATTCATCGTCATTGGCTTCATTGGAGAACAGCCGGACGGAAGCCGACGCATATTCACCCAGCGTCTCTCCGTAAGCCGCAGCCTTCGTTTCGGCCTGAGCCAACAAGCCGAGATCGCCGAATTGCATCAGGGCCGCGGCGACGACGGACGGGTCGTCGAATTGCCGCAAAATATCGCCTAAAATCATCTCGCCCTCACCTCGGCTTTCGGCCATCTGCCGGGAGCAATGAAAAGCCTTCTATCCGCGCCTGCGCGGCGAGAATGCCGATAAATTGCGCCACGGCTTGTCGTTTGCAGGTCTCGTCAAGATATTCCGCGATCCGGTCGGCGACGAGTTCATAGGCCAGGGTTTCGCCCTCGATTTTGCGATCGAGACGCACGACGTGAAAACCAAAACGCGTGTGGATCGGCTCGGGCGCAATGATTCCGAGCGTCAGCTGAGCCAGAGCTTTTTCAAATTCGGGAACGGTCTGCCCGCGCGAAATCTGCCCGAGATTTCCGCCCTGCTCCCGCGACGGACAGGCGGAATAAACCCGCGCGGCGTCGGCGAACGAGGATGGATCTCGCGCGAGAATTTCGATCAACGCCAACGCGCTTTGGCGCTTTTCCTCAACTTGCGTCGGTTCGTCGGGATTGGCGGCGATCAAGATATGCGCGGCCTCGTAGAGATCGCTTGAGCGGAATTTCTGGCGGTTCTGTTCGTAATAGCGCCGGCACGAAGATTCGTCCGGCGTCGGCGTTTTTACCTCGTGCTCTGTCAGAGCCCGGATCAAGGCCTCCTCGTCGGTCTCGCGGCGGCCCTGATCGTCCGTCGCCGGCTCAGGCGGCAAGCCGAGCCGACGCGCCTCCTGCAACAGCAATTGCCGAATGACCAGCGCCTGCGCCGCCTCAAGCCAGGCGGCGGCGGGCGTCGCGGCGCGATGATTCTGCGCCTCGCGCGAAATTTTTTCACGTGGAATGGCGACGCCATTGACGCTGATGATTTTGCGCGAGGGCGCCAAACCGGGAGAGCAAGCGCTCATCGAACCTACTCCGCCGGAACGCGTGTGCGCACGATTTGATAGCCAGTGCGGCTCAGATACCAGATCGGCGCCGACCAGACATGCACCAGCCGCGTGAACGGAAAGACCAGAAAGATCGTCATGCCGAGCACGAGATGCAGTTTGAACACCAGCGGGACGTCCGCGACATTGAGCCAGGCGTCGGTCTGCAAAGTGAGGACGCCCTGCGCCCAGTTCATGAACTTGACCATCTCATGACCGTCCATCGCGCCGAGTGAGACGAAGATTGTCGACAGGCCGAGCAGAAGCTGGGCGAACAGGATGAGCAGGATCGCGGTGTCGCCAAAGGACGAATTGGCGCGGATCCGCGGATCGAGCAGGCGGCGATGGGTCAGAAGCGAAATGCCGACCAGGCACATCAAACCGGCAAGCCCGCCGACGACGATCGCCAGCCCCTGTTTGAAGCCATGGCTCATGCCCAGCGCGTCGAACACCCAGATTGGTGTCAGCAGGCCGGCGCAATGACCGAGAAAGATGATCAATATGCCGACATGAAACAGGTTCGAGCCCCAGAACAATTGCTTGCGCCGCAGCAGTTGCGACGAGCCGCTGCGCCAGGTGTATTGCTCGCGGTCAAAGCGCACGAGGCTGCCCAGAAGAAAGACTGTCAGGCACAGGTAGGGATACCAGCCAAACAGCGCATGATTGACATAATCGTTCATGGCGTGTCGTCCCTTCAGACGTTGGTGGAATGAGTGAAAACGGGACGTTGGCCCGACGTCTCCAGTCCGGGCGCCGGACGCCGCGCCTGACGCAGTTTCGCTGCCAGCGTGTCCTGGCCGCATTGGGCGGGATCGTCGTCCTGGCCGAAATGGACGGCCTCGTCTTCATAGGCTGCGTCGAGCGCTTCGAGATCGTCCGGCGCGGGATCGGGTTCTCCGCGTAAAACTTCCAGCAAGGCCATGTCTGGCTTGGTGCGCGCTATGGCGACAAGGGCGCGAAACACCGCTTCGAACCGCGAGTTTCGCTTGTTCAGCCGCTCCGCCAAAGCGGTGAGGACATGGGCGGGCTGTTCCAGCAATTCCCGCGCTTCCTCAAGCTCGAGCAGCGAGGCGAATTCCAGAAATAATGGCAGAAAATCCGGCAGTTCGCGTGGGTCCGATTGCAGACCCTTCGCCTCGTAAACCGCCTTGAGATCGATCATCGCCTGGCCGCGATCACGGCTTTCGCCGTGGACGTGCTCGAACAAATGCAGGGAGAGCGAACGCGTGCGGTCGAACAGCAGGCCATATTGCTCCTGCAAATCATAGAGATCGCGCCCCTTGAACTCCTCCAGCAAGGCGAGCAGCGCGCGCCGCTCGTCTTGTGGCGCCAGCGCCTCGCGCTCGATGACCGCGCCGATTTCGTCGATGGCGTCGAGCAAATCCCGGCTCGGATAGGAGAGGATCGCCGACAAGGCCTTGAACGTCTGCATCACTCGACCTCCATCGGCGTTCTTGTTCCGCGCGCCTTCTTCGGGCTTCCAAACAGATTGAGCTCCGTTTCGCCGCCCGAACAGCCATTGCCGAACGTGAAGCCGCACGATCCGCGCAGATCGAAGGCGTCTTCGCCTGCTTCGCGGTGCGCCGTGGGAATGACGAAGCGATCCTCGTAATTGGCGATAGCCATGATCTGATACATGTCCTCGATCTGCTGGCGGTTCAAACCGACCTTCGCGGCGATGCTGTCGTCGATCACCCCGTCGATGGTTTTGGCGCGCATGAAGGCGCGCATCGCCAACATCCGTTCAAGCGCGGTCGCCACCGGCGCCTCGTCGCCCGCCGTGAGAAGATTGGCGAGATATTTGAGCGGAATGCGCAAGCTGCGCACGTCCGGCATGGCGCCGTCCATGCCCATTTTGCCGGCTGCCGCCGCCGACTGGATCGGCGACAGCGGCGGCACGTACCAGACCATCGGCAGGGTGCGATATTCGGGATGCAGCGGGAAGGCGACCTTCCATTCCATCGCCATTTTCCAGATCGGCGATTTCCGCGCCGCCTCGATCCAGGCTTCAGGAACGCCATCGGCGCGCGCCTGCGCGATCACTTTCGGATCGCTGGGATCCAAGAAGATTTTCAGTTGCGCGGCGTAAAGGTCGGCATCGTCCTTCGTGCTCGCCGCCGTTTCGATCTCGTCGGCGTCATAGAGTATGACGCCGAGATATCGGATGCGCCCGACGCAGGTTTCCGAGCAAACGGTGGGCTGCCCGGCTTCGATGCGCGGATAACAGAAGATGCACTTTTCCGATTTGCCCGACGACCAGTTGTAATAGATTTTCTTGTAGGGGCAGCCGGAGACGCACATGCGCCAGCCGCGACATTTGTCCTGGTCGATCAGCACAATGCCGTCTTCCTCGCGCTTGTAGATCGCGCCCGAGGGACAGGAGGCGACGCAGGCCGGATTGAGGCAATGCTCGCACAGGCGCGGCAGGTACATCATGAAGGTGTTTTCGAACTGGCCGTACATCTCCTTCTGCACGCCTTCGAAATTGGCGTCCGCCGAGCGCTTGGAAAATTCGCCGCCGAGAATTTCTTCCCAGTTCGGGCCGCCTTCGATCTTCTCCATCCGCTCGCCGGAAATCAGCGAACGCGGGCGCGCGGTAGGGAAGGCTGCAAGCTCTCCCGCCTTTTGCAGATGCGCGTAATCGAAGGTGAAAGGCTCGTAATAATCGTCGATTTCGGGCAGGTCCGGATTGGCGAAAATATTGGCCAACACCCGCCATTTGCCGCCGATGCGCGGTTCGATGCCGCCGTTGGACTTGCGGGTCCAGCCGCCTTTCCAGCGCTTCTGGTTTTCCCAGTCCTTCGGATAGCCAATCCCTGGCTTGGTTTCGACATTGTTGAACCATGCGTATTCCATGCCTTCGCGGCTGGTCCAGACATTCTTGCAGGTGATGGAGCAGGTGTGGCACCCGATGCATTTATCGAGGTTGAGCACCATGCCGATTTGAGCGCGGATTTTCATGAGGCGTTCCCTTATTCCGCTGCGGTGTTGAGCGGGCCGCGAGACGCGCCCTTTTTGGTCTCGTCGCAGGGCTTTTCCAGCCAATCGACTTTCGACAATTTGCGGATGATGACAAACTCGTCGCGATTGGCGCCAACCGTGCCGTAATAGTTGAAACCATAGGCCTGATGGGCATAGCCGCCGATCATGTGCGTCGGCTTCATCATCGTGCGCGTCACCGAATTATGGATGCCGCCGCGCCGTCCCGTGGTCTCCGAACCCGGCACATTCACGATCTTTTCCTGCGCATGATACATCATGCACATGCCCTGCTTTACACGCTGCGAGACCACTGCTCGCGCCACCAGCGCGCCGTTGCAATTATAGGCTTCGATCCAGTCGTTATCGACCAGACCGGCCTGTTTCGCGTCGACCTCGCTGATCCAGACAATCGGCCCGCCGCGCGAAAGCGTCAGCATCAGCAGATTGTCGGTATAGGTCGAGTGGATGCCCCATTTCTGGTGCGGCGTGATGAAGTTCAGGACGATCTGTTTTTCGCCATTGGGATGCTTGTCGATCACCGGTTTGATCGCGCGCGTGTCGATGGGCGGGCGATAGACGCAGAAACCTTCGCCGAAGGCGCGCATCCACAGATGATCCTGATAGGTCTGCTGCCGTCCGGTCAGCGTGCGCCATGGGATCAATTCATGCACATTGGTATAGCCGGCGTTGTAGCAGACATGCTCGCTTTCGAGCCCCGACCAGGTCGGCGCCGAAATGATTTTCCGCGGTTGCGCGACCACGTCGCGGAAGCGGATTTTCTCGTCTTCCTTCGGCAATGCCAGATGCGCATGTTCGAGGCCGGTGGTTTTCGACAGCGACTCCCACGAACGCACCGCGACTTCGCCATTGGTCTCCGGCGCCAGCATGAGAATGACTTCGGCGGCGTCGATGGCGCTGTCGATGCGCGCCAGCCCTTTGGTCGGCCCTTCCTCACGGACCACGCCGTTGAGATGTTTTAAATGCACGACCTCGTCGCTGGTTTCCCAGGCAATGCCCTTCACGCCATTGCCGAGCTTATCCATCAGCGGACCAAGCGAAGTGAAGCACTTGTAAAGATTGGGATAGTCGCGCTCGACCACCGTCACCGCCGGCATGGTCCTGCCGGGAATGGCGGCGCATTCGCCCTTTTTCCAGTCCTTCACGTCGAGCGCCTGCGCGATTTCTCCGGGGGAATCGTGCATGATCGGGGTCAGCACGACATCCTTCTCGACGCCGAGAACTTCAGGCGCGACAACTGAGAACGCCTTGGCTATTCCCTTGTAGATTTCCCAGTCGGAACGCGTTTCCCAGGCCGGGTCCACCGCGGCGGTGAGCGGGTGGATGAAGGGATGCATGTCGGAAGTGTTGAGATCGTCCTTCTCGTACCAGGTCGCGGTCGGCAGCACGATGTCGGAATAGACGCAGGTGGTGGACATGCGGAAATCGAGCGTCACCAGAAGGTCGAGTTTTCCTTCCGGCGCCGCCTCATGCCAGGCGACTTCCTGGGGCTTTTCACGACCTTCCTCGCCGAGATTCTTGCCGAGCACGCCATGCGAAGTTCCGAGCAGATGTTTGATAAAATATTCGTGGCCCTTGCCCGACGAGCCGAGCAGATTGGAGCGCCAGACGAACAGGTTGCGCGGCCAGTTCTTCGGATCGTCCGGGTCTTCGCAGGACAGTTTCAATTCGCCCGAAACCAAACCCTGCACGACATAATCCTTCAGCTCAAGACCCTTTTCCGCCGCCTTGTTCCACAGCGTCAGCGGGTTCTGTTCCAGTTGCGGCGCCGAGGGCAGCCAGCCCATGCGTTCGGCGCGTACATTATAGTCGATCACCGCGCCGTCCCACGGTCCGGCGGGCGCCGTCGGCGACAGGATTTCCTTCGGGTCCAATGTCTCGTAGCGCCACTGATCGGTATGGGCGTAAAAGAACGACGTGCCGTTCATCTGACGCGACGGACGGCCCCAGTCGAGGCCGAAAGCCAAAGGCGCCCAACCCGATTGCGGACGCAATTTTTCCTGGCCGACATAATGCGCCCAGCCGCCGCCCGACTGGCCGACGCAGCCGCACATCACCAGCATATTGATGACGCCGCGATAATTCATGTCGCAATGGAACCAATGGTTCATCGCCGCGCCGATGATCACCATCGAACGCCCATTGGTCTTTTCGGCGTTCAGCGCGAACTCATGCGCGACCTGGATAATCTTGTCGCGAGGAACCCCGGTGATCGCCTCCGCCCAGGCCGGCGTATAGGGGGTGTTCTCGTCGAAATTCTTCGCCACATTGTCGCCGCCGAAGCCGCGATCGACGCCGTAATTGGCGAGGAAAAGATCATAGACCGAAGCGACCAGAACCTCGCCTTCCGAAGTTTTCAGGCGCGTCGCCGGAACGCGCCGCTGCAAGATGCTGGCGTGGTCGGAACTGGCGAAATGCTCATGCTCGATATTGCCGAAATAGGGAAAAGCGACGTCGACTTTTTCGTGTTCGCGGTCCTTCAGCGACAGCAGCAGATCGACCGGCGAACCGTCGGAAGATTTCGCCTCCAGATTCCACTTGCCCTTCTCGCCCCAGCGGAAACCGATGGAGCCGATCGGCGCGACCAGTTCGCCGCTCTCGCCGTCAAAGGCCAGAGTCTTCCATTCGGCGTTGTTGGTCTCGTTGAGCGCCCCATCCAGATCGGAAGCGCGCAAAAAACGGTCGGGAATGAGGCGGCCGTCTTTTTCCTCCAGACGCACCAGCATCGGCATGTCGGTATAGCGCTTCAGGTAATCGACGAAATAATCGACCTGTTTGTCGATATGGAATTCGCGCAGGATCACATGGCCCATGGCCATGGCCAGCGCGGAATCGGTTCCCTGTTTTACCGACAGCCATATGTCGCCGAATTTCGCGGCCTCGGAATAATCCGGACAGATCACCGCGCTCTTAGCGCCGCGATAGCGCGCCTCGGTGTAGAAATGAGCGTCCGGCGTACGCGTCTGCGGCACGTTGGAGCCCCACAGGATGAGGAAGCCGGCATTGTACCAATCGGCCGATTCCGGCACGTCGGTCTGCTCGCCCCAGGTCTGCGGCGAGGACGGTGGCAAATCGCAATACCAGTCGTAAAACGACAGGCAGACACCGCCGAGCAGCGACAGATAACGCGCGCCGGCCGCATAGGACACCATCGACATTGCGGGAATCGGCGAGAAACCGACGACGCGATCCGGGCCGTAATTCTTGACCGTATAAGCGTTGGCGGCGGCGATGATCTCATTGACCTCGTCCCATGGCGCCCGCACCAGTCCCCCATGGCCGCGCTTGCTGGTATAGGACTCGCGCTTAAACGGGTCCTCGACGATCGACGCCCAAGCCGCCACCGGCGGCAAATTCTTCCTCGCTTCGCGGAAAAGTTTCAGCAGGCGCGAACGGACCAGCGGATATTTCACCCGGTTCGCGGAATAGAGATACCAGCTGTAGCTGGCGCCGCGCGGACAGCCACGCGGTTCATGATTGGGCAGGTCGGGCCGCGTGCGCGGATAATCGGTCTGCTGCGTCTCCCAGGTGACGATGCCGCCCTTGACGTAGATTTTCCACGAGCAGGATCCGGTGCAGTTCACGCCGTGAGTCGAGCGCACGATCTTGTCGTGCTGCCAGCGTTTTCTGTAGCCATCTTCCCAGCGACGGTCCTCGGTGGTGGTGATTCCGTGTCCATCGGCGAAGGGCTTTTTCTCCCTTTGGAAGAAAGTCAACCGGTCAAGAAAATGGCTCATGCGCGAAAGCTCCGATTGTTTTTGTTGCGCGAGAGAAGATCAATTTGCGAGAGAAGGCGTAGCGACGGCGCGTTCGACGTCGTGCAGCAGGCCGCCCTTGCGGGTGTAGACAGCCCAAGTGACGACGACGCAGATCACGTAGAAGGCGAAGAAAGCCCAAAGCGCGCCCGAGGCGCCGCCGGTCAGCCCGATCGACGTGCCGTAGGATTTGGGAATGAAGAAGGCTCCATAGGCGGCTATCGCCGAGGTGAACCCGGTGATCGCCGCCGATTCCTTTTCCGCCTGCCGCGTGCGCGCGGCGGCGTCCATCTGCGGCTCCAGCCGGGCGATTTCCTTGCGCATGATCGCGGGGATCATCTGGAAGGTCGACGCGTTGCCGATTCCGGTCATCAGGAACAGGAACAGGAAACAGCCAAAGAATCCCCAGAAGGCGCCGGGCTGATCTTTGATGGCGATGAAATAAATCACGCCGAGCACGCCGAGCATCATGCCGACGAAGACGCCGAGCGTGACGCGTCCGCCGCCCCACCGATCGGCGATCCATCCGGTTCCCGACCGCGCCAGCGCGCCGACCAGCGGGCCGAGAAAGGCGAACTGCAACGCGTCGACCTGCGGGAACAGAATTTTGCTGAGCAGCGGGAAGCCGGCGGAATAGCCGATGAACGAGCCGAAAGTGCCAGTGTAGAGCAGGCACATGATCCAGTTGTGGCGGCGGGAAAAGATCACGGCCTGTTCGGCGAAGGAAGCCTTGGCCGAAGCAATGTCGTTCATGCCGAACCAGGCGGCGAAAGCCGAGATCGCGATGAACGGAACCCAGATGAAGCCGGCGTTCTGCAACCAGAGCGTCGTCGCCTTGGCGCCCTCGCCGGCGGTCTCCGGCGCGCCGCCGAGCCAGCCGAACACACCCGAGGCGATCACCAGCGGAACCAGGAATTGCACGGCGCTGACGCCGAGATTGCCCAGACCGGCGTTGAGCGCCAGGGCGTTGCCCTTTTCCGCCTTGGGGAAGAAGAAGGAAATATTGGCCATGGAGGAGGCGAAATTGCCGCCACCGAAACCGCAGAGCAAAGCCAGGATCAGCAACACGACATAGGGCGTGTCGGGGTTCTGCACCGCATAGCCGATGCCGACCGCCGGGATCAGCAACGACCAGGTCGCCAGCGTCGTCCACAGACGGCCGCCGAAAATCGGCACCATGAAGGAATAGAAGATTCGCAAGGTTGCGCCGGTCAGGCCGGGCAGAGCCGCGAGCCAGAAAAGCTGGTCGGTGGAATATTTGAAACCGACCAGAGGCAGTTTGGCGACAACCACCGACCACACCTGCCAGACGGCGAAGGACAGAAACAGCGAGGGTATCGACAGCCACAGATTGCGTCGGGCGATGGCGCGGCCGGTTTTTTCCCAAAAGGTCTTGTCTTCCGGTCGCCAGTCCTGCAGCACAGCGCCCGACAGAGCGCCGACATGCGCCGGCGTGTGAATTTCCTGCATTTCCGGCAGTTGCGGCAAGGCTTCGAGAGCGATGGCGCCCTGCTCCATCTGGCGGATCGAGAAATGCATCCACGCCAGCGCGCCGGCCACGATCAGGAACAGCAGCATGAAGCAGCTGGTCCACAGGCCGGTCAGGTCGAACAGGGCGCCAAAGGCGATCGGCAGGACGAAGCCGCCGAGGCCGCCGATCATGCCGACGAGGCCGCCGACCGCGCCGACATTCTTCGGGTAATAAACGGGAATGTGCTTGAAGACGGCGGCCTTGCCGAGAGCCATGAAGAAGCCGAGCACGAAAATCGTGACGATGAAGCCGGGCAGCCCCATTTCAATGTGGAAGGCCGTCGCTCCATGCGCGGTGCGCACGACATAATCGGCGGGCGGATAGGACAGGATGAAGGTGCAGAGCACCGCGACCAGAAAGGTCCAGTACATCACCGTGCGCGCGCCGTAACGGTCGGATAGATGGCCGCCATATGCGCGGAACAGGCTGGCGGGCAGCGAGAACATCGCCGCCGTCATGCCCGCCGTCTCCAGATCGACGTGATAGACATTCATCAGATATTGCGGCAGCCACAGCGCCAGAGCGACAAAGCCGCCGAAGACGAAGAAATAATAGAGCGAGAACCGCCAGACCTGGATGTTCTTCAGCGGCGCCATTTCCAGCCAGGCGCTCGGCGGCTTCACGCCGGCGCGGCGGCGTTCCGCCACCACCGGGTCTTCCTTGGTGGTGAACCAGAAAATGACCGCCATCGCGGCCAGAGCCACCGCCCAGACATCGGCGACGCCCTTCCAGCCCATCGCGATCATCACGAAAGGCGCGCAGAATTTGGTGACCGCGGCGCCGACATTGCCGGCGCCGAAAATCCCGAGCGCCGTGCCCTGCTTGCCCGCCTCGTACCAGCGCGAGACATAGGCGACGCCGACCGCGAAAGAGCCGCCGGCTATGCCGACGCCGAGCGCCGCGAGCAGGAATTGCGGATAGGTCTCCGCATAAGTCAGCAGATAAGTGGCGAGGGCCGCCGCCAGCATGACGAAAGTGAAGACGCGGCGCCCGCCATATTGGTCGGTCCACACGCCGAGGGCCAGACGAATCAACGACCCGGTCAGGATCGGCGTGCCGACCAGCAGGCCGAATTGCGTCTCGCTCAGGCCAAGGTTTTTCTTGATCTGAATGCCGATGATGGCGAAAATCGTCCACACCGCGAAACACAAAGTGAAGGCGATGGTCGAAATCCATAGCGCGCGTTGCTGCGCGTTCCGATCCTGCAATGCGTCCGTCATTTTCAAACCCGCCAGACAGGGGAAGATTTTCTCTGCGGCAGATTGGCTACAGCGGCAATATTGTCTCTTTGATTTCGGTCAAAAAACGGTCTTTTTAACGTAAAAACTATAGGTTATTGGATTTTAATCAATTCCAGCCCCGTTATTTTGCTTGACGCTGGACAATGATTGTCGCCCCTGATTTGATAAGTATCAATCGCGTAACGTCGCCATTCGGGCGCCGGCGCAAAGGGTGAGAACATGCGCGCGGAAGAACGCGAAGACATCGTCCGACATCCGCTTCTGGCGGCCTGCCGTCCCGAGACGGTGGATTTCCTGCTGCAAGGGGCTTTCGCACAGCGCTTTCCCGCCCACACCCAACTGACGAAGGAAGGCGAGAAAGCCGATTTCCTCTATGCGGTCCTGTCGGGCTCGGTCGAGCTTTCCGCCGCTTGGCAAGACCGCGAAACAACCATTGCCGTGATCGGGCCGCCGCATACGTTCATCGTCGCGGCCGTCGTGCTCGACCGGCTTTACCTGCAATCGGCGCACGTGCTGGAGCCCGCCCGGATCCTGATGCTGCCCTCGGGATCGGTGCGGCAGGCGATGCGCCAGGACGCCGGTTTCGCGACCGCCGTGGCGGCGGAAATGGCCATTGCCTATCGCACAGTCGCGCAGGAGCTGAAAAACCAGAAATTGCGCACCAGCCTGGAACGCCTAGCCAATTGGCTGGTGCATCGCGACAAGGAAACCGGCGGCAGCCACCGTTTCATCATCCCGTTCGAGAAGAAGATATTGGCGGCGCGTCTCGGCATGGCCCCGGAGGTTCTTTCGCGCGCTTTCGCGACGCTGGCGCAATATGACGTGCGCGTCGACGGCGCGACCGTCATCGTCAAGGATTGGTCCGCGCTGGAAAAACTGGCCCATCCCGACCCGCTGATCGACGATGAAACAGTTTGATCGAGAAACACCACGGACCGAAGGAAGGGTAGATCGCGATCGTTGTTTTTCCGGATGGATTCATTTCAGGGGAACGACCGCTTGGGAATGTCTGTTGACATGTCCGGCAAGTTTGCCGAGCGACCGCCTTGGGTCAACTAGACGGTCGCCGAACATCCTGCGGATGACGGCTTCGATGCCGGCTGCCGCCGTTGTTGGAGGCGCCGCCGACGGTCGCCAACCAGCCGTGCCTGACCACCCTATAGGGCGCCATGGACGCCAACAGGATGGGCGTGGGACAATCCTTCGCAGGCGAGCACCCCGGGAGCGCGCTTCACCGGAGAGAGCGCGACTTGCAGGCGACGAAACCGCCGCCTATATGCCGGCAATGTACGATCATTCCCTGCAATTCAGCCTCGACGAGAGCGAAAGCCCCGGCGAGGAGGCGCTGTCGCGCGCCGCCCCCACAGCCGCGCCGGAAAAGGCGGCGGCGCAAGAGCGCGTCCTGCTCGACGCTTATTCCAACGCCGTGACGGCCATCGTCGACGAGGTCGGGCCGAGCGTGGTGCGGCTCGATCTGCGGCGTGACGACGGCAAGCTGGCTGGCGCCGGCTCGGGCTTCATGGTTTCGCCCGATGGCCTGGTCGTCACCAACGCCCATGTCGTCGGCGCCGCCAGAACCGCCGAGGTTTCGACCCTGGACGGCCGAAAATTTTCCGCGCGCATTCTCGGCCGCGACGCCGACACCGATCTGGCGCTCGCCCGCATCGAGGAAGACGCCACCTTTCCAACGGCCAAGCTCGGCGATTCCAAGGCCCTGCGACGCGGCCAGCTGGTGGTGGCGATCGGCAATCCGCTGGGCTTCGACGCCAGCGTGACGGCGGGGATCGTCTCCGCGCTCGGCCGCTCGCTCAGCTCGAACAATGGCCGCATGATCGAGGACGTCATCCAGACCGACGCCGCGCTCAACCCCGGCAATTCCGGCGGCCCGCTGGTCTCCTCGCTGGGCGAGGTCATTGGCGTCAACACCGCGGTGATCCGCGGCGCGCAAGGCATCTGCTTCGCCATCGCCTCCTCGACGGCGCAATTCGTCATCGGCGAAATCATCCGTCATGGACGGGTGCGTCGCGCCTATATCGGCGTCGGAGCGGCGACCCACGTCCTGCCGAGGCGCCTCGCGCTGCATCATGAACTGACGCAGGCCAGCGGCGCCCTCCTGACCCATGTCGAGAACGGCGGGCCCTCCGACCGATCCGGCCTGATGACCGGCGACGTGATCGTCGCCATCGACGGCGCGACCATTTTGGGCGCCGGCGATCTTGTTCGCCATCTGGACGCCGAAAAGATCAACCGCGTCTGCTCGGTCGATTTTTTGCGCCGAAGCGAAAAGCGGCGCGTCTGGATCGCGCCGACAGAGCGACGCGGCTAAACAAAACAAGCCCGGTCGCTGAGACCGGACTTGTCGTCAGGCTTTCGCCGGAGAATTCAGTTCGCCGGCGCAGTCTGTCCGGCCTGACAGGCGGCGATCCATTTTGTCAGTTCAGCAACATGGCCGGCCTCTTCGGCGACGAATTCCTTGGCCAGAATCTTGATTTCTGGATCCTCGGTCGTGTCCAGCACATGCTTGTAATAATCATAGCCGGCGGTTTCCGCCGCCAGAGCGATCTGCAGCGCCTCGGCGCGGCCGATCATCGGGTCCGTGCCCCAGATCGCCGCCGCCTCCGGGCTTTCGAGATCCGGCCAGACAAATTCGTCCGGGCTGATTTCCGGGATTTCGCGAAATCCCGCGCGCGCCCGCGCGTCGGCGAGATGCAGTTTGGAATAATCGGACAGACGGCGGAATAATTGCCCCACTTCCCGATTGCCGCCGCTTTCCATGGCGTCGGCCAATTCGCCGAAACGCTCCGCAGCCTCCTTTTCGAGATGAATCGAATAGGCCAGGAATTCTTCTACCGTCTGCATCGATCGCCTCCCGTTCCGCTTGGCGTGTTTTAAAATTCGAACTTTTTTCATACACCCGCCGCCGCTCGCCACAAGCCGCTTTTTTAGGCAGTGGGCAAAAACAAGCAATGTCGGCTTCGAACTTTGGTGCGAAGCCGAGTCTGAGCCTGGCGCGAGCCCTGTGCTTTTCCTCATTGAAATCCCGCCCGATAAGCGGAAAGATCGCTCCGCGGAGCCAAAACCGGCGCCAGCTCGCGGGAGAAGTAAAATGCGGAAAATTCCGGCTCTGCTTCTGCTCGCCGGCGCTTTGGCGGGCGCCTTTTATTTCGCCGGCCGCTCTTCGCACGAAAATTCCGTCCCCGAAAATGTGGCGATCGAGACCATCGCCACTGAGGCCGTCGCGGCGTTGGCGGAAGCCTATCCGGCCGACGAAAAGGCGTTGGTTCGCCGCGCCGCACACGCCAAGGCGCATGGCTGCGTCAAGGCGACGTTCCAGGTCGATCCCGCTCTGCCGGAGAACCTGCGCGTCGGCACCTTCGCCCAGCCCGGCCAGCGTTTCAAAGCCCTGATCCGTTTTTCCAACAGCGCGTTCACGCCGGGCCCCGACCGCGACCCCGGCGGAAGGGGGATGGCGCTCAAACTGATCGACGCCGATCCCGACCGGGCGGACCCATCACGCCTGCGCCCCCCTCACGACATTCTGTTCATCAATTATCCGATCTATTTCCTGGCCAATATCGAGGATTTCGACAACTTCATGCAGGTCGGCGGCATCAAGGGCGATCTGGAGCACGCAAAGGCCTATTTTCTGCCGGACCGAAATCCTTTCGACTGGCGTCTGCGTGAGCTTTCCATCGTTTATCGCAACGCAACAGCTGAAATTTCCTCGCCGCTTGGCGCGGAATATTTTTCGATGACCCCCTATGGTTTCGGGCCGGGCCGCGCCATCAAATATGCGGCCAAACCCTGTGCGCCGCCTGAAGCCGGGCCGACGGCGCAGGACAACCCCAAGCAGGACAACCCCAATTATTTGCGCAGGGCCCTGACCGAGGAATTGAAGGCGGGCCCGGCCTGTTTCGAGCTTTTCGCCCAGCAGCGGCCCGCCGACATCAGCCTTGACGACGCGACGCAAAATTGGCCGCTAACGGCCTCGCCGATGGTTTCGCTGGGACGGATCGACATTTCGCAGCAGGACGTCGCCGCGGCGGGCCGGGACGCCTTATGTGAGAACCTGAGCTACAATCCCGGCAATGCCCCGGCGGGACTTGAGCCCTTGGGCGGAATCAACCGCGCCCGGATCGAACTTTACAGTCGCGCCTCGGCCTATCGTTTCGGCCGCAACGGCGCAGCCCCGACAGACGCGGCGCGGGCCTGGGACCAGTTCTGAGATCGTGTCTCGAAAAAGTGATTGGCGACCCGCGCAAGCCTTTGCCCGGAGCGCGTATAACCGTCGAAGTGCGAATTGTTGTAATATTCGTCCGCCTTGGACGTAATCCAGACAATTCAGCTCCAGCCTTGGAAAACACTTATGCCACGCCGCCTGTTGCTCGCTTTGGCCATCCTGTCGATCTCGAACGGCGTTTGGGCGGCCGAGGTGCGGATCGCATTTCCCGCCGCCTATGCCGACGATGTCTTCGTCAAATCGCTGCTGTCCAGCAAGGTTCTCGCCGACGCCGGGGTGACCCTCGCGCAGCAAAAAGCCGAAACCGAGGGCGCCGCCATGCAGGCGGTCAAGACCGGCGCGGCGGATATCGGCGTCTTCACGTTGGCGGATGAGGATTTGCACAAGTTGCAAAAGGCTGGGACGGAAACCTCGCTTTTAACGCGGCCGTTCATGTTCAAATCGGCCGACGAGGTTTTTCTGATGCAGAAAAGTTTCCTCGGGGACGCGGCCGCCAACGATGCCGGCCGCTCCGGCCTGTTTCCGCTGCAATTATGGAATCACGCCATCACCTATTTCTTGACCAAGGAGCCCATCCGCTCGGCGGACGATTTCAAGAAACTTACCGTGACGTCGGATTATGGCGCGCCGGCCGTGAAAATTCTCAATGCTGTCGGCGCCAAAACCTCCGACGCCACGCCGACCGTGACAGGCGGCGCGTCCAACGCCATCGAGACCCAACTTGGCGCCAAGATGCTGGATTACGCCGCAAAATATAACGGCAAACTCTACCTCACCACCGGTTGGCCGGAGACCGGACTTTTGGCCGCGGCGCCCGCCTCGTGGATGAAGCTCAGCGAGGCGGAGAAAAACGCGCTCAAAACTGCGGCCGAGCAGGCGCGGCAGGCGTCAGACGCGGCGATCTTGGCGCGCGACGAGGCGATGCGCAAAATTCCCAACGTCGAGGTCAATCAACTCGCCAAGCCGCAGCAGATGCAATTGGCCATGCGCTCCGAAGGCGACGGCCACGCCGTCATGTCCAAGGAAATAGACCTGTGGCGCAAGGCGGAAGCGGAAGTGCATGCCAAGCCATCGCCCAAACCCGCGCCCCCCGCCGCGCCGGTAAAAATGATGGCGGCGCGTTCGCCGGTGCTCTTCGTCACCGACCGCAATGATGAGGGGACGCTGGATTACAAGACGCGTTTCGGCTCCCGGCGCCTCGATCCGTTCGAATATACCTGCGGCTATGTCGGCTCGCCGGCGCGCAATTCCGGCGAACCGCACCTGCCGCCGGCGCCAAAGACGCTGACCAAGGGCGTCGAGGAATGCGCGAAGCTGATCGTCGCCAAGACCAGGGAAGCCGGCGGGTCCAAGGTGATGATCGTGATCCACGGCTTCAACATCGCCTTCGACAGCCTCCTCTGGCGCGCCCTGCAATTGGGGTCGGATGTCGATTACGACGGCGCCATCGTCGGCTGGAGCTGGCCTTCGGAAGGCTCGGCTTTCGGTTACGCCTATGACGAGGATTCCAGCACCTGGAGCGAACCGCATCTGGTCGAACTGGTGAGCGAAATCGCGGCGGCGGGGCCGGAACTGCAACTCGATTTCGTCGCGCACAGCATGGGAAACCGCATGCTCCTTCAGATGCTGCGTGAATTCGCCCAGGCCAAGTCGAAATTGCGGATCGGCGCGGCGGTTTTTGCGGCGCCCGACGTGGCGCAGGACGTGTTTCGCGAGCAGATCAGGATGGCGCGCAAGATCGGCATGATCCGCACACTTTACGCCTCGCAATATGACCGCGCCATATTGATCTCGGAGAGCTATCATCAGGCGCCCCGCGCCGGAAGCGGCGGGGACAATATTCTGGTCACCGGGGGAATTGAATCGGTCGACACCCGCCTCGGCGGCCATTCCTACGTATTCGACGAACCCAAGGCTATTTCGGACTTCAAACAGATTCTCAACAAAGCGACGCTCGCGCCGTTGCGCGGCCTGGAAGAAAAGGAAAAAGCCGGCGCGCCCTATTGGGTGATCGAACCTTAGCGCCCTTTTCCGAAGCGAGGGATTTCTCTGGGTTCATCGCCATGGAAAAATCGCGTTAGTTGTGCTACATTGTAGCCCAAGGAGAAAAGCATGAAGACGAATAGCGTAGTCCGTGCGCGGATCGACGAGCAGACCAAGCAGGAGGCCGCCGCCGTGCTGGAGAAAATTGGCCTCACAGTCTCCGACGCGTTCAGGCTGATGATGAAGCGGATCGCCGCCGAGAAGGCCTTGCCGTTCGATCCACTTGTTCCCAATGCCGAAACCGTGGCGGCCATGAACGCTGCCCGGAATGGCGAACTTGCGTCGGTCGGCGCGCCGGATCAGCTGCTGGCGAGCCTGAATGCGGGAGATTAAATACACCGCGCAATTCAAACGCGACTATCGGAAGCTGAAATCTGGACGTTACGCCAAGAAGTTTGACGGCTGGCTGATGGAAACCGTCACCATGCTCGTGGCGGATACCCCATTACCGCCGCGCTTTTACGATCATGCCCTGGTCGGGGAATGGGCCGATCACCGCGATTGCCATGTGCGGCCCGACCTCGTGCTGATCTACCGCAAGCCCAACGACACGACACTCGAACTCGTGCGTTTCGGCTCCCATAGTGAACTTGGCCTCTGAACCGCGCCAATCCGGTTAACGCACATACCCACTACCTATAGAGGGGCCTGTGCGCTAGTTGCAACGGCAGAGATCGGCGG
>NZ_JBKQOU010000184.1:0-6040 GCF_052145335.1 Rhodoblastus sp.
CGTGACGTGATAGCCGTCGGCGCCATTTTCCGCCTGCAGCTTCCAGTTGGCGTCGAATGTATAGACGCCGACGCCGCGCACGACCTCGATGCCTTCGGGCGCCTGATCGACGATCATGTCGATGATCTTGGCCGCCTCGCCCAAAAATTCAGGGAGTGTGCTCACGTTGGGATTCAGCGAGCCGAACAGGAAGCCGCGATAGCTTTCGAACCGCGCCACGCGGTTCAGATTAAGGTTGCCGTTCGCATTGAAATCCGCCGGATAACCCGCTTCCTTGTTCTGGTCCTTGACCTTCAGCAATTTTCCGTTGTTGGAAAAGGTCCAGCCGTGGAAGGGACAGGTGAAGCTCGACTTGTTGCCCTTCTTGTGGCGGCACAAAGTGGCGCCGCGATGGGTGCAGGTATTGAGGAAGGCGTTCAGCACGCCATTCTTGTCACGGGTGATCATCACCGGCTGACGACCCATGAAGGTGCTGAAATAATCGTTGGGATTGGCAATCTGGCTCTCGTGCGCCAAATAGATCCAGTTGCCCTCGAAAATATATTTCATTTCGAGTTCGAACAGTTCCTGATCCGTGAAAACCGAACGATCGACGCGATAATCGAGAGTCGTCGGATCGTCTTTGAGCAGCTCTGGAAGTGTTGCAGCCAATTTTTCATGAATAGTCATCAAATTTCCTCCTCTTTCCCACGCCCCAAGGCGTTAGAGACCCTTGCCGCGCAAGCGCGCTTCAGCCTTCCGGAAAATCCGAAAAAGGCTTGGATTGCGGCGCTTTCCGCAAATGACATGCGATTTGAACTGATGCTCCGTTCGCGCGCACGGCTCCCGCCGCGGGCTGCGGAAAGAAGCGGATCAGGATGGAATTTGAATTTTCATTTTTTTTGTCTCCCGTGCATAAAAAAGCCTTTGCGGCTCGGACTGCTGTCGATCAAATCGTCGCTTTGCAGTTCTTGCGGGAGATAGGAGCAGGGACCGTGCCAAGACGGTCGCGATCGCCGCGGCTAAAGCGTCGCGCGGTCAATTTCGATGCAAGAGAAAAACCTCGTCCTCTAGAAAAATAACGATTTTTTGATAAACGCGACATTTTCGGCGCCCGCAAAGTTTGCCGGGCGATCAAGCCGGAACGATTCACAAAAATGCATCAATTCGTCGATCCGAGCCCCAAGCGACTGTCAAGACATGCTTCAATTCATCACCGCCCGCTGTGTTTCCCGGCAGCAGATAACATGCTAAATTTCGGTCAAAATAATAAATACCAAGGGTGGAAATAATGATGTTCTTGAAAAGGCGAAACGCCTTGCCGAGGCAATCGTGACCGAGTCGCGACGTCCCGGAAGCGGAGCGCACGCGTCAACTTCGCTTGCGCCTCTGCAAAAAACTCCCCTCGTAGAGCCGGGTTTTCCGGATATAGCCGATCTTATGGGCCGGCTGAGTTTTTCTCTCAACGACGGGCGCATCTGGCTGGACGACCAACGCATGTTGCTGATCCATGCCAAGTCGCTCGGCGCCTTGCGGCATGAGATGATTGATGCCTTCGGCCTCGACGCGGCGCGGGGGTTGTTGACGCGCATGGGCTATCGCGCCGGCGTCATTGACGCGCAGATGGCGCGTAAGGTGCGTTCCACGACTTCGTCAAAGAATATGTTCGTAGTTGGCCCGCAAATGCACTGCCTGGAAGGCGTCGGCCACTCCGAGGTCGTGAGACTGGACTTCGATGTCGAGCGGGGAACCCATTATGGCGAATTCGTATGGACCCATCCAATCGAGGATGAGGAGCATATCAGGCATTTCCTGATCGGCGCCGACCCGGCGTGCTGGATGCAAACCGGCTATGCTTCAGGATTCTCGACCGAATTCATGGGCCGCCCGGTGCTTTATCGAGAGGTCGAATGTCTCTCGATGGGCCATCCGGCCTGCCGCATCGTCGGCAAGGTAGTCGAGGATTGGGGCGATGAGGCGGCGGACGATCTGCGCTTCACCATGCCGGGCATGTTCGCAGTCGCCGACGCGCAACGGGCTTCGAACCGCATTGAAGTTCTGCTTTCGCCAGACGAATCCGCCATCGCTGCGGGTCACCCGGTCGGCGTTTCGCCGAGTTTCAATACGGCGATGCAGATGTTGCGGCGCGTCGCCCCAACGCAGGCGACTGTACTTTTCCTCGGCGAAAGCGGTGTCGGCAAAGAGGTTTTCGCCAGGACGTTGCACCGGCTGAGCCATCGTGGCGACAAGCCTTTCATCGCCCTGAATTGCGCCACCATTCCAGAACAACTAGTCGAGTCCGAATTGTTTGGCGCTGAACGCGGCGCCTTTACCGGCGCGACGCAGAGTCGGCTCGGACGGTTTGAGCGCGCCGACGGCGGCACTCTTTTTCTCGACGAGGTTGGCACGCTGTCGATCAGCGCCCAGAGTAAGCTCTTGCGCGTGTTGCAGGAAGGTGAGATCGAACGGCTGGGCGACTCCCAAACGCGCCAGGTCGATGTGCGCGTTGTCGCAGCCACCAATGTCGATCTGCGCGCAGAGGTCCGGAAAGGGAACTTCCGCGAAGACCTGTTCTTCCGCCTCAATGTGTTCCCGATCCTCATCGCACCATTGCGCGACCGCCATGAAGACATTCCGCTGCTGATGACCCATTTTCTCGCCCGATTCAATCAAAGGCACGCAAGACGGATCAAAGGGTTCACCCAGCGAGCGGTGGACGCCATGTTGTCCTATGATTGGCCCGGCAATATTCGGGAACTGGAAAACGTCATCGAGCGGGGCGTCATTCTCGCCGCCAATGAAGGAGCAATCGACAAGCAGGATTTGTTCACCAGCGGCGAGCGTTTCAGCGAACAGCGTTACGCGCTCGACAACCAGGGCAAGATCGTTCGCGCCGATGAGGCAACGCTGGCGCGTAATGCCCCGCCGGTCGTCGAAGACGATCGCATGTTCGCACGGATCGACAAACTGCTTCACGGAGCCGCGGAAAATGCCGAGCCCGTCTCGATAGAAGAGTTCGAGACGGTGTTGTTAAAGCGAGCGGTCGAAAAAACACGCGGCAATCTGGCGGCGGCGGCGCGTCTGCTCGGCATCACCCGGCCGCAGATGGTGTATCGGCTGAAAAGCCGTGGAATCATGCATGACTCCGATCAGAATTGATCGGTCTCGCTCGAATGATCCAGCGGAGCGAAGCGGAAATTACATCACTGCCAAAAGGGCGAACAAGGGCGCATTGATCACCGTCACCAAATTGGTCATGAAGACCTGATCGAAGCGATAGCCGAGGCGCCCCAGACGAAGCCCGCGCCTGAGATCAGAAAAGCAGGCGCGATGATGGCGGCGAGCGCCGATATCAATTCCATTCGGCGCCGCCGCAATGTTCATTGCAACGCATTTCAAATCTCCAACGCAAACCGGGTTGCTCAATAACGACTCAATAAGCGGCCCGACGTTGGGGAAACTCGCCATGCGGTTTGAACCGTCGCGCCAGCGCCTGCGTGGTTTCGGCAAGCAAAAGCACATCGACGCCGACGGCGACGAATTGCGCGTCCTGCGCGAGATAGCCCGACGCTACCGCTTCGTCAGTCGCCAACAGCCCCGGCGCCTTGCCATTGGCGAGGATGCAGCGGATCGCCCGCTCCATCGCCGCGACCACCTCCGGATGCTGCGGTTGACCGATATAGCCCAGCGACGCCGAAAGATCGGCTGCGCCCAGGAATATGCCGTCAACGCCTTCAATGTCGGCTATGGCTTCGAGATTATCCAACCCCGCTTTGGTTTCGACCTGCAGCAGAAGGCAAACCTGTTCATTGGCATGATCAAGATAATCGCCAACCCGGCCCCACCTTGCCGCGCGCGCGATGCCCGCGCCGACGCCGCGAAAACCGTGCGGCGGGTAGCGTGTGGCGAGAACTAGCATTTCGGCCTGCTCCGGCGTCTCAACCATCGGAATGAGCAAGGATTGCGCGCCGATATCGAGCATCTGCTTGATCAGAACGGGGTCGCCGGTGGGGGGACGCACCACGACATGCGCGGGATAAGGCGCCGTCGCCTGCAATTGCGCCAGCATGGTCCGCAAATCGAGCGGCGAATGCTCGCCGTCGAGCAGCAGCCAATCGAAACCCGATCCAGCGCAGATCTCCGCACTGTAGGCGTCGGCCATCGCCAACCAAAGGCCGATCTGCCGCTGGCCATTCTTGAGCGCCGTCTTGAAACTGTTTTCCATGATTTTCGGGACCCTTTTTTCCTCGAAAGCGAAAGCCAGGTTGACGGGCCAAATGGCGCTTCCAGCGTAACGACGGCGTCGCCGCCCGAACGAAACGCGGCTGGCCATTCAGTTCGAAGAAAACTTTCACTGGCCTTCGGCGTCGGTTTCGCCAACTGCAAGCAAACGGATGGAGGAGACCATTGCTTAACGAACGTCGAGTAAGGTGACAATCGCCATCCCCACTTTCGTTCGGCCAGCCGCAACCTTCATCTGTGTCGCGGCCGGCCAACTTGCTCATCTCGATGAAAACACGACACCCTGGTTTTTCGTCGTGGTCAAACTCAATATTTCGCGGCAACAACGTGCGCTTCAGGCTTCCACAGGGCGAACACGAGTTCGCTCCAGAAGCGGGTATCGTAACCGCCTTCATTCTGCTGGTAAACATCGCGGCTAACTTTGACTACGAGTTTAACGTTTTCAAAATTGTAAGCGACGGCGCCGCCGAGCGCGAACTGGCTTTGGCGCAAATAGCCAGAATAGGGAGAGCTGAGATCGGTAGAGCCGAAGCCGATGGCGCCGACTTCCCACTTGCCGAATTCCCGAAGCGCCGTGAGATTGAGATTGCCCCAGGCGGCGCCAGCGGTGGCAGGCTGGTTGAAAGCGGCATTAACCGGTGAAACATTTTGCAGAGGCCCGTTCGAGCCGACCCCGTAGACCATTTCCGCATTGAGCAGCCAATCATTGGCCGTATAGCCAATCGCGACCTTTTGACTGAACTCCCAATAGTCGTTCACCGAAACCTGGCTGTTTACCGGAACAAAAACCTGTTCCTCGATGGCGGCATGGAATCCCGCACCGAGATTCCAGGACAATCCAGCGCCGAGCTTGGTGAGCGCAAAGCCGCGCAGATTAGCTGCCGTTGTGCCGAAGCCGTGGCCGACCGCGACTTGCGCCCAGACGTTCTCGTCGACAAGAAACAGGCGGCCACCTAACAGCTCGTAAGGTGTCGCCCAGAGCAGATGGACCGGAATGGCGACGCCGAGATCCACTTCCGGGCCGCCGTTGTAAGGACCGCGCGCGCCCCAATTGATGTCGACAATGTTATACACGCCAACAGGCGGAAGCGCGGAGGTGACGAAACCCGTGGAGATGCCGGGCTGAGCCGTGGAACCGGCGTAAGACGTCGACGCCATGCCACAGAGCGAAAGCGCGCATGCGATCGACCCGATGATTTTATTCTGAATATTCATTAGTCCCTCCTCGGACGTTTAGCTCAGGCCAGTTTGCATTGCACAATTGTGACCTCGTTTAGATTTCCTATTCACCGCCAACATCAATACGGATTTTCGATTGGCGACGAATTAGTGCATGTACGTTTGCATTATAAGATACTGCAAAGGACAAATTACATTTATATGAAACACCACAGCTAATCTGGGGTTAAAAACTCATATTGGGCTGCTGGTTTAATTCAATATCAATGTTGTATTTGTGCAACAAAGCGCTATATAACAATAATTTGTATCTCCGCTTGCTAAGCGTAGGCGTAAAATTATTTTTATATTTGTGAACTCAATAAGATTTGTACTGTAATATTTCTGCGGCGAGAGCCCGCCATTCATCCAGGGCCTCTAAAATCACTCCGCGCGTCGTCATCGAAACAAGCTGCATTTCAACGAGATTTACGACCTTCCGACGTACCGTCTCCCGCGGAATTTTCAGGACTTCGGCGATGTCTATGCAGGAGACCACTGTTATCGCAACGCCGGATCTCGAATTCGAAATGCCGAGGAAACCGATGGCAAGGAATATGAATGCTTCCTCGACGGTCAGTTGGCGCCGCGCGCGCGCGGC
>NZ_JBKQOU010000185.1:0-11918 GCF_052145335.1 Rhodoblastus sp.
AATTCCGCCAGCTTGTCGGTGTTGCTCTTGTCGAGCGTCATCGAGGCCGCCAAAAATTCGACCGGGTAATTGGCCTTGCACCAGGCGGTCTGGTAGGCGACCAGCGCATAGGCCGCCGCATGGCTCTTGTTGAAGCCGTAATCGGCGAATTTCGCCAGCAGGTCGAAAATCTCGTCGGCCATTGCTTTTTCAAGCCCGCGCTCTACCGCGCCATCGACGAAACGCGCCCGTTGCGCGTCCATTTCCGCCTTGATCTTCTTGCCCATGGCGCGGCGCAGCATGTCGGCCTCGCCGAGCGAATAGCCGGACAGGATCTGCGCGATCTGCATCACCTGTTCCTGATAGATGATGACGCCAAAAGTCTCCTTGAGCACCGGCTCGATTTTCGGGTGGATGTAATCAGCGTCCTCCTCGCCGAGTTTCACCGCGCAATAGGTCGGTATATTGGCCATCGGGCCCGGCCGGTACAGCGCGACCAGAGCGATGATGTCCTCAAAGCGGTCGGCGCGCATTTCCGACAGCGCCTTGCGCATGCCGGCGCTTTCCAGCTGGAACACCCCGACCGTCTCGCCACGACCGAGCATGTCGAAGGTTTTCTGGTCGTCGAGCAGGATTTTGGTCAGGTCGATCTTGATGCCGCGCTGGGCGACCAAGGCGGCGCAGGTGGAAAGCGTGGTCAGGGTTTTGAGGCCGAGAAAATCGAATTTGACCAGGCCGGCCGGCTCCACCCATTTCATGTTGAACTGGGTCGCGGGCATGTCGGATTTCGGATCGCGATAGAGCGGCACCAACTGGTCGAGAGGCCGGTCGCCGATGACGATGCCCGCCGCATGGGTCGAGGCGTTGGAATAAAGCCCCTCCAGCTTCTGCGCGATTTCGAGCAGCTGCTTGATTCGCGAATCCTGTTCGGCGGCCTCCTGCAACCGGGCCTCGCTGTCGATAGCCTGTTTCAGCGTCATCGGCGCGGCGGGGTTCTGCGGCACCATTTTGGCAAGTTTGTCGACCAGGCCGAGCGGCATTTCCAGCACCCGGCCGACGTTCCTCAGCACACCTCGTGCGAGGAAAGAGCCGAAGGTGATGATCTGCGCCACCTTGTCCTCGCCATAGCGGCGGCGGACGTAAGCGATCACCTCGTCGCGCCGGGTTTGGCAGAAATCGATATCGAAATCCGGCATCGAGACGCGTTCGGGATTGAGAAAGCGCTCGAACAGCAGGGAAAAGCGGATCGGATCGAGATCGGTGATGGTCAGGGCGTAGGCGACCAGCGAGCCTGCGCCGGAACCGCGCCCTGGACCGACAGGAATTCCTTGCGACTTGGCCCATTTGATGAAGTCCGAGACGATCAGGAAATAGCCGGGGAATTTCATCCGTTCGATGATCGTCAGTTCGAAATCGAGCCTGTTGCGGTAATCCTCCTCGCTATGGCCGGCGGAAGGGCCATGGGCGGCGAGGCGCGCCGCCAGCCCTTCGATGGCCTGCGCCCGCAATTCCGCCGCCTCATCCGTCCCCTGGGTGAAATTGGGAAGGATTGGCTTGCGGGTCAGCGGCCGGTAGGCGCAGCGCAGGGCGATTTCGACGCTGTTGCGCGTCGCCTCCGGCAGGTCGGCGAAAAGCTCGACCATTTCCGCGCGGGTCTTGAAACGGTGTTCCGGGGTCAGGCGGCGGCGGTCGTCCTGGCTGACCACGGCGCCGTCGGCGATGCACAGCAGCGCGTCATGCGCCTCGTAATCGGACACAGCCGCGAAATAGGGCTCGTTGGTCGCCACCAGCGGCAGTTCTTTTTCATAGGCGAGGTCGATCAGCCGCGGCTCGACCAGTTGCTCGCTTTCCAGCCCGTGGCGCTGCAATTCGATATAGAAGCGGCGAGGAAACAAGGGCTCCAGCGCCGCCAGCCGCGCGAGGGCGGCCTCGCCCTTGTCGAGCGCGAAAGCACGGTCGAGCGGGCCGGTCGGGCCGCCGCTGAGCGCGATCAGACCTTCACTCGCCTGCGCCAGTTGCGCCAGCGAAACATGCGGCGTGTCGCTTGCGTCGATCTCCAGCCAGGCCTGCGAGACCAGATGCATCAGATTGCCGTAGCCGCGCTCGTCCTGCGCCAGCAGCACGATATTGCCGCGCGAAGCGTCATGGACCAGCAGCTCGCCTCGGGTGCGAAGGGCCTCCGCATCGCCGAAATCCACGGTCAGCTGGCAGCCGGGGATCGGCTGCACTCCGTCTTTGGCGAATTTTTCCGAGATTTCCAGAGCGCCGAAAAGATTATTCGAATCGGTGACCGCCAAGGCCGGCATGACGTCGGCCACCGCCAGCTTCAGTAGCTTGCCGACCGGGAGCGCACCCTCGCGCAGCGAGAACGACGTATGCACATGCAGGTGAACGAAGCCGACCTTGGCGATTGTCTCTTCGATCATCGATCCCGCTCCCGGCCCTCGATCGCAACGCGTCGGAATTGCGACGATTTCACGAACGACTCATCACAGCGAAGCATAAACAATGTGACGCCACAGCCGCCAGCGGGAAAAACAATGTTGCGTTCTTGCGGCTGAAAGCGCGCCCGGCGCGTTGATTTCGTTCGCTAAAGGTACGCTTGATGTTCCGCTGGGCCATTTTCGGCCCAATCTTTTTTTTCCGCAGCAAAAATCTATTTAAATTCAGCATAATACGAAGACGCAGCCTGTGGATAACCAGCAAGCATGGCTGTGGACAAGAATTCGTCCGCGAAAGCCTGCGAACATACGCAATCCCTAGAACCTTGCCGATAAGCGCCAGTGTGAAGTTGAAGCTCGCAGCCAAGCCTCTAACCGCAAGTTGTCATCTTACTGTAACTCTACCAGAAGGCCGTTGCGCAAAGTCAGCCGCCTGTCCATCCGCGCCGCGAGATCGAGATTATGCGTGGCGAACAGCGCCGCGAGGCCGGTGGCGCGGACCAGCGACATCATGGCGGCAAAGACGCGATCCGCCGTTTCGGGATCGAGATTGCCGGTCGGCTCGTCCGCGAGAAGCAACGAGGGCGCATTGGCGACGGCGCGGGCGATGGCCACGCGCTGTTGCTCGCCGCCGGAAAGCTGCGAGGGCCTGTGTGTCACTCGCGCGGCTAGGCCGAGGTAATCCAGCAGTTCGGCGGCGCGGCGCTTGGCCTCGACTTTTGACAGGCCGGCGATCATCTGCGGCGTCATGACATTTTCCAGCGCCGTGAATTCCGGCAGCAGATGATGGAACTGATAGACGAAGCCGATTCTGTCGCGACGCAACGCGGTGCGCTGCGCATCGCTCATCGTCGAGGTCGGATGGCCGTCGATCTCCACTTCGCCGCCATCGGCCTTTTCCAGCAGGCCGGCGATGTGCAGGAGGGTCGACTTGCCTGCCCCGGAAGGCGCCACCAGAGCCACAGCCTGCCCCGGCCAGAGCGTCACATCGGCGCCGCGAAGAATTTCGAGAAAGCCATCGCCTTCCTTGTAGCGGCGCACTACGCGCGAAAGAGTCAGGATCGGTTTCAACGTCTCATTCATGACGCAGGGCCTCCACCGGATCGAGCCGCGCCGCCCGCCAGGCCGGATAAAGCGTGGCGAGGAAAGACAGGGCGATGGTCAGCAAAGCCACGCCGAAAACTTCATGCGGGTCGAGCGCCGAGGGCAATTGCGACAGATGGTAGATATCGGCGGGAAACAGGTTGAGGCTGAAGACCCGATTGACGAAGGCGCGAATGTCTTCGAGATGGTGCGCCAGCGGCACGCCCAGGCTCATGCCGAGCAGATCGCCAAGGGCGCCGATCGACAGGCCGGTGAGGATGAAAATGCGCAGGATCGCGCCGCGCGTCGCGCCCATGGTGCGCAAGATGGCGATATCGCGCCCCTTGTCCTTGACCAGCAGGATCAGACCCTGGACGATCAGCAGCGAGGCGACGGCGACGATGATCGCCAGGATCAGGAAAATGGCCTCGCTCTCCACCTGAAGAACGTCGAAGAAGCTTTTGTAGCGCTGGCGCCAGTCGGTGAGGATGCTCGGCCGCTCGATGGCCTGGCCGATCTTCATGCGGATATCGTCCATGTCGTCGGGATGTTCGACAAAACCCTCGATGATGCTGGCCTCGCCCTCCTTGTTGAAAAAGGCCTGCGCCTCGCCAAGCGGCAGGAAAACGATCAACTGGTCGAAATCGTAGAGGCCGGACGAGAAGATCGCCCGCACCGGATAGGCTTTTATACGCGGCGTGACGCCGAAGGGGGTCTGGGCGCCGTGCGCCGTCAGGATCGAGACATTGTCGCCGACCTGCACGCCGAGATTTTCCGCCATGCGCTGGCCGAGCGCCACGCCGGCCGATTCGTCGAACTGGTCGAGCGTACCCATTTTGACATTGCCGACGATGCCGGGCAGCCTTTTGATGTCGGCCTCGGTGACGCCGCGCACCAGGGCGCCGGTCTGGTTCTGGGCTGAGGAAATCCCGGCCGCCGATTCGACCATCGGAAAGGCCATGGTCACGCCAGGGACTTTTTCGAGCGTCGCCGCCAACTGCTTGTAGTCGGTCATCGGCGTATCGATCGGCTGCAGGAAAATATGGCCGTTGACGCCGATCAGCTTGGACATCATCTCGTCGCGCATGCCGTTCATCACCGACATGACCACGATCAGCGCCATCACCCCGACGGTGATGCCGGTGACCGACAGGCCGGCGATGGCCGACGGCAGGAACCGATGGCGGCGCGAACGCATGTAGCGCAAGGCCAGCATGCGCTCGTAGGCGCCGAAGGGCGCCGCTGTGTGGGAATCGCCCGAAGCTTCGCCGGATCGTTGGCCAAACTGGCGAAACAGATTCTTGCCCCAATGAATCATGATGTCCCTGTTCGAGGCCGGGCGCGCGGGCGCTTTGACGAAGGCGTGGCGAATTAGAACCGAATTGCGCGCAAATGAAGACGATTGGACGAGCCCGCTCAGCTGACGATTCGCCTTTTCGCGATTCTTAACGCTTTTAAACCCGAAGTTTAATGATTTCCCAAACGGCGCTTCAATCCGCAGCAGGCATAAACCCAAGGACAGTGCAGCGGGAGCAATGAATGACCGACTTTCGACCGATCCAGTTCGCGCTTATGCCGCCGCCACGCCGGGCGCTTCGGATCGCCGAGCTTTTTTCACTCGAGACCGACCAACAGCCCCTGCCCGCGCATGATTTCCAGCCGGGGTTCAAAATAGAGGATACCCGGCAACTCCGGGAGGAAGTTCAGCCGCGCCGCAGCACCGCCATGTAAAACCCGTCGACGTCGTGGCGCGCCGGGCTGAGCCTGAGACCCGGGCCATGCGGCGAGGACGCGCCGGATAGTTCCGCCAGCCCAGCCTTTTGCAGGCTTTCTTCCGGACGCTCGGCTGAAAACTGCGCGTGTTGCACGAGGAAATCCGTCACTCGGTCCTCGTTCTCCTCGCAGAGCAACGAACAGGTTATGTAAACCAGCCTTCCGCCCGGTTTCACAAAAGTCGCGGCGCGCGACAGGATTTCGGTCTGCGCCTTGATCCTTTGCTCCAGCGCGCCGGGCCGCATCCGCCATTTGGCGTCGGGGTTGCGCCGCCAGGTCCCCACCCCGGTGCAGGGCGCATCGATGAGCACGAGGTCGCAGGCTCCGGTGAGATCGGCGACCGGATCCATTTGCGGCCCGCGCGGCGCGCGCACCTGAACATTGCGAGCCCCCGCCCTTTCCAGCCGCGCGAAAATCGGCGTCAGCCGGCGCCCGTCCGAATCGGTGGCGTAGATCTGGCCGCGATTGTCCATGTCGCCGGCCATGGCGAGGGTCTTGCCGCCGCCGCCGGCGCAGAGGTCGAGCACCTGTTCGCCCGGCGCGGCGCGGGCGATTCGCGCCGCGATCTGCGAGCCTTCGTCTTGAACTTCCACCAGGCCGCGCACATAAGCGGGTTCGGCGGCGAGCGCCGGGCCACGCGCGCCGCCGGTCTGGGCGATGCGGATTCCGAGCGGCGCATAAACGCAACTGAGCGGCGACAGATGCGCCAGTTCGGCGAGCATTTCCGCGCGATTGGCTTTCAACCCGTTGACGCGCAGGTCGAGCGGCGCGCGGGCGGCGAGCGCCCTGCCCTCCTCGACCGCCTCCTCGCCGAAAGCGCGGGCGAAATGTGGCGCCAGCCATTCGGGAAAATCTCCGACAACCCAGTCGGGCGCGCCGGAAAAATCCGCTGCGGTCAGATTGCGCCGTTCCTCTTCGCCGAGCGGCGGCGGCGCATGGCCGACGCCGCTGAAGAGGGCGTCGATTTCCTCCGCCGGCATCAAGCGAGCCAGCGACAGCGCTCCGATCATTTTCGCACGAGGCGTTTCGGATTTCATGATCCAGCTTGCCGAGGCGCGGCGGCGCAAGGCGTCGAAAACCAGCGAGGCGATGGCGGCGCGGTCCTTCGATCCCGCGAAGCGATGCGCCAGGCCCCAGTCCTTGAGGGCGTCGGCGGCGGGACGGCGGCGCGTTTCGAGATCGTCGAGGACTTCGATCGCGGATTCGATGCGGGCGGCGGGATGCATTGCGTTCTTTTCGATTGGGCGCTTTTTTTCGCGCCAAGGTCGTCGGGAAAGGTCGTCAGGTTCGCCGTCGTTTCACGAACGACGCCTCGGCGCAATCCCCAAACGCTGCGCAAATTGCTCGGGCCAAGCGCGAGGAACGATAAATCGGCGCGACGCGGCGACGGGGCCGCATACAGCCATAATCTTGCGTAAAAACTTCGTGATCCAGCCATTTGCCAATTGCCCCGCCCCGCCCACAGGCGCAGATTATGTCCTTGGACTGTCGAACGAGTGAGCGGTTTCGCGCCGGTTTTCGACGCTTTGATCGATTCCAGTTTGGAAGGGGGCTTCCAAATGCGTAAATTTCATCGGCTTGCTTTGCGGTCGATTGGCTTGTCCTTTGTTCTAGGCTTTGCCACCCTATGGGCGACAGGTTCGGCGCAATCCGCGCCCGTCGCCGCTTCCGCCCTGGTCGCGCCCGTGGCGACGCCCGCGCTGAAGGACGTGATTCCGGCCTATTATCGTCGTTATTATTATCATCGGCGTTATTACCGCCCTTATTATTATCATCACTATTACTATCACCCCCACTATTATCATCGCTACTATTATCACAGGCCTTATTATCATCGGTATTACTATCGCCATTACTATTATCACAGGCCGTATTATCGTCGCCACTATTACCATCGCTACTACTATTGAATTGACCAATTCCTTAAAGCCCGCCGCCGTTACAAACGGCGGCGGGCTTTTTTCAGCCGCAAAGCGGGGCTCGCTTTTGCAATAAGGCCGGGTTGCCGACCTGGCGTCGTCTCCTGTACGGTCTCGCGAGGACCGTAAGCGGGCGCAGTCAGGAAATAACCGATATGAAACCAGTGACGGTGGCCTTGACGGTGCTTGCGGGCGCCGCCGTGATCGAGGCGGCGCTGATCCCGGGCCTGCTGATCGGCGGGGCCGCCGTGCTGGCGCCCAAAATCCTGCTCGGGTCCTTTGGCAAAACCCTTGCCGGGTGGCGCCGAAAGCCCAAGGCCGCACGCCGATCAATGACTTCGGCGCGCTCCGCAGCCTTTTCGCGCGAAATCGCCGCGTCGCCCGCCGCCGCCAAGTTTCCGGTCAAGCGGGCGATTTTCAAGACCATCACCTTTCGGGCGATCGCCACCAGTCTCGATTTTTCCTCGAATTATTTCATCATCGGCGACATCGCGGCTTCGGCGGCGCTGTCGGCTTACGGCTTCGTCGCCGGGCCGCTGTTCTTCTTCGCCCATGAAGCGCTGTGGCACGGGATCAACTCAGGCGCCGCCGTCGACGTGAAGCTTCCGTTGCGCCTGCGGCGCGGCGAAAATCCGCCGCTCGCAAGTCACGGCGAGATCAGGATCAATCGCGCCCTGGCCAAGACCATCACCTTCCGCGCCATCGTGACGACGACCGATTTCACCGCCAATTTCGTGGTGACCCGCGACCTCGCCCAGGCGGCGGCGCTGACGGCCTTCGGCTTCGTCGTCGGCCCCTTCGTCTATTATTTCCACGAAAAGGCCTGGGATCGCGTCAGTCCGGGCCCGCAGGCCCAAATCACAGCGCCGGCGGGTACATGCCAAGGCCTGACGCCCGCGAAAATCACAGGCCCGTGGGGTAGTTAGGGCTCTCGCGGGTGATCGACACGTCGTGGACATGGCTTTCGCGCAAGCCGGCGTTGGTGATGCGCACGAACCGCGCCCGCTGCTGGAACTGCGCGATATCGGCGGCGCCGACATAGCCCATCGCCGCGCGCAGTCCGCCGGCAAGCTGGTGCAGGATCGGCCCGACCGGACCACGATAGGGAACCTGCCCCTCGATGCCTTCCGGCACCAGTTTCAAGGCGTCCTTGATGTCCTGCTGGAAATAGCGATCCGCCGAGCCGCGCGCCATCGCGCCGACCGAACCCATGCCGCGATAAGCCTTGAACGAGCGGCCCTGGTACAAAAATACTTCGCCGGGCGCCTCTTCCGTGCCGGCGAGCAGCGAGCCGATCATCACGCATTCGGCCCCGGCGGCGATGGCCTTGGCGAAATCGCCGGAATATTTGATGCCGCCGTCGCCGATCACCGGGACGCCAGCCTTGCGCGCTTCGCTGGCCGCTTCGAGAATCGCCGTAAGCTGCGGCACCCCGACGCCTGCGACGATGCGGGTGGTGCAGATCGAACCGGGGCCGATGCCGACCTTGATCCCGTCGGCGCCGGCGTCGATCAGCGCCTTGGCGCCTTCGGCGGTGGCGATATTGCCGGCGATTACCGCGACATTATTCGACAGGCGCTTCACCCGCGTGACCTGGTCGAGCACGGATTGCGAATGGCCATGGGCGGTATCGATGATGATGCAATCGACGCCGGCGGCGATCAGCATTTCAGCGCGCAGAAAACCCTTGTCGCCGACGGTGGAAGCGGCGGCGACGCGCAGCCGCCCCGCCTCGTCCTTGCAGGCCGAGGGATGCAGGGTCGCCTTTTCGATGTCCTTGACCGTGATGAGGCCGACACAGCGGTGCTCCTCATCCACCACCAGAAGCTTTTCGATGCGGTGCTGGTGCAACAGGCGGCGCGCCTCGTCCTTGGTCACCCCTTCGCGCACGGTGATCAGGTTCTTGGTCATCAGTTCCGACACCGGCTGCGCCCGGTCGTCGGCGAAACGCACGTCGCGGTTGGTCAGAATGCCGACCAGCTTCCCGGCGCGGTTTTCCGCGCCGCGCGCCACCACCGGAATACCGGAAATGGAGTGGCGGCTCATCAGGTCGAGCGCGTCGGCCAGGGTTTCATCGGGGAAAATGGTGATCGGATTGACCACCATGCCGCTCTCGTAACGCTTGACGCGCCGCACTTGCTCGGCCTGCTCCTCGGGTTCGAGATTGCGGTGGATGACCCCGATTCCGCCCGCTTGCGCCATGGCGATGGCGAGCCGCGCCTCGGTGACCGTATCCATCGCCGAGGACATGATCGGCAGATTGAGCTCGATGTTGCGGGTGAGGCGGGTCTTGATCGAAACGCCGGAGGGCATGACTTCCGAATGGCCGGGCCGCAGCAGCACGTCGTCGAACGTCAACGCTTCGGTCAACAGAGGGGTCGGGTTCATGGCCAGCTCCAAAGGCGCTTCAGACGAGAGGCGAAAAGGCGCTTCACACGTCCTGCGGAAAAGTTGTGGAGCGCAGGATCCGCGCTCCGTCGAGTTGGCGTGTGCTCTTAGCATTTCTATGGCAGGTTTCAAACAAATCCGCCGCGCCATTGAATTTTTATGCACGGCGTGGCGCCAAAACCGCCGCGACGCGTTAAAAGGTTCCAATCGCGACCGCCAGAGGCTAAACCAAGCCGGTCCCGCCCGCCGAAAGCCGCGCTTTGCGTCCGTTCATTCTCACGCCGCTGATCGTCGCTTGCGCGCTGTTCATGGAGCAGCTCGATTCGACCATCGTCGCCACCTCGCTGCCCGCCATCGCCGCCGATCTCCACCAGGACCCGATCGCATTAAAACTGTCGATGACCTCCTACATGCTGGCGCAGGCAGTGTTCATTCCCGCTTCCGGCTGGGTCGCCGACCGTTTCGGCGCCCGGAAGGTTTTTCGCGCCGCGATTATCGTTTTCACCATCGGTTCTATCTTGTGCGGCTTGTCGAGCACCCTGCCGCAATTCGTTGCCGCCCGCATCTTCCAGGGTTGCGGCGGCGCGATGATGGCGCCGGTCGGCCGCCTCGTGCTGTTCCGCTCGGTCGAGCGCAGCCAGATCGTGCGCGCCATGGCCTACCTGACCATTCCGGCGCTGCTCGGCCCGATTCTCGGACCGCCGCTCGGAGGCTTCATCTCGACCTACCTGCACTGGCGCTGGAATTTCTGGATCAACGTTCCATTCGGCCTTTTAGGCGTGATACTGGCGACGCTTTATGTTCCGGATACCCGCGAGGAAAATATCAGCACTTTCGACGCCCGAGGATTCCTTCTCAGCGGTTTCGGGCTGTCCAGCCTGATTTTCGGGCTGACGGTGCTGGGGCGCGGCTTCATCGACCTTCATTTCAACCTCGGCCTGATCCTGTTCGGCCTGATCTGCGTGGGCCTCTACATTGGGCACGCCTTGCGCGCCTCCCATCCGATTCTCGATCTGCGCTTGCTGCGGATCGATACTTTCCGCGCCAGCCTGTTGGGCGGTTTCCTGTTCCGCATCGGCGTCGGCGCCACGCCCTTCCTGCTGCCTTTGTTGCTGCAGCTCGGCTTCGGCATGACACCCTTCCAGTCGGGACTGACCACTTTCGTCGCAACCGCCGGCGCGCTGGTGATGAAAGCCACTGCCGCGAGGGCGCTGCAGCGTTTCGGCTTCAAGAACACCCTGGTGTTCAATTGTCTTATCAGCGCAGTGTTTCTAGCGGCCAACGGCTTGTTTCGGCCTGATACCCCACAGGCGATCCTGCTTGCCGTGCTGTTCGCCGGCGGCTTTTTCCGCTCGCTGCAATTCACCGCCCTGAACGCCCTGGGCTATGCCGATATCGACCATGCCGCCATGAGCAAGGCCACCAGCTTTTCCGCCGTCGTACAGCAATTATCGCTTTCGTCGGGCGTCTCCATCGCCGCCGCCGTGGTCGAGGCCACGCGCAGCTTCTCTCTAGACGGCCATATCGGCGCCAAGGATTTCCCGCCGGCCTTTTTCGCCGTCGCGGCGATCACCGCCTCCTCGGCGTTGATCTTCATGCGCCTGCGGCCGAACGCCGGCGCGGCGCTTTCCGGCCACAAGCAGGCGTTGGCGGAATGACCCCCGCCCGTCCGCGCCCGGAAAGGCCCACTTGCCGCAGGGCGTCTCGCCCGACCTATTGAGAAGCGGCTGCGATAACAAACAGTTGATCGGACCTCGTTCTTTTTTTTCTTGACAGAATATCAGGTTCCTGCCGAAGCGCCCTTTAAAACCGGCGCCATGGCGATTCCTTATTTCAAGATTAGCTATTATATCAAATACTTGTGTCTCATTCAGCATAATCCGCTGCAGGATTTGCCTCAAATTCGACGAAGCATTTCTGCAACACCTGCGGACAAACTCGAATTCCCTTGATCTGAATCCTGTGCCAGTACCGCGTTTTTGGGTAATCTCCTGCCAAGTGCAAAGTTTCAAACCGTGCCAAACAGGAGCTTCTCCTATGCGTCATTTTCTTCTTTCCACTGTCGCCCTTGCGGCGCTCGCCGGTCAGGCCTTCGCGGCCGATCTTCCTTCCCGCAAGGAAGCCCCGGTCTATGTCGCCCCCCCTCCGATCTTCAGCTGGACCGGCTTCTACGGCGGTCTCGACATCGGCGGCTCCTGGGGCAACGCGAACCTCTGGGTTCCCGGCTACCCCTACACCTTCAGCCACAACAGCACCAACAATGGCGTGATTGGCGGCGGCTTCGTTGGCTATAACTACCAGATCAACAACTTCGTCATCGGCGTGCAGGGCGAAT
>NZ_JBKQOU010000186.1:0-3914 GCF_052145335.1 Rhodoblastus sp.
CATCATCTCGCACAGGCTTTGATTCCAGTCGCGGGCTGCGGCGTTTTTCTCGGCCTGTCCTCGCTCACCGTCACCATGCTCAAGGCGGAAGGAATCGTCCTCCCCTTCGTCGGAGTTTTACGCGCGACTCTGTTGATCGGGGCCGGGCTTTGGGCGCTTTATCTGGCTTGGCGCATCGCCCAGACCAAGACCGGTTCGTCAGCGCGTCAGGCCTTCGCGGTCCTGGCCATGGCGGGCGCCATCGCCATCGGCGGCGCCGTCTGGGCGAGCCTGTTCTGGCGATTTTTCTAGGCGCTTGTTGCCGGAGCGGCCAAATATTTTCAAGCGTCCAAACGGAACGGCTCTGCCGGGTTTGAGTTGTTCCGACGCTCCTGAGGCAATGCAAGATAAGCTTTGCAGGATATTTTAGATTGCATCTCGAATGCGCCAAACATTTGCGCGAAAAATAGCGAGGCGCTGATGAACAACAAGCTCAAGTGGCTCGGCGTATCCGTCGTGGCGCTCGGCGCCGTCGTCGCAGGCGTGCTCTACACGCATTTTGATGAGGCGGTTCCCGTCGTGGCGATGGGCGTCAACTATTTTCGTTACTTGAATGCGCCAAAGGGAACGATCGTCATTGAACGGGCTCCGGACGCCGCCAGCCTTCCGAAGCTGACGAAAGCGACAGAGCTGCATGGCGCGGTCGACGCCGATTGGCCGAGCTACAACAAGACGCTGCGCTCAGAGCGTTTTTCGATGCTGGACGAGATCACGGCGGCGAACGCCAAAAACCTGAAGGTGTTATGCACCTTCGACACCGGCCAATATACCGGCTTCAACACCGGATTGCTCGAGGTGCAGGGGGCTCTCGTCTTCACCACCGAATATGATATTTTCTCGATCAATCCCAATGATTGCAGCCAGAACTGGCGCGTTCACGAAGATTATACGCCCGCCTCGGCGCAGGGCGTCAGCCGGGGCCCAGCCTATCTCGACGGCGTGCTGTATCGCGGCACGCAGGACGGCCGCGTGCTGGCCTATGATTTCAAGACCGGCAAACGCCTGTGGGAGACCACAATCGCCGATTCGAAAAGAGGCGAAAGCGCGCCCGCCGCGCCGATCGCCTGGAATGGCCTCGTCTTCATCGGCAACGCCGGCGGCGACGTCAAAGGCGTCAAGGGCCGGATGTATGCGCTCGACGCCAAGACCGGCAAAATCGTCTGGGAGTTCTACCTCGTCCCGAAAACCCCCGGTGATGTCGAGCGCGGGCCGCAGGCGCGGTCTCCGCTCGACACTTCGACCTGGAAGACGCCGGAAGGGTCGCCGATCACTGGCGGCGCGACCTGGACGTCCTACTCGCTCGACCCCGAAAAGGGGCTGCTTTACGTTCCGGGCGGCAATCCGGCGCCGGATTTCGGAGCCGACATGCGTGAGGGCGAAAATCTCTATTCCGGCTCGGTCGTCGTGCTCGACGCCAAAACCGGCGACTACAAGACCCATTTCAAGATCGTCCCGAAGGACTGGCACGATTGGGACATGTCCACGGCGCCGGTGCTGATCCAGTCCGCCGCTGGCCGGAACATGATGATCGTCGCGCCGAAAGACGGTCATCTCTATGGCTTCGATCTTTCGACTGCGAAAATGCTCTATCGCAACCCGATGACCAAGGTCGAAAACGCCGATGCTCCATTCGCCGCCGGCGAGTCGGTCCGTTATTGTCCGGGATCGATCGGCGGCGCGGAGTGGAATGGACCGGCCTACGATCCACAGAACAATCTCGTCCTCGTCGGAGAGGTGGAATGGTGCTCGACTGCGACATTGCAGACAAAGGAAAAGATGGAAGCGACCCCGGTTGGAGCGCCCTGGTCCGGAGAAGCCTCGCTTAACCCCTACAATGTCTGGGGAAAACAGGATCCTGTGTTCGATTGGGCCGGCTGGGTTTACGCAGTCGACGCCGACAGCGGCCAATGGCGCTGGCGCGCCAAGACCAACTATCCGGTCCAGAGCGGAATGACGCCGACAGCCGGCGGCGTCGTGTTCTTTGGCGACATGGGCGGCAATTTTTATGCGCTCGACACCGGCGACGGCCATGAATTATGGGGCCAGAAGATCGGCGGAGCGGCAGGCGGCGGCGTCATCACCTACAAGGCCGGCGGCGCCCAACGCGTCGCCGTCGCCACAGGATTGACCGAGGTGCTCTGGCCCACGGAAATCACGACGGCAAAAGTCTCAATTCTTGGCCTAGACCAGCGCGATAAGCCATAATGGATGGCGCCATCGAGCCCGAGAAAACCAAATGTGTCCTGGTTCTGCAGGGCGGCGGGGCCATGGGCGCCTATCACATTGGCGCGTTTCAGGCCTTGCGCGAACAGGCGTTCGAGCCCGACTGGGTTTGCGGCATATCGATGGGCGCGATCAATGGAGCCATTATTGCCGGCAACGCTCCAGAGCGGCGGCTGGAGCAACTGGAAACATTCTGGGAGACGATCTCTCGGCCATCGATCTCTTCATTGATCTCTCAGCCATCGCCAATGCCGGCGCCCGGCGGCGTACAGATTGAAACCCTTGAACATAGATTGAGCTTCGCGACGACCTTGCTCGTGGGACAGCCGGGGTTCTTTACGCCGCGTGTTATTAACCCGTATTTCGCTGCGCCGGGCATTGCGGCGACGAGCTTTTACGACACATCGCCCTTGTATGAAACGCTGGCGGCGACGGTCGATTTCAATCGTCTCAACGCCAATTTGACGCGACTTTCTGTCGGCTCCACCGACATCGAAACGGGTTCGCTGGTTTTTTTCGACACTCAGAAAAAGTCTGGTCGCTTAGGCCCCGAACATGTCATCGCCAGTTGCTCCCTGCCGCCCGGTTTTCCACCTACGCCGATTGGGGGAAAATTTTACTGGGACGGCGGCTGCGTTTCGAATTCGCCCCTCGAGGCGGTGCAACGCGATATGCCTCCTGATCATACCGTGATTTTCATCATCGATCTATGGAGCGCCAAGGGTCCGGTCCCCGACAATATGGAAGCAGTCGCCTGGCGCGTCAAGCAGATCCGGTTTGCGAGCGCCACGCCGCAGCATATCGAGGCGATGGCGTCGAAAATCAACCTGCGCCACGCCATGCAATTGCTCACCGAACCTGATGCGCGCCTTCCCGAGCAGCGGCTTGATCTGGTTCATATCGTCTATCACCCCGGGCAGGATCAGATTCCCTCCAGCGACGCTGAATTCTCTCGCGCCTCCATCGCTGAGCGACGCAAGGCCGGACTTGCCGACATGCGCCGCGCCTTGGCGGACAGCCCGTGGCGTCGCGTCCCGAAACCAGAAAATGTCTGTTGCATGGTCCATCGCGTCACCCGCGATGGCGTCGAAACACTGGACGCTTCAAAATAAGTCGCTTCTCGCCTGCTCGCTCGCCAGGCAGACCGCCACAAAGGCGAAAGCAACTCTCTGATTTTCCTGTAACTCCTGTTTTCGAAATCGAACAGGAGGTGTTGGTGCGCAGGAGAGGCGTCACATTTATGATCTAACCAATGCGCTACATGATGCGGTCGACGGACGCGACGGCTGCCGGCGCGAACGGGGCCATAAAGTTCTGGGTTATTGCGCCTCGACCTCCAACACTCCCCTCTTCTCGTGACTGGAGGAGTCAATCGTGTCCTGCGCTTCGAAAAGTCTACTCATTGGAACGACCCACGGTCGAAATTGAGCATTCACGTCGCCGACGAACACAAGGTCTTCTTCCGGCAGGTAACCAAGAACCGGCGAGAAGTGGCCGTGTCCCCGGCCGAACAGCGGCATACGCAGGAAATTGACAATGATGCGGCGGCTCGGATCATTGCTTTTCGCCATCTCGGCCCGGAACGAATCAAGCGACAGGCCGCGAAGCACTTTGACCGGCTTGCCCGTTTCGCGCTCGAGCAGTCCGGCCTC
>NZ_JBKQOU010000187.1:0-10432 GCF_052145335.1 Rhodoblastus sp.
GCCGACCTCGCCGAGGTCGACCAGCTGGCCGCCCCAGCAGCCGGCGAGTTCCGCGACGCGTTCGAAACGACCCAGCGGATCGTTGCGGCTCGCCGCGACAATGCTGGGGAACGGAAGAGGAGCGCGAGGGACCGGAAACCAGCCTCCCGCGCGCATTTCCTCGATCGTCGGATAACCTTCCGGCATCGGCTGTTCGAAATCCGGCGGCGTCGCGAGCAGCGCGCCGAGGATCGGGCGGCGCGTTTGCGCCGCCCAATGCGCGACCATCACCGCGCCGCCGCTATGGGCGACGATGATGACCGGCCCGTCGATCGCCTGGGCCTCCCGCTCGATCGCCTCGACCTTGGTCCTGCAATCGAGATCGGCGCGGCCCATCGGCTCGACGGTCCGCACGCGGTCAAGCCGCGCGGCGAGCAGCGTCTGCCAATGGGCGGGAACATGGTCCCGCAAGCCCGGCACGATCAATATGGTCGGTTCGGTCATCGTCCCGATTACTCCGCTGCCTGCCGGATCGCCCGCAGGGGCTTGCGGTTCGGCGCGAATCCGTTGCGGGCGAGCGTCTCGTCGGCGCTGTTGTAGAACTCGCCGATGCGATAGATGCGGCGCGCCTCCTTGCCGTCGGCGATCTCGCGGCCGAACTCGCGCGAAATCCGGACGAGCTGCTCGATCTGCTCGACGCTCGACATCTTGCCGCTGCGGTCCTGCTTCCAGATATTGTCTTCATTGCCGCAACGGACATGCAGGCCCATGGCGATCGCCATCATGTTGAGCGGCAGGACGTTCAGCATCGAGGTTTCGAGCGTCAGCACCGACCCATCCGGACACGCCCGGACGAAATTGGCGAGATTGTAAATGTTCGGGGCGTCGAAGCCGCCGCCGATCGCGACCCAGGTCAGGATCAGCGGCACGTTGCAGGCGCCGCGGCGCATCATGCGCTCGACCGTCTCGATCTGCGTGATGTTGGCGAGCTGGAAATGGGTCTGGATGCCGTTGGCGCTGAGGCGGCGGATATGCTCCTCGACCCATTCCGGGCCGGCGGGAATGGTCATCTCGCGGTAGGCGCGGTAATTGGCCGGATCCGCCATGGAGGTGCCAACGAGATCGGCCTCGCACATCTGCTCGACGACGTTCATCTGGTTGCTGTTGATGGCGATCGTCACCTGGTCCGGCTTCGGATTCAGGTCGGCCAGCATGTGGCGGGTATCGTCGCTCAGCCATTTCGCGACCTCGCCCTCGCCTTCCGGCGCGAAGCTGATCGAGCCGCCGACCTGCAGGATCATGTCCGGCACGGCTTCGCGCAGACGGGCGAGCAGTTCGTTGAACATCGAGAGCCGCTTCGAGCCCTTGCCGTCCAATTCGCGGACATGGGTGTGAAGCACGGTCGCGCCGGCGTTGTAGCAGTCCACCGCCTTCTGGACGTGCTCATCCATGGTGACCGGAATGTCTTCCGGGAAATCGGAGGGCATCCATTCCGGCCCATAGGGCGCGCAGGTGATGACGAGTTTTTCCTGGTTTTCGGGAAACAGGGAACCATCGAGGAAGTTCATGAGCTCTCTCTTGCGTTTTGAGTTGCGAGTTTTTTGAGGATCTGCTTCCGGCGCAAGGCCGGGAGCGGCGTCAGAAGGGCGTGTCGCCCATGATGCCGGCGCGCTCCATCTTTCGATGGCACGGCGGATAGTCCATCACGGCGTAGTGCTGCGTGGACCGGTTATCCCACATCGCCATGCTGTTGGGCTTCCAGCGCCAGCGGACCTGATATTCCGGGACCTGCGCCTGGCTGATGAGGTATTGGAGAAGCAGGGCGGCGCCGGGGGCGTAGTCCTGGCCGTAGCGAATGTTTTCCGGCGTGTGGAAATTGGTGAAATGGGTCGCGAAAGCGTTCACGAACAAAACCTTCTCGCCCGTTTCCGGATGTGTGCGGACGACCGGATGCTCAGCGTCGGGGAACTGGGCCTTCAGCGCCAGGCGCTTCTCGATGGGCATGGCCGCGCCAAAGGAGGCTTCAATGCTGTGGCGCGCGCGCAGTCCGGCGATCCGGGTCTTGATGTGTTCCGGCAGGTTCTCATAGGCGAGGACCATATTGGCCCACATCGTGTCGCCGCCGACCGGGGGACATTCGACGCAGCGCAGCACGCAGCCCATCGGCGGCTTTTCCCGCCAGGTGGCGTCGGTGTGCCAGGCGTTCTCATAGCGGTCGTTGGGCGAACCCGGATCCTTGTAGATGCGCACCAGCCCCGGATTTTCGGGGTCGCTGCCGGCGACCGGATGGTCTTCGAGTTCGCCGAAATGCCGGGCGAAAGCGACATGCTCCGCGCGGGAAATGTCCTGGTCGCGGAAGAACAGCACCTTGTGCTGCAAGAGCAGGGACTTGATCTCGGCGACCAGCGCCGGGTCGCGGCTGGCGGCGCCGAGGCTGACGTTCTGAAGCTCCGCGCCGATCGCGCAAGTCAGTTGCTCCACGCGGATCGAGGCGCCGAGCGAGGAAGCCGGAACGATGGCAGGGGTGTTGACGATCGTTGAATTGGCTGCGTTCATGGTCATTGGAGTTCCTCCCTGCCGGGCAGCGGCGCTTTTCTCGCGAAGCCCGTCTGAACCGGCGTTTCATTTTTTATAAATTAGACCCGCGAACGCGTATCCCCCCCACGACGGGGGGGAGCTAATCCATTTCAGGGGGGAAGCGAGGTGAGCAGCCCGTTGGGACGGCTGGCGGACGGCATGGCAGCTGAAGGAATAACCATGTCTGGATGCCGCCCTGCACGTCACGATCCGTCCTCGGACAAACGCAATATTCGATGTCAGGGTTCCTGCGTCAGAAATCCCAGCAGGCGCGCGCGCATGACCACCTGTTTCCGCGAAGCAGCGTTCAGCTTGGAGAACAGGTTTTTCACGTGCCACTTGATCGTCTCCTCGCCGACCTGCATGGCGTTGCCGATCTCCTTGTTCGAGAAGTTTTGGCCGAGCAGTTCGAGGACCTGCCGTTCCTTCGGCGTCAACGCCGAACTGGGCGCAGCCCGCCCGGCGGCGGCTGGCGCGACAATCCTCGCAGGGAGCGGACGGTCCGCGGTCAGCCGGGTCTCTTCTCCGCCGCGACCGCCGGCGACCTCCTCGACCCAGACTCCAAGCGCAGGATGGGCGTCGGCGAAAACACGCTGCAAACCATGCGACCGGGCGAGGTCGACGGCCTCCCTTAGCAAGTCGATCGAATCCTGGCCCGTCCGGGACAGAACGAAGGCGCGCAATCCCAGGAGCTCGATGCGCAGCCGCCCCAGCCGCATTTTTTGCGCCGCCTCCTCCGCGCGAAGCAATGGCCCCAAGGCCCCTGTCCAGTCCCGGGCCGCGATCCTGGCGTAAGCCTGCGCCGTGTCGGCGAGCAGGCCAACATTCCGCCGCCAAAAAAGTCCCTGGGGCAGGCTCTCGTCGGCCAGCAGTTCGTCGATACGCGCGCACAGGCCGGCGCACGTGCTCGCCCGGAAACGATGCGAATTCAGGCGGACTTCATCGGCGAGGCTGGCGATGCGAAGGCGCGGCAGATTTCTGGCCTGACCTATCGCATGAAGGCCGCCCAGAAATTCGAGAGCCTGGCCCTCGGCGCCCTTCGCCGAGGATATCCGCGCCAGCGTTCGATAGCCGAGCAGCACCGCTTCGGGGGCGCCGCTGCGCTCCAGCACGTCGAGGCGATTTGCGAGCAGCGCCTCTGCCGCGTCGGGCCGGCCGCTTTCCCAGAAAGCTGTAGCAAGCAGGGCCGCCGTCATGGCCGCGAGCGGATGCCGTCGCCCCAGTTCGTCCTCGATCTGCGCGAGTCTGGCGGGCAACGATTGCTCGAGCGTCGAAATCTGTCCTTCCCAGAGGTAACTGAGTCCGCAGATGAAATCTGTCCATCGGCTCAGATAGGCGTGCGCGACGCCGGTTTCATATTGCGGGGATTGTTTCAGCCGCAGGCGGGCCATGGGCGGATTGCCCTCGATCAACATGCGAAAGCCCGAGCGGTTGGCGTGAACATGCAACAGGATCGGATCAGTCAAGGGCGGCGCCTTGGCCCATGGATCGTGCAAACGGGCGAAAGCGTCGGGGTCGTCGGCGAAAATCGCTCCCCCACTCAGGACCAACGCGCATTCGCAACGCAGGGCGTCGCTCACATCCGGCCGGGCCAGGAGGCGCGAGACGACATTGCTCGCTTCCTCATGCCTCTCGCTTATGGCGAGCGACCATGCTTTGGTCAGCAGCAGCTTTGGCCGCTTGTCGAACTCCTCGGTTTTGATCCGCGCCAACAGATTTTCGACGGCCCCCTGCCGCCCGCGGTGGATCAAGGCTTCGTAAAGGCTTCGTTCCGCCAATTCATACGCCCGCTCGCTGGCGCCCGAGGCGAGCGCGTGAAGCGCGGCCGCTTCGGCCATGCCGCGTTCCGCGAGCCAAAGTGAGGCGCGCGCATGCAGTTCACTTTGCTCCTCCGACGAAAGGTTGGCGAAACGGCGCCGAAGTTCATTGCGCACGAATGAGTGCATTCTGAACCACTCTGTGTTCTCCGCCGCGACGAAAACCGCCGTGTCGCTGGAAATCCGTTCAAGGCGACCGCCTTCATGGCTTCCGAGGACGAAGCGGCAAAGATCGGGGTGGAGATCGTCGAGGATGGAGACACGCGTCAAAACGGCGACGTCCTCAGGATCCAGATCCGACAAAAGGAGGCCAAGGAACCGCGAATGCGAAATTCCTCCCTGCCATTCCAGGGCTGCGACTTCAGATCGGGAATCGCCACTGCGCCCGATGATCGACAGAACAAGTTGCAACCCCAGGGGCCAACCTTCGGTGTACTCTTGCAACTTCACGGCTATGTCCAGGCCCGCGGCGGCGCCGAGACGGGACCGGACCAATTGCGTGGTTTCCTCGAGACGGAACTGTAGGGCCTGGGCGCCGATGACGACACATTCGCCGTAGGCGACGAGATCGTCGATACCGAGCTTGCAATTCGCCCGCGACGAGATGACCAGCCGCAGATTGGCCGGAAGGTTCCGTGAAAGATAGGCCAGGGCGTCGAGCGAAGCCTGGGGAAGGAGATGTGCGCGATCGACGATCAAAACCGCGCTCACGGCGGTTTGGGCGACTTCGGCCAACCAAAGGGTAACGTCTTCCAACCCTCTCGGACTCTCGGAATCGAGCAGCGCACGGCCGAATTTCGGCCGTCCGGCGCCGACTCGAAACGCCAGCGCGAGTCCCTGTGCAAAACGCTGGGGTTCGTCAATGTCCTGCGCCGTCAGCCATGCCACCACTTCGCCGGCGGCGAGGAACTCGCGCCGCCATTGCGCCAGCAGCGAGGTCTTGCCGAACCCCGCCGGCGCCTCGACAAGAACAATTTGCCGCCGGAAGTCCGCGTCGGCGCTGGCGGACAGACGAGGCCGAATCTGGAAGTCTTGCGGCGCGCGCGGCGGCGTCACCTGGAGGATCAAATCACCCGTATCATCACCCGCGTCGTCGGACGGTTGGCCTATTTGAGAAAGATAACGGCTTCCACAAAAAACAAAAGCGTCGGTTGAGATATCCGCCTGAACTGGTTCCCGGAACTTCCTCCCGGTTTTGGTGGAGTCCGTTACGCAAGGAGCCATTTCCTCCCGAGGACACAAAGAAATTGCGGGCTGTCGCCTACTGACCAGCGACCCGTTGGCTTGCCCGAATCCCATGCGACGTCAGTGCTGGAACGACTCTTTCGCCTCTGACGGCGCCACGGAGACAGAGTGAATATCACCGCCGAAATGGGCCTGCACCAGCGCGTGGGTATCGTTAAAAAGACGAAACTCGGTCACTTTTCCATGACGGATCCTGACCAAATGCATCCAGTCGTCTTCGAATGGCTCGTCTGTCGCTCTCGAACGACTGATCGAACGGCCAAGCACCGCAACGAAATCGGAACCGCCCAAAAATTCACGCGGCTGAAAAGAATCTAACTCGATATTCGCGGCCAGTTCGCGAAAAAACGACCGGACTCCTTCGATTCCCCTGCGTTCGCCACCGAACGGAAGCAGCGCCGGATCGGCATTTGAAATCCAGGCGATGTCGGGATCGGTCGCCGCAAGGACAGATTCTATGTCCCCGCGGGCGAAAGCGGCGTAAATCGATTGAACCAACTGAACGTTGTTCGCCTCCGGCATCGGCTCGCCTCCCTATGCATACGGGTCGTTGCGCCATTCGAAAACTGCGGCGGCTTTTAGCGACAATCGCGTTGGCCATGTTGGGCAGTCGTCGAGCATGATCTGAAACGCTATTCTTATTTTAACCTTTGGCAAGCGTAGGCTAAGGCGCTCGCTATCGGGCGGACAATTTCCAACGTCCGTGAGACCGGTCGCCGCCGCGGTCTTTCTCGGTCTTCTTATCGCTCAAGTCGCGGATTTGGGTTCGCCGGCGGCGCCCCGCGCTTCGAATGCCGCGACCGCCTCCTCCACAGTGCGGAACATGCGGGCGCGTCCCAGCTTTTCCGCCAATTCGGCGCGCTGGACGAGTTCCATCGCCTCGGGATTGAGGGCGGCGAGCCACAGCTCCACGCCAGACTCGCGCAGCCGGAACTCGGCTTCGACCAGCATTTTCAGCGCCGTATATTCGAGCCCGGGTATCGCCGAACAATCGAGCAGAAACACGCGCGGGGAAGCCGCGCGCATCAACGCCATCAATTTCGCTCCGGCATTTTCGGCATTGCCGAAATAGATGCGCCCGACCGGCCGGGCGATCAGCAACCCTGGGATCGCCTCGTCGCTGGGATGATCCGATTCGCGCGGTCGGAAGCGATGCGAGCCGGGAATGCGCAGGATTTCGTCGACGCGCGGATCGTTGGTGAGGCGGATGAGGCTCCCAAGCGAGAGCACAATGGCCACGATGACGCCCTTGAGCGTTCCCAGCGTCATGACGCCGAGGCAGGCGACCACCGCCCAATGGAATTCGATGCTCCGCACCTTGCGGATCGCCGCCATGCCCGCGAAATCCACGAGCCCGATGGAATAGGCGATCACCACGGCCGCCAAAGTGGCGTGGGGCATGAGCGCGAGGACTGGGGCCAGGAAGAGAAGCGTCGCGAGAGCCGCCGCCGCGACCACGATCGACGTCGCTTGCGTTTGCGCCCCGGCGTTGAGGGCCACCGCGGTCTGGGAGGTTCCGCCGCCGGCCGGCATGGCGCCGATGAAGGCGCCCGCGGCGTTGGCGGCGCCGAGCGCGAACAGCTCGCGATTGGCGTCGAGCGGCGGATCGCCCGGGCGGACGAAAGCGCGCGCCGCAGCGATCGACTCGGTGAAGGAAATCAGGGCGATGCCGCCGGCCGCCGGCCACATATCCTCGAATAGCTCGGGCCGTGGCAGCTTCAGCGTGGGAAGCCCGCCCTGGATCGCCCCCACGACGCTGACGCCCGAGGCTTCGAGGCCGACGATGGCGGAAGCCGCGATCCCCACGGCCACGGCGAGTAGCGGAGCGGGGGCTTTCGGCAGGAAGCGCTTGGAAAGCGCGATGATCGCAAGGGTCGCCAGCGCGACCACGAGCGTGGGCCACGAAATCTGGGTCAGGTGTGTGAAAATCGACGCCACGTCGCGGAAGAAACCCGCTTTCTGGATGTGGATTCCCAGCAGTTTGGGCAATTGATCGACGATGATCACCAAGCCGACGCCGGCCTTGAACCCGGTCAGGACCGGCTCCGAAATGAAATTGGCGACAAAGCCAAAACGCAAGACGCGCGCGGCCAGCAGCATCGCCCCGACGAGGATGGAAAGCGTGGCCGACGCCACGAGAGGGTCGAGCGCGGGATCGGCCGCGAGCGCTTCTCCGATCGCGCTGGCGCAGAGGATCGCGATCGGCGTGGTGGTGCTGACGCTCAACAGACGCGAAGTGCCGAGGACGGCGTAAATCGTCATTGGGACCAGCGCCGAAAACAGACCTGCTTGCACCGGTAGCTCAGCGATCGTCGCGTAGGCGAGCGCCTTGGGCAGGACGACGGCGGCGGTCGTTAGGCCGGGTATGAGGTCAGCGGCGAAATATCGCCTCAGGACGTCCGCCGCCTTTCCAAACGTTCCGCTCACAATGGGCCCCGATGTCATGCCGGAAGCACCCGATCATACGCCCTGCGACGCACAATCCCAACATGTGCGAAAAACCGGCACGCATTGGAGAGGCAAAATTGCGACAGTCCCCCGGCCTCATGCGCGGCTTGGTGACTGGAATTATACTGCGGTCTACTCCGTCGTCCGCCAGAATGTCGCCCGTAATTGTGCGATGTTGCCAAAGTCATTTAATCGCGAGAGACTCTGACATGGCTGGCTTGCGAACCGGCGCATGCCGGATGAAGCCTTCGCCATGGGAGGAAAGGCGGGCTGTTTCCCGCAAGCGAAAAGAGGGCTTGAAATGAACGAGCAGAACGAGTCGGAAATGGTTTCGCGGCGAAGCACGTTCTCCCTTCTGGGGTTGGCCTTCGCCTTAGGATTGACGGCGCCTGCAACGTTGCTGACTGCGACCGAAGCCGAGGCCCAGACCGCCGGGATGGAAAGGCGTCAGGCGCGGCGCGCCGGTCGCCACGAGCGGCGGCATGCGAGGCGCGCAACTCGTCATGAGCGACGGCATGAGATGCGTACAGGTCCCAAGACCCCTGCCGAGATGGCGCCTGCGGCGACGGCCCCTGCAAAGCCGCCGCAACAATAAAAGCCCGTCTTCGCAGAACGGCAGAGCCTCGCGGCCCTTGGGAGTAATGCTGGCTGATTGACCCTCAGCCTGGGTGGCGCGGAACATATGCTCCATCCGACTGCCGCTGGCGGCGGAGCGCTTTACTGACATAATGCCGACCGGGACGACGTCGCAACTCGTCGTCGGCTGGCCCCCTCAGTCTTTTGTTTTGCCGATGAGTCGCCCGCAAAAGTCAATTCGACCCGCCCGGTCTGCGAGTGCGAGCGGCGTTGATTCCGTGAATATTCAGTTTAGCATGTGATTTTCAAATCGCGTGGTGACTCGATCATGACGCCGTTCTCCACACCCAACGAGGACCTCGAACGGCGCCTCGCGCGCCGCCTCCTCGAGGTGCTGATCCGCGGAGCCCTCCTGCTCGGTATGGCGTCGCTCTGCTATCGCGTTCTCGCCCCCTTCCTTCCGCTCGCGATTTGGGCCCTGATCTTCGCGGTGATTCTCTACCCACTGCACGCCCTCGTCGCTGCACGTCTTGGCGGACGGCGCGGGCTCGCCGCGACACTATTGGTGCTGCTCGGGATCGTCGCGTTCGTCGTGCCCATCGGCGTATTGATGAGTTCGCTGGGCGATTCCATTCGGACCCTGATCCAGGCCGTGCAACAGAATACATTGCGGATCCCGTCTCCGCCCGAGACCGTTGCCGCGTGGCCGCTCATCGGCGGGAAGCTTCACGCCGCATGGAGCGGGGCGCACGACGATCTACCCGCCCTCGTGCAAAGCATGCAACCGAAGATCGGCGATCTTGCTCGCGCGGCGCTCGGCTTCGTCGCCAGGATCGGCGGCGGTCTGCTCGCCTTTCTCGGCGCCCTCATCCTCGCCGGCATCTTCCTGGCCTTCGGGGAAAACGGCGCCCGCGGTTGCCTGTCCGTCTTCGAGCGCGTCGCCGGACAGCCGCGCGGGGCGAGACTCGCGCGGCTCTCCATCGCGACCATTCGCGCCGTCGCATTGGGCGTGGTCGGGGTGGCGCTCATCCAGGCGATCCTCGTCGGCCTTGCCCTTCTCATCGCTGGAGTGCCGTGGGCCGGCGCGCTCGCCGCTGTGGTTCTGGTGCTAGGCATCGCCCAGATTCCCGCAGTGATCGTGACGCTGCCGGCGATCATCTGGATTTGGTCGCGCGGCGGCGGAGGCACAGGCGAGGCTATTTTCTATACCGCACTTCTGCTCGTCTCCGGCATGGCGGACAACGTGCTCAAGCCGCTGCTGCTCGGTCGCGGCGTGGACGTGCCGATGCCCGTCATCCTCGTCGGCGCGCTTGGCGGCATGGCGACGGGTGGGATCATCTGGATGTTCGTCGGCGCGACCCTGTTAGCCTTGGCTTGGCAAGTTTTCACCGGTTGGGTGGATGAGAACCCCGACGCAAACATCCCGCCCGGAGGCTGATAATGTTTTCCTTTGGAGGGGGCCGCGCGGGTGCGGATGGTTGCCCGAGGATATGCCAGGATAAGGTCCGCTTCCACTTGGGCCTTGAGCGCCAAGGCAGGCAAAGAAAAACCGCACCGGCGGGCGCCGATGCGGTTTTGTCCTCATGAGGATAGAGATCATTTCTCGTCGAGGTCGTCATCCATTTGAAGACCAGGGCCCCAACCCGCGACGCCGTGGCGCTCTTCCCAGCCAAACCGCATCATGTGGTCGCGCAAGCGAACGAATTCTTGCTTCTGCTTGTCGTTGAGGCTGTTGTAGAAGGCCATGACCTTCGGCGCCACGGCTTTCATCGCGTCGAGACGGGTCTGCA
>NZ_JBKQOU010000188.1:0-5809 GCF_052145335.1 Rhodoblastus sp.
CTGCGGGACGCCGGGGCCGAGGTGCTGGCCCGTTACGCGGCCGGCCCGCTGGCCGGCCAGCCCGAGATCACCCGGAACCGCTCTCGCAATTTTCGATAGCGTGACCGGCGATTGCTCTAAAAGCCCACGCTCAGGGACGCTTCGCCTGGCCCGTCGCCGCGCCAGGCGCGCGCATAAGCTTCAACCACCCTCCTAAGCCAGCAACGTCATTTGAGCATTTTGGCCCAATTCTGAACTAAAGCTCGCTCGTGCGTTTACACGACCGTCCGCGAGCTTTTTGGCTTGGCGCGGGCCCTCGACATGATCACAGGAGGCGCCATTGGACGCGACGCTGACGCTCCTCAACCTCGCCGGCGCGATCGCCTTGCTCTTGTGGGGCGTTCACATGGTGCAGAGCGGCGTGCAGCGCGCCTTCGGGTCCGATCTGAGACGGTTCCTCGGCCATGCGCTCGACAACCGGATCAAAGCCGCCGCCGCCGGCCTCGGCGTCACCGCCACTCTGCAGAGCAGCACTGCGACCGGCCTGATGATCGCCTCGTTCGCCGGCGCCGGCTTCGTCGCCCTCGTTCCGGCGCTGGCCGTGATGCTCGGCGCGAACGTCGGCACGACTCTGATTGTGCAGGTTCTATCGTTCGACGTCTCGAGACTGTCGCCGCTGCTCTTGCTCTCGAGGGTAGCGATGTTCAGGACGGGCGGCGCCCGTGCGCGCGACATCGGCCGCGTCTCGATCGGACTCGGGCTGATGCTGATCGCCCTGCCCCAGCTCCTGGAAATCATCACGCCCTACGAAGATGTCCCGAGCCTCAGGATCCTCATGGGCGCAATCGCGACCGACCGCCTGATCTCCGTCGCCTTCGGCGCCATGCTTGCCTGGGCCGCCCATTCGAGCGTTGCGGTCGCGTTGCTGGTCATGTCCTTCACCGAAAAGGGCGTCATTCCTCTCAACGCCGCGCTCGCCCTGATCATCGGCGCGAACATCGGGACGGCGCTCAATCCGCTCATCGAAGGCGCGCGCGGCGGAGATGCGGCGGGCCGGCGAGTGGTGGTGGGAAACGTCGTCACGCGCCTGGTCGGCGCCGCAATCGCATTGCCGCTTCTGACGCCGATCGGTATCGGCCTGGTCCAGATCGAGCCGAATTTCTCTCGTGCGGTCGCCGATTTCCACACCGCGTTCAACGTCGTTCTGGTTCTGGCGTTTCTGCCTTTGCTCGACCCGCTAGCGCGCGTCCTCGAACGCCTGATGCCTCAGCGCCTCGCCGCCGCCGACCCCGCAAGTCCGCTGTATCTCGACGACGCGGCGCTGGAGACCCCTTCGATCGCCATTGGTCACGCCGCGCGAGAGGCGCTGAGGATGGTCGACGTCCTCGATTCGATGATCCAAGACGCCGCCGATTCCCTGCGTTCGCGAGACCGCGAGGCCGTCGCGCGGGCGCGAAAATCGGACGACGTGCTCGATGCGCTCAATGGCGAGATCAAGCGCTACCTGACCCGTCTCGACCCGGAAAGTCTGAGCGACGAAGAGCATCGCCGCCTCGAAGCCGTGCTGGCATTCTCGGTGAACCTCGAAGGCGCGGGCGATGTCGTGGAGCGGAACATCGCGGGCTTCGTCGGCAAGCTCCTCAAGCGCGGGACTGACCTAAGGCCGGACGACGAGCAGGCAATCCAGGAGGTTTTCGAGGCTGTCCGCGGCAACCTTCGCTCGGCGGCGTCCGTGTTCGTGACCGGTGACCGCCACGCGGCCAGAGTTCTGTCGCAACAGAAAGAGGAATTCAGGCGCCGGGAGGCCGATGCGATCAAAGCCCACTTCGCCCGGCTACGCGACCGTCGCGACGCCTCCCCGCCGCAGGCGACGCCGCTCGACCTCCTGCGCGACATCAAGCGTCTGAACGATCACCTCGTGGCCGGCGCCGCCTACCCGGTGCTTGAGGCCGCCGGGGACCTGATGCCCAGTAGACTCGCCCACGACGGCGACGACGGACCACTCTAAAAACCGCGAGAATTCCCGTTCAGGAGACCGACTTGCTGGCGGCGGACGCGGCTCGCTTTGCGAACGAGGCGACAATCTTCCGGAGGCCGGGCTCCTTGATCAGCGCGATCGCCTTGCTCGGTTCGACCCACTGGGTTGTCCGCTGTGCGAACTCGGGCCAGACTTCGCTTTGTCGCTTCACCAGCAACGGATAGACTCTCACTTCGCACGTCGCCCTGACGCCGGCCTCGTCGAGCAGCTTGTCGTAAGTGAAGAGGCCCAGCGGCTTTGCGCCAATCTTTCCGCGCACCCCTGCTTCTTCGAAAGCTTCCCTCGCGGCTGACTTGGCCGGGCCCAATCCCTTTATCGGCCAACCCTTTGGAACGATCCAGCGTCTGGACTGTCGCGTGGTCACAAGAAGGACCTCCAGTGCAGCGTCTTCCGTGAACCGGTAGGGCAGCGCGCCGTACTGGATACGAACAGCGGCCTTTGCTCTCCGTTTCGTCGGTTTACGAGGAATTCCCGTGACTCCTGGTTCGCGTGTCTGGTTCCTCGGCGCGGCCTTTATCGCTCAAAGACCGAGTGAACAACCCGCGGAAAGTTGGGGGAAATGCTAATGAACGTCGGAAGTCAGCGAGTTCCATTTGGACGGCAAACCATTTGCCAGAACGGAGACTCCCAATAGCGACTCCGCCGCTTCGAGCACTTTCGGATCGAGCGGGCGCGGATCCAATGACACATTCTTGGACAGACGATCGACCATGATGCGCAGTGCAGCCAGCCTCCCCTGCGGCTTGTCGTTGGCCGAGATCAGATGCCATGGCGCATGACGAGTTGAGGTCTTCTGCATCATGTCCTCGATCGCCGCCTTGTATTCCTTCCAGCGGCGCGATTGCGGAAATCCTCGTAGGACAGCTTCCAGCGCTTGAGCGGATCGTTGAGCCGACTTCGAAATCGGCGCAACTGTTCATTAGCGGTCATGTGCAGAAACAGCTTGATGAGCCGCGTGTCCTCGGCGATCAACATGCGCTGGAAGTCATTGATCTCTTCGTAGGCCCGATGCCATTCGGCCGGCTTGGCGAAGCTCTCGACGCACTCGACGAGGACGCGGCGGTACCAGGAGCGGTCGAAAACGACGATTTGGCCGTGCTGTGGCAGGCGCTCCCAAAAACGCTGGAGGTAATCCAGCGACTTCTCACGCTCGCTCGGAGCAGAGATCGAATGCACCTTGAGGCCTACGCGGGTCGAGCGCCCACCCCAAGCGGCGAACGATGCCGCCCTTGCCCGCAGTGTCCCAACCCTCAAGAACGAGGACAGCGCGCTGGACCGTCCCGAGAAAGGCCTGCTGAACGCGTTGAAGCGTTTATTGAAGTTCCCCAAGACGGCGCTCGTAGTCGGCGAACTCGACCTTCGGGAAACGCTGAACTTCGGAAAGTCTCGGACGTTTCGAAACAACAAAGTCGGCGGTCTTCATGAGCGGCGGAGCCTCCCCTGGCACAAAAACTCAAAATGAACATCGTCAAAATTTCCCAAGCCACGTCGAGCTTCCGATAAGCGGCGATGCTCGAGCCTATGCATTGCTCGGGGTCGTCCAGACTCCGGTCCCTTTGGGCCAGCGTTCGATGGCGTCAAGCGAGCCGCAGCGCGATCACCCCGCCGACAATCAGCAACGCCGCGCCGGCGCGCGCGCCGCGGAAAGGTTCGCCGAGGAATGCGACGCCGATGATCGCGGCAAACACGACGGAGCATTCCCGCAGCGCTGCGACCGCTCCTATAGGGGCCTGCGTCATCGCCCAGACGACGATTGCGTAGCCGCCGAATGCAGCGAGGCCGGCAAAGGCGCTTCGCAGAGGATCACGCACGAATTCCGGGCCGGCGGACTTGCCCCGCAGCGCCAGGACAACCGGTAGATAGAGCGCCGCGGTCAAGCCGTCCGACCACGCGTTGTAGGCGAAGGCGTGCAGTGCGTCGGGTCCGGCAAGCCGGGCGCCCTCGCCATCCACGACCGAATAGGTCGCGATAATCACTGAATTGAAAAGCGCAAGAACGAGCGTGACGCGGTCGATGCGCCCATGGGCGAGACCGGAAAGCCCCATCGTCGCCACACCGGCGACGAGCGCCAGTACACCGACGAGCGCGACCGCGCCGGGGACTTCATGCAGCGTCACGGCGGCTATGCCACTCGCGACGAGCGGCGCCAGACCGCGCATGAGCGGATAAGCGACGGACAGATCGGCGTTGCGATATAAGCGGCCGACCAGCAGGAAATAGAGGACGTGGATGAGCGCCGAAGCGATCACATACGGCAGTGACGCCGCCAACGGCGCCGGCGTGGCCAGACTGACAAACACGGCGACGACGCCCGTCCACAGGGCGACGCGGGCCGAGCTCATGAACTTGTCGCCGGCGCTTTTTACGACCGAATTCCACAGCGCATGCAGCAACACCGCCGCCCAAACGAAAGTCGACACCTGCACGCCATCCCGATCGTCGCAAAATTGTCATGGACGACGGTAGCCGAAACATGGCGGCCAGGGCCATACCATGCGAGGCGGCATCTGACTGAGGAACGAGGAATGACCCGCAGCGTCCGTCCCCTGTGACTTGTCGTCGACCCGACGGAAGGCGAACCAGGCGACCGGCGTCTGGCGGCCATTTGCGATGTCGACCATCGAAAGTCGGCAAGCCGTTCGTCGCGCTCGCGTGCTGGCCACGATGAATGCCCCCTCAGGGCGGAGACTGCGCATACAAGTCTCACCTGGGAACGCCCGGTTGCCTGCCCACTTGCGACGTTCGCGGTCGCGACCCGCAACTAGGGGTCACCAGACGATTTGTTCAAAACTGCACGTTAGCAGGGTTGGCTGATCCCATCGGCGTTTGCGGCGGCGTCGGGGCTGGTTGGAAACGGGACCGTGCTGACGACTAGCCCCCAGAAGTCGAGGCGACTCCCCATGCCAAATTTGGAACTGTCCTGATTTCATTGGCATTTTTTCTTTGCGTGCGATTTTGGAAAAATCGTGTAGTGACCCCTAGTTCACCTCGGTCTTTTCTCCCCGCCGGCTGCTGCAATAACCGCCACGATGATGAGTCCCGTCGCCACCAGCCGCACGCCAGCGCTGACGCCGAAGGTGTTCAGCATGGTGAGCAGGAGCACCAGAAACAAAGCCCCGCCCCAAACGCCGGGGAGGTTCGCATTGCCGCCGGACACCGACGTCCCTCCGATGACTACGACGGCGATGGAAGCAAGAAGATATTCGTTGCCGATGTCGACGTTGGCCCCGCGGAAATAGCCGGCGAGCAGCGCGCCGTCGAGGCCTCCTAGCAGGCCGCAGAGCGCGTAGGCGGCGAACCGCACCGGCTCGACCTTGATCCCCGCCAGGCGGGCCGCGCGGATGTTCTGCCCGATCGCCAGCACCGAACGACCCCAGATCGTGCGGTGGAGCGCCACATTCGCGGCGTAGGCCAGCAGCGCCGCCAGGATCGCGAGCAGCGGAACGCTTGCGATTTCAATGTTGGTGAAGTTCGCGAAGCCTGGAGGAGGCTTGATCTGCAGGCCGCGGCCATAGGAAATGTCAATCGACTGGATGATGAAACTCGCCGACAGGGTCGCGATGATCGGCGGGATGCGCAAAGCACGGATCACGAGATAATTTGCGACGCCGACTGCAAATCCGGAAGCGAGGGCCGCCACGAGGCCGAGAGCGACGAGCGAGTCGTCGCCGCCCATGGTCTTCATCGCCACCGCGCTCGCCAGCCCGATGTTGGCGGGCAGCGAGAGGTCGACGTTGCCGGGCCCGAGCGTGATGACGAACATCTGCCCGACGCCGACGATCACGGTGAACA